>NZ_WOWO01000001.1:0-317354 GCF_009831455.1 Salinirussus salinus | reverse complement strand
CACTGGGACGTCGACGACGCGGACATCGAGGAAGCGGTCGCGGCCGCCGAACGGGCCGCGTAACCGCGGCTGCGGCGTCGGCCGCCCGGCCTTCGTACGCCGTCAGTCCAGAAAATCGAGTAGCAGGTCGGTCACCCGGTCGGGCGCGTCGGCCTGGACCCAGTGGGAGGCCTCCGGCAGGCGCTCGACGCGCAGGTCGGGGACGAAATCCTCGAGCCCGTCGAGCAGTTCGGTCCCGAGCGCCCGGTCCTGCTCGCCCCAGACGACCATCGTCGGCACCCGCACCGTCGTGTCCCGGTCGCGGCCGACCAGCGCGCGCAGCTCCCGTCCGACCCCCTCGCGGAACTGCGCCCGGTAGTAGTTGAGCGCCGCGGTCATCGCCCCCTCCGTCGCCATCGCGCGCTTGTACCGCCTGATTTCGGCCTCGCTGAACGCGCCGGGCTGGACGGTATCCGAGAGCATCCGCCCGACGGCCGCGAGGTCGTTCGCCCGGAGCAGCCGCTCGGGCAGCCAGGGTACCTGCGCGGCCACCGCGTACCACGACCGGAGTACCTGCCGGGGTGACTGGCGGAGCGCCTGGCGGTAACGTTCGGGATGCGGGGCGTTCAACGCGACCAGCCGGTCGAGCAGGTCGGGCTCGCGGATCGCGACCTCCCAGGCGACCAGCCCGCCCCAGTCGTGGCCGACGAGGTGGGTCCGGGCGTAACCCAGCCCCTCGACCAGCCCGCGCACGTCCCTCACGAGTTCGCCGGGGCGGTAGCTGGCCACGCCCGCCGGCTTCGAGGAGCGGTTGTAGCCGCGCATGTCCGGCGCGACGACCCGAAAGCCCGCGTCGGCAAGCGGGGAGAGCTGGTGGCGCCAGGCGTACCAGAACTCCGGGAAGCCGTGCAGGCAGACCACCAGCGGCGGCTCCGTCGCGCCGTCGACGGTCGCCGGGTCGGGGTCGACGCGGACGTAGTGGAGGCTGACGCCGTTGACGTGGGCGGTCTCGTGGCGCCACGTTTCGGGGTCGCCGTCGGCGCCCGGAGCGGTCGACGGTGACCGTTCACCAGGGTTCGCAGACATCAGAACTCCCGGAGGCGAGCCAGCCGGTCCTGGGCGCCGCCCTCGGCGATGGCGCTGCGGGCCAGCCCGAGGCCGTCCTCGATGTTCCCGACGTCGCCGCGGGCGTAGACCCGGAGGGCGGCGTTCAGCACGACGGCGTCCGCGAAGTCGTCGTCGCGCTCGCCAGTCAGCACCTCCTCGGTGAGCCGCGCCGAATCGGCGGCCACGTCGTCGACGGCCAGGTCCTCGCGCTCGAAGTCCATTCCGTAGGTTGCGGTCTCGATCTCGTAGTCGGTGAAGGCGCCGTCATCACCGTCTTCGGCCCCGCCCTCGCCGCCGTCTTCGCCGGTGCGGTCCCGGTCGTACTCGGCGACGACCGTCGTCCCGGGGCGGATATCGTCGTAGCCTTCCAGCCCCTGAAACATGATGACCCGGCCGACGTCCTGGGAGTCCATCTCGCCGAACGTGTCGACGATCCGCTTCGCGAAGGCCAGATGGTAGAAACTCCCGAGGTGGACGTCGGCGTCGGCCGGGTTCGCGAGGGTCTCGACGGTGTTGATGAAGGTCCGAACGCCCATCTCCGCCCGCCGGTCGTAGAGGCCGTCGACGAGGGGGTTGAAGTTGGGCTGGTAGTAGAAGCCAAAGCCCACGTCGTCGACCATGGCGGCGCTCTCGGCCGGCGGGAGGTCGGTGCGGACGCCGAGTTCGTCGAGCACGTGCTTGTAGGCGGTGGCCTCCTGGGTCGGGACGCGGTCCCCGGAATGAGCGACCACCGGCGTCCCGGCCGCGGCGGCGACGAGCCCGGCGGCGACCCCCAGCAGCGCGGAGGTGTGCTTGCCGTCGTAGTTGGCGCCGCAGTCGACGGGGTCGCAGTCGGGGACGGCGGTCTCGACGCTCTCCTCGCGCATCACGTCGGTGAAGGCGGCCAGCTCCTCGGGGGTGTTCCGCTTCCAGCGGTTGGCGAGCCAGAACGCCCCGAGGGTAGTCTCGGCGGGGTCGCCCTCGAAGATCCGGGCCATCGCTTCCCGTGCCTGCGGGCGGCTCATGTCCTCGGCGGACTTGTGTCCGGAGCCGACGACCTCGGTCATGAGCCGGCGGAGGGGCCACTCCCGGGTCTCGCGCTGTGTCATGGCGCCGGGTACGGACGCCAGCCGGCTAAAGGCTCCCGTTCGGGAACTACCCGAACGCTTTTGCACCGTTCGGTCCAATTGGGACAGGAATGAGCGGCACGGAGCCGGCGACAGTTCTCGTCGTCGACGACGAGCGGGACGTTGCCGACGCGTACGCGGCACAGCTCGACGGTGAGTACGTCGTCACGACGGCCTACGGCGGGCAGGAGGCGCTGGAGCGGCTCGACGCCTCGGTCGACGTCGTGTTGCTCGACCGGCGGATGCCCGGCACCTCCGGCGACGAGGTGCTCGATGCGATCCGCGAGCGCGGGCTGGACGTCCGGGTGGCGATGGTGACGGCCGTCGACCCCGACTTCGACATCATCGAGATGCCCTTCGACGACTACATCATCAAGCCGGTCTCCCGGGAGGACCTGCTGGAGACGATCGAGCGGCTACTCACCTGCTCGACCTACGAGTCGAAGCTCCGGGAGTACTACTCGCTGACGGCCAAACACGCCACGCTGCTGGCGAACAAACCCCGGACCGAACTCGAAGACAACGAGACCTTCGAGACCCTGGAAACCCGGATCGACGAGGTCAAACGCGACCTCGACAAGACCGTCTCGGAGTTCGACGACGACGACTTCACCGCCCTGTTCCGGGACCTCGACGACCCGGCGGCCGGCACCGTCGAGGAGTGAGGCGGTCGCCCCACGCGTGTCGGGTACGGGCGGGGACGGAGCCGTAGTCGGCCGGGTCCGTTTTTTCGAAAGCACTAACCACCTGCCAGCCAACTAGGAGGTGATGAGTCAGCAACTCCCGGACGTGCAGGCGTCGCGTCCGGACGTCACGGTCGGGCTCAACCGTGTCGGCGTCACCGGCGTGGAGAAGCTCGTGCGGATCGAGCGCCCCGACAGCGACCCGATCGTGTTGATGGCCGAGTTCGAAGTGTTCGTCGACCTCCCCTCCTGGCGGAAGGGCGCGGACATGAGCCGGAACATGGAGGTCATCGACGAGACCCTGGAGGCCGCGGTCAGCGAGCGCGCCTACCGCGTCGAGGACGTCTGTGGCGACGCCGCCGAGCGGCTGCTCGAAAAACACGAGTACACCACCCGGGCGGAGGTCCGGATGGAAGCCGAGTACGTCACCCACGAGCGCACGCCGGCCTCGGACCGCAAGACCCAGTCGACCGCGGACATCATCGCCTCGGCGACCGCCGACGGCGATGGCACCCGCGAGGAAGTGGGTGCCCGGGTCACCGGCATGACCGTCTGTCCCTGCTCGCAGGGGATGTCGACCACCCGTGCCCGCGAGACACTGCGGGACCTGGGCGTCGAGGACCGCGTCATCGACCAGTTCCTCAAGGAGGTCCCCCAGCCCGGCCACTCACAGCGCGGCCACGCCACCCTCACCGTCGAGAGCGACGGCTCGCCGGACGTCGACCTGCACGGCATCATCGAGGTGGCCCGGGAGTCGATGAGCGCCCGGATCTACAACCTCGCCAAGCGACCCGACGAGGACCACATGACCTACGAGTCCCACCGGGACGCGAAGTTCGTCGAGGACTGCGTCCGGGCGATGGCCGAAGGGGTCGTCGACCGCTTCGACCTCCCCGCAGATGCCGTGGTGACGATGAAGCAGTCCAACGACGAGTCCATCCATCAACACAACGCCCACGCCGAGCGCGTCGCCGAGTTCGGCGACCTGACCGGCGAGGTCAACGGCGACGGCGCGTAGCACCCTTCTGCCGCCCGAGTTCTCATTCCTGACAGGCGCCCGCTTGGAGAGTTTGTGTCACGTCGCGTGGGTGAGGTCCCTGCCGTGTGGGCAGCTGCGGAGCTCGAACGAACACCCAGATATCTGGAGATGAAACGGAGGGTCGAAAGTTTCATATCGGTCGGGTGAGCAGACGCCACTGGCCCGGCCCGGGGGCCACGGATCGTCCGGGAGCGCGATATTACCCCCCTTTCCCTTCCGCGTTCGTGGCCGACACAGACGCCCACGGTGAGTCGTCTCCCGGCCGTCGTGGACCCATCTGCCGACCCCTCAGTCCACGGACATCAGTATTATGCGGAACGACGACGAAGGTTCAGGTATGGCTGACGGGCAACTCCACTGTACGAACTGCGGACACGTCGCGTCAGCGGGAGCCGAGGACTGGACGACGGCGACACACCCGTCCCTCGGGTCGGTCACGCAGTGTGCGAACTGCGGGAGCACCGACGTGACCCAGCACCGGTAGCCGCCGAACGTCCGAGGCGGCGGTCGGCTACAGCTCCAGGGATTCGGCCTCGGCCCACCGGTCGCGAAACGCCTCCTCGATGCCGCTCGCGACGTCGGTGTCCTTCAGGTTGATGAGCGCGAAAGGCTGGCCGGGGTCGAGCGGGTGTGACACCTCGATGCAGACCTCGGCGTGGTCGATGAGCTCGAACGTGCCGGTGACGTCCCCGCTGGTCCGGGCGCTGAACGCGTCGTGGTCCTGGAGCTGGTCGCGGAACAGGTCCCCGACGTCCTCGGGGAGCACCCCGAAGAGTTCGGGCCGGATCAGAAGCGAGACGGCGACACCGCGGTCCAGCGCCCGCTCGATCTCGGCGACGATCCGTCGGCCGAGGTCGTCGATATCGAAGCCAGCGGCGGGGGTATCGGCGACGAGGACGATCCGCTCCTCGGCGGTCGCCAGCCGCTCGACGAGCAGGTCCGTCGCCTCCTCCGGGCCAAGCGCGGCCGTCCAGAAGGGCTCGTCGACCGGCTCGGCCGTCTCTAGGTCCTCCGAGAGCGCGTCGACTATCTCCTCGTACTGGTCTTTCTGCTCGTCGAGCTCGCGCTTCCTGTCGGCCAGCAGCCGGTCGAGCGCGGTGTCGGGCTCGACGGCGGCGTACTTCTTGGGCCGGCTCGCGGTCTGGGTCCGGACGAGGCTGTCCGACTCCAGCCCCCCGAGCACGTCGTAGATCCGCCCCATGGGCACGTCGCTCGCGCGTGACAACTCTTTTGCGGTTGTCGGTCCAGTCTCCAGTAGCGCCCTGTAAGCACGGGATTCGTACTCGGAGAGCCCGAGATCCCTCAGTGTCGCCATCATGCTCCCTGAGGGGGGAGGGATTAAAAACGCACCGGGAGTTTACGAGCCGCCGCCGAACGGGTCACTCGGCCCCGTCGGTTCCGGTCAGAAGCCCCTCGAGGGCCGGCGGCGTGTCGGCGGTCCCCGTCACCGTCCCGTCTTCGACGAGCCGGGCGCCCTCGCAGTCGACAGCGGGAACGACGACGGTCTCGTGGTCGGCGAGCCGGAGCGCGGCGCGGTGGAGGTCGTCGCCGGCGGGCGCACCCACCTCGATGGCGACCGGCTCGAGCAGGCGGGCCGCGACGGTCGCGTAGCCGGCCACCTCCACGCCCATCCGCTCGGCGGCGTTCGCGAAGGCGTCGACCGCGGCGCGGGCGGCCTCCCGGTAGCGGTCCTCGCCGGTCAGTAAGGCCAGGTCGAGCAGCGCGTCCGCGCAGTCGACGTTGGTATCCAGCGGCACGAGCGGGCGGTCGAGCAGGCCCGGCCCGCCCGGCCGCCCGTCGAGGAAGGCGCCGTGGTCGGCCTGGAGGTGCTCGACGGTCCAGTCCGCGACCGCCCGGGCGGGGCCGGGCTCGCCGAGCACCTGCCAGGAGGTCGTCAGCCCACGGAGCAGGCGGGCCTGGTCGACCAGCAGGCCGGCCTCGCTGTCCGGGCCGTCGTAGTGGCGGACCTCGCCGCCGTCGACCAGGGTCTCGCAGACGTGCTCGCGGGCGCGGCGGGCGTAGCTGGTCGCGCGGTCGTCGTCGGTGTAGCGAGCGTAGGTGAGTAGCCCGTCGACAGCGAGCCCGTTGCGGTCCGCGAAGACCGTGTCGTCGACCGGCGGCGCCTCGGCCTCCTCGCGGTCGGCGGGCTCGAGTGTAAAGTACTCGGGGTCCCCGCCCTGGCTGGCGGCGACGGCGTCGCCGGTCCACAGCGTCGTCGTCAGATAGTCGACGGTCCGCTCGGCGGCCTCGCGGTAGGACTCCTCGCCGGTGTAGCGGTAGGCGTGGGCAAAGGCGCGGAGGACGGCGGCGTTCTCGTCGGCGAGCTTCTCGCGGCGGGCGTTGGTCCAGTTGCGGTTGCCCGCAAAGCGGTAGAAGCCGCCGTCGTACGTATCCAGGAGGTGGGTCCGGACGGCCTCCAGCGTGCGGGTGGCCTGGTCGCGGGCCCGGACGAGCGCGAACTCGACGGTCCGGGGCAGCGGGAACTTGACGTCGGTGCCCCAGCCACCGAACTCGTCGTCGTAGGCCGCGAGCAGCTGCTCGACCATCGCCTCCTCCGCGCGGGCGTCGACCCGACCGCCCGGTGGCTCGGCGTCCCGGAGTGCCCGGGGGACCGAGCCCGCGCCTTCGCCCTTGCCGTCCCAGGTGCGCCGCACGCTGTCGAGGATCCCGCGGAACCCCTCCACACCAAGTGCGGTCGCGCCCGTGAGGACGTCGCCCTCGGGGGTCAGGAAGACCGTCGAGGGGAACCCGCCCATGTTGTACCGCTCCCGGACCCGGGGGCGGCGGTCGGCGTCGACCCGGACGGGGACGAAGCCGTCGTTGATGTTGGCGGCGATCCGTGGCTCGCTGTAGGTGGTCGCGTCCATCTCGCGACACTCGGCGGACCACGGCGCCATCAGTGCGAGCAGGACCGGCTGGCTCCGCCGGGCCGCGGCCTCGAAGGCGTCAGCCCCCCACTCCCGCCACTCGACCTTCGTGGTGTCCATGCCCACCCTCGGGTGGTCCCCGTCTTGAAGCTTGCACTACGACCTTCCGGTCACGCTCGTGGTGTTTGACTCTGCGACTCTGGGGCTTCGACTTCCGAAACCATCAAAGAAGCCGCCCGTCACCCCCCTCGATCCCGCCTGACCTGGACAGACGAGCGGGCGCGCGCTGTCGCGGCGGCTCTGCCGCGACAGCCGGCGTGCGAGGGATGAGCGAGCGAGCGACGCGAGGGAGCGAATCGGCTGGGGAGGCGTGTGGTGCTGGGTGGGACTGAAAGGGGCGAGGCGTTGCGGGAAGCACGCCGACGCAAGCACGCGACCGACGGGAGCGCGCACAGCGAGGCGCGCGACCGCAACGCCTCGGGGCTTTCTTGATGATCTGAACCCGGTACTGACAAAATAAACACCACAGACTGCACTCACTCAGAGTCGAGCAACCCATCCAGAACCACATCCGCGTCAAACCGCACAGGGTCGGTCGCAGACACACCCAGCGACTCAGCATACGCATCCACAGCCTCCCGCGCAGCATCCTCCCCTGCCAGCCCAGACGTGTTCAGGATCCCGGCCTCAACGGCACACTCGCTGACCGGCGCGGCCACGTCCTCGTACAGCCGCGCGTACGCCTCGACCGGCGGAACCGAGAACGATTCGTAGCCGTGGACGGCCTCCCGGCCGGCCTCGTGACAGAGCGCGAGCGCGTCGGGCTGGGCGCCGTGGAGGATCGCGAGCGTCACCGCGGAGTACGCGGGGTGAGCGAGCGCGCCCTGTCCTTCCACGACCAGCAGGTCCCGGTCGCCCTCCTCCCGGACCATCCGCTCGACCGCGCCCGCGGCGAAGTCGCTGACGACCCGGTCGACCGCGATCCCCCAGCCGGCGAGCATGATCCCCGTCTGGCCTGTCGGGACCACGGCGGCGTCGAGCCCCCGCTCGCGGGCGGCGTCGCGCAGCTCGAAGGAGGCGGTCATCTTCCCGACCGAGCAGTCCGTCCCGACCGTACAGACCACCCGCGCGTCCACCGCCCCCGCCGTCCCCTCCGCGACCGTGAGGTCGTCGGGCGGCCGGCGGACGTCCCGCAGCTCGCAGCCGTACTCCTCGGCCAGGCGGGCGAACTCCTCGTCTTCGGCCAGAAAGTAGTGCAGCCCCGCGATTACGTCACAGCCGCGCTGGAGGGCCGTTCGGACGTCCGGCCGCCAGGACTCCTCGAAGCCGCCGCCGATGGGCGCGATGCCGACCACCAGCGCATCGCAGTCGGGAGCGTCAGCCATCCCCGCCACGACCGGGGCGTCCTGGACGCCGTCGAGGTGGTCGCGGACCCGGTCGCCGGCGCGCTCGCGGTCCAGCACGGCCACGACCTCGTGGTCACCGTAGCGCAGCAGGCCGACCGCGGTCTTGGCGCGGCCGGGGAACTTCCCGTGGGCGAGGATGGCGACTCGCATACCCGGACAACGGGGGCGGGGATTAAGTGTTCCGTGTCGCCGGATACTTACGCCGCTCCGGGAACAGGGGAGTATGGAACGAAGGCTTCCCGCAGTCGCCCTCCTCGCTGTGACTCTCACAGCCCTCGCGCTCTCCGCGGCAGTCGCCGCCCCCGCCGGCGCGCAGACCGCGACGCCGACGGACGCGCCGACGAACGGCTCCGGGGCCGACGACGCGGTCGGGACGGCCATCGAGGTCTCCTTCGACGGCTCGCTGACCGACGCCGAGCGCGAGCGGGCCGCCGGCGTCGTCGAGGCCCGGCTCGCCGGCTCACCGGGGTACAACGGGACCGTCCGAACGACCGAGGGGGGGCTGCTCGTGCAGGCCCAGCCGACCGCGCCGCCCGCGGTCGTCGACCTGCTGCTCCAGCGGGGCAACGTCACCGTCACCGCGCGCACGCCCGAGGGCGGCGACGCCACGCTGTTCACCAACGCCGACGTCCGCGGGACCGGCGGACTCCGGCAGGGGTCGGGCGCGGTCGTCCTCCCCGTCTATCTCACACCCGGTGGGGCACAGAACATGTCGGCCACGCTGGTCCGGCTGAATCACACCTCGAACCCGGGGAGCTGTGACCGGGCCAACCGGACGGGCTACTGCCTGCTCGTCCGGCTGGACGGCTCGGTGGTCAACGCCGCGGGCATCACGCCCCGCTTCGCCGACGTGGTCGCGGCCGGGAACTTCACCGGAGAGCGCGGGTTCGCGGTCGCGACGGAGACGGTCGACCCCGCCGTCCGGCTCCAGGTCGCGCTCGCGGCCGGCCCCCTCCCCGCGAACGCCACCGCCACGAGCGTCGAGAACGTGACCGCCTTCGAGGGTGGGACGGAAACGCCGACGGACGGCCCGTCTACCGCGACCCCGGGCGCGGATTCACCGACCGCGACGCCTGCCGGGGCCCCACCCACCGAGACACCGACGGGTGGTACGGAGACGTCCGTCACGACGGGTGACGGCAGCCCCGGATTCACGCCCGCAGCACTCCTGGTGGCGCTGCTCGCGCTCGCGGCGCTCGCGGCTCAGACGCTCCGGAGCTGAACCGTCCAGAACTCCTCGGCGGCGTCCGCCAGCGCGGGCTCGGGCTCGCCGGTCGCGTCAACGGTCGCCGTGACCGTCGCCAGGTCCGCGAGCGACCCCAGTACCGACCGCTCGCCGACCAGGTAGAGCCGGTCGACCGGCCGCTCCTCCAGGGCCGCCCGGCACCGCTCGAGGTGGTTGTCGATCTGCTCGTCGCGCAGCCGCTCGAAGCGGGCCTGCGAGAAGCCGCCCTTGGAATGCTGGCTCTTGATGTCTTCGTCGAAGCCGTGGAAGGCAGTCCGCTCGCCGTCCTCGTAGACGCCCATCGCGAACAGGTCAGAGCGAACGAGCGCGAGGGTGTACTCGCCGCGGGGCTGGAACCACTCCCGCTCCAGGCGGGCCCGGTCGTCCCACTCCACGAAGGGGTCCGGAGCCACCGGCGTCGAGAGGCAGGCCCCCACCAGCCCCATGTCGTCGGCCACGACCAGGCAGGGGGCGGCCCGCGAGACCAGCGCCGCCCGCTCGCCCAGCGCCCGCCGGACGGCCTCGGGCACGTCGTGGCCGTCGGCGACCATCGCGGTCAGGACCCCCTCCGGGCCGGTCTCGAGGCGTTCGAGCCGGGCGAGTGCTTCCTCGAGTCGCTCGCCCCGCAGGCTCGCCTCCGCGCGGAAAGCGAGGTCGCCCTCGCCCTCCTGGAGCCGCCGGACGCGGTCCTCGAGTTCCGTGACGCGGTCCTCCAGCCTGTTAACCTCGCGTTCGGCCTCCTGGCGTGCGGTCGCGGCCTCGGCGCGACGCTCCTGCTCGGCCTCGAGCTGTGCCTGCAGGTCGGCCTTCTCGGCTTCGAGGTCGGCGATCCGGTCTTTCAGCTCCGTCCGGCCGAGCAGGTCGTCCAGCATCACCCGGAGCCGGGGCGCCGAGGGGCTTAAACGGCGGGGGACTCGGCCAGCGTCAAAAGCTGGGCGGCCCGGTCGTCCTTCGCGAGAAAGACCTCCGTCAGCGTCGGCGGGTTCGTGACCCCCTCCTCCTCGAGCAGTCCGGGCGGGACGGTCAGGGTGTCGGCCGGGACGCCCTCGGCGCCCTCGACGGCGAAGTGTGTCCGGCCGAGTTTCATCACCGGCGGGACGTCCCTGTCGTAGAGGCGTTCGGTCACCTGCTCGTGCTGTCTGTGGCACATCCCCGGGTCACCGTCCCGGGGTTCGACGTACAGTCGGCCCAGATAGTAGCCGCGGGAGAACCGTTCGAACATGCGGTCAGGTGTGTGTTATCATTACCCATACTTAGCTCTTGCCGCCGTCCCAAATGCTGTGCGGGTCGGCCGCGGGCGGGGGGGCAGACGTCCAGAGGGGATCCCCGCAGGGTCTCGGGCTTCGCGATCCCGGACTGGCTGCGAGAGGTCGAGAGAGGGTTTTGAACGCTTTCAGACGGATTCAGACGGTATCGGCGGCAATTGAACGGTCCAAACGAGTCTCCGTATTTAAGTCGGGGTAGGTCCCAGGTGGCGGTATGGACACCAGTCGGTTGGTCGCGGTCGCCGCCGTCCTCGCGGCCGTCGGGATGACTGTCGTCGCGCCGGTCGCGGCGGTCGCGCCGGTCGACCCGGTCCCGCAGGCCGGCGGCAGCGGGGCTGGGGACAACGGGGCCGCGAACGGCGGGGCCGACAACCGGACGACGAACGGCTCCTTCGGCGCCCAAGTGACGTCCTTCATGCAGGCCAGCGCCGCCAGCGCGAACAGCTCCGTCGAGTCCGGCGTCTGGCGGGCGTCGGTCAACCGCTCGGCTCAGCCCGAACGGGCGGTCGAGAGTCGCGCAGCGGCCCTCGAACGTCGCCTCGACCGGCTCCGGAACCGCTCCGCGGAGCTCGCTGCCATGCGCGGGGAGATCCCGGAGGTGGCGTACACCGCCCGGGCGAGCGCGCTCCGGGCCCAGGTCGACGCTCTCCGGACCGCCGTCAGCGAGGCGAACGAGACGGCCCGGCAGGTCGGCGTCAACGCCACGCGGCTCGACCGGCTCCGTGACCGGGCGGCGAACACGACCGGCCCCGAGGTGGCCGCCCTGGCCCGCAACATCACCGACGTGGGACGCGGGCCGCCGCCGGGTGCCGGCCCGCCCGATCGAACGCCACCGCAGGCGGGTCCACCGGGAGATGGAACCCGCGGACAGCCGGGAACCGGGACCGGCGGACCGCCCGGAGAGGGGCCGCCGAATGACGGACCGCCCGAGTCACCGGACAACGCCACCGAGTCGGGAAACGGGACCGGCGGCCCGGGTAACGGCGGGCCGCCTGACGACCCCGGCAACGGAGAGAGCGGCGACCAGGACGGCGAACGGGGCGACGGTCGCGGACCGCCCGGGGACCGCGGCAGCGGGCAGGGCGGCGGAAACGCCGGGAACTCGTAGGACCTCCACCGGCGCCGCGTCGGGTATCTCGACTCCGTCACCAGCAGTGGGACGACCTGGCCGGCCGGTCCGGGCTGGCGGCTCTGTCGACGACACATTCTTATACGGCTATCGGTTACGTCTGGTAAATGGACTCCGCCGAACTCCTCGATCTTCTCGGGAACGCGAACCGGCGGCGGATCCTGCGGTTGCTCGCCCGGAAGCCCTGTTACGTGACCGAGATAAGCGAGTATCTCGGGGTGAGTCCGAAGGCGGTCATCGACCACCTCCGGAAGCTCGAGGAGGCGGGGCTGGTCGAGAGCCGAGTCGACGAGAAACGGCGGAAGTACTTCTCCATCTCGCGGGCGCTGCGCCTGGAGGTGAGCGTCTCGCCGTACGATTTCGGCACCAAGAGCGCCTACCCGGCCAGTTCGGGGCTGGACACGACCCGGTGGCGCTACCTGAGCATCGAGGTCGACAGGGACGATGGGGCCGACGACGGGGACGGCGCAGATAGAGATGACGAAGTCGAGGGACTCTCGGAGATGGCCCGCAAGCTCCGCCGGCTCGAGCGCCTCGAGAACGAGCTGTCGATGGCACAGCGGTGGGCCCAGGGGCGGGTCACCGACCTCCGCGAGCGCATCGCCGAGGAGGTCGAGGACGGCGACCCCCGGCTGGTGACGGCGGTGCTTCGGGCGCTGGCCGACGAGCCCGGCGACACCGAGGCCGTGAGCCGCCGGGTCGAGGCCCCGCCGCGGGTCGTCGAGCAGGTCCTGACCGAACTCGCCGGGCGCGACGTCGTCGTCGAGGACGACGAGGGCTGGCGACTCCCCGACTGAGCGCCCCAGTATGTATTTGTAGCTCCGCCGGCCCGTTTGTGTGCGGTTAGGAGGATTCGGGAGCGAAGCCGCGAACAACAAGAGAGTTCGGCCTTGTTGAAACCATTAGTCAGTGATAGGTTTCAGCGGCTGTGTTGAATAGAGGGCGCGAATACAGCAGTTATTTGTGAGTGTTGTTTGTGTGTCACGCCGAATTCTCGCTATCTCTCAGCGGGTGGACCAACTGTTAACACGGTCTACGTAGAAATTATAGAAGCGTTCGCGTTGGGATATGGACAGCGAGAGCTGTGGGCCGAACGCACCAACGGAGGAGACAATGCCAACAACAGCCGAGGAAAACAAGGGTATCGCCCGTCGTATTATTGAAGAAGTCGTAGAGAAGGGAAGCCTCGACGCAGTTGACGAACTCTACACTGAGGACGCTGTGGAACACACCCCGATGGGTGACTTCAGTGGCCACGAAGCGATCAAAGAAGGATTCAAAATGACTCGCCGTGCGTTTTCAGACTACACGGTGACTGTCGATGATATAATCGCAGAAGGTGATACAGTCGCTGCCCGACTGACGGAGCGTGGAACCCACGACGGTGAGTTCTTGGGGATTGATCCAACCGGGCAAGAGTTCGAGCACCAGACAATGGCCTTCCTTCGCCTGGAGAATGGGAGGGTCGCGGAATGGTGGATACAACCGGACAATCTCGGACTCATGCGACAATTAGGTGTCATCGAACCGCCCGGCGAGTAACGCGTTTCACTGCTCAGATTTTCGGCATGAACGACTCGGCCGGCCCGAACGCGGGTTTCAAGTCGGCCCTTCCCGAACCCGGATTCATGAACACCGGCGACAGGGTCCGCGTCGAGCGCGGCGGCGACAGCTTCGAGGGGGTCGTCCTCCCCTCCTCGACGCCCGAGCACATCGTGGTGAAACGCGAGAGCGGTTACAATGTCGGCGTCGACCGCGAGGCGGCGACGGTCGAGGTGCTCGAGTCCGGCGTCTACGACATCGAGACCGGGGAGACCGAGGGCGAGTCGGCCATCGAGTTCGACGACGACCTCCCCACGGTCTCGCTCATCTCCACCGGCGGGACCATCGCCTCGACGGTCGACTACCGGACCGGCGCCGTCACCGCACAGTTCGACGCCGAGGACGTCCTGCGAGCGGTCCCCGAGCTCGCGGGGCTGGCCAACTACCGGGGCCGCGTCGTCGCCAACATCCTCTCGGAGAACATGACCCCGAAGGTCTGGCAGGAGCTGGCCGAGGCCGTCCACGAGGAGATCGAGGCCGGCGCCGACGGCGTCGTCGTGATGCACGGCACCGACACGATGCAGTTCACCGCCTCCGCCCTCTCGTTCATGCTCGACACCCCCGTCCCGGTGGTGTTCACCGGCAGCCAGCGCTCGGCGGACCGGCCCTCCTCCGACAACGTGATGAACGCGGTCTGTGCGGTCGAGGCCGCGAAAAGCGACTGCGCGGAGGTGCTCGTGTGTATGCACGCCGACGAGTCCGACGAGCGGTGTGCGCTGCACCGCGGCACCCGAGTCCGGAAGAACCACACCTCCCGCCGGGACGCCTTCGAGACCGTCGGCGCGAACCCCCTCGGGGAGGTGGTCTACGAGTCCCGCGAGGTCTCCTTCCGGCGGGCGTACGAAGAACGCGGCGAGACCGAACTCGCGCTCCACCCCGACCTCGAGGAGTCGGTCGACCTGCTGAAGTTCACACCCGGGACGGATCCGGAACTGCTCGCAACCCTCTCGGACCGCGACGGCGTGGTCATCGAGGGGACGGGGCTGGGCCACGTCAACACCGCGTGGATCGACACCGTCGAGGAACTGGTCGACGGCGGCACCCACGTCGTGATGACCAGCCAGTGCATCGAGGGCCGTGTCTGTGACCGGGTCTACGACACCGGCCGGGACCTGCTCGACGCCGGTGTCGTCGAGGGCGAGGACACCCTCCCGGGGACGGCGATGGTCAAACTGATGTGGGTGCTGGCGAACGCCGACTCCGTCGCGGACGCGATGAGCGAGTCGCTGGCCGGCGAGATCCAGGACCGCTCGACTCCCTGGCGATGAGCGTCCGACAGGCCCGCGCCGACGACCACGACGAGGTCGCCGCCTTCACCGAGGGGACCTGGCCCGACCGCGAGGCCGAGGACTACATCCCCGACGTCTTCCCGGAGTGGGTCGAGACCGACGGTCCCGACCAGCACACCGCGGTCGTCGAGGTCGAGGCGGAAGACGAGAACGGAAGCGGGGACCGCCGGGTTGTGGCAGTCTGTCAGGCGAAGCTGCTGGCGGAGGACGAGGGGTGGCTCCAGGGGATCCGCGTCGCCCCCGACCACCGCGGCGCGGGCCACGGGGCGGCCCTGGTCGAGTACCTCTTCGAGTGGCTCCGCGAGCGGGGCGCCCGCGTCGCCCGCAACCTCGTCTTCGACTGGAACCCCGCCGGCATGGGTCAGTCCCGGACCGTGGGGTTCGAGGTGCGCGCCGGCTGTCGGTTTCTCCGGGTCGACGCGGCCGAGAGGGCTGTCGACAGCGAGGTCAACCGCGACCCCGGGCGGGCCTGGCACTGCTGGAGTCACAGCGACGCCCGCACGGCCCTTTCCGGGCTGGCGCTGGCCGACGGGGAGCCGTGGGCGTTCACCGAACTCACCCGCGAGCGGGTCGAAGCGGCGTCGCCGCTCGCGATACTCGACGGCGGGACGCGGGCGATGGCAGTCCGGCTCGAGACCCGCGACCCCGACCACCGCGATGGCGCGGTGGCCGACTACGCCGCGGCGGCCTGGGAGCCCGGCGCCGGTGAGGGGCTGTTCGACGCCGTCCGCGCGGACGCCGCCCGCGCGGGCGCCGACGAGGCCCGCGTGTGCGCCCCCGCGACCCCGCGACACACCGCGGACGCGGGGGCTGCCCGCGCCACCTTCGACCAGGGTGGGCTGGTGTTTGCGACCGAACTCTAACCGCCACTGACCGGCGGGAAAACCGCGAGTTCGTCGTCGGGCGCGACGCGCGTCTCCCAGCCCGCCCCCGCGGCGAAGGGGTCCTCGCCCTCGTGGAGCAGCCGGATGTGCTCGCGGAGTTCGCCGGACTCCGCGAGGATCTGGTCCTCGAGGGCCGGCTCGGCGGCCAGCAGCGCGTCGAGGGCCTCCCGCAGGGTCGTCTCGCCGTCGGCCGGGACGGTCACCTCACTGCCGGCGGTCTCGGCCAGGGTCGCGAACAGCTTCCACTGCACGCCCGGGGCTCGGCGCCCTGGCAGCAAAACCCTAACCCTTGGGCACCGCTACCCGACCCCCGCCGCTCACCGCGACCCCGGCCGGTCCGCGGCCGCGACCGCGCCGCCCGGGTCGGCCCCGGACTCCGTTCCGCGGGCCGGGTCGGCGGCCCGCTCCAGCCGCCGAAGCGCCTCCGGGGACGCGATGGCGAAGAGCGTGTCCCCGGCAGCGAGCGTGCGGTCGCGCTCTGGCAGCGTAACGGTCCCGCCATCTGGTGATTCGACGGCGACGACCACGGGCGAGAGTGCGCCGACCGGGACCCCCGCGAGCGGGCTGTCGGCGGCGACGGTGACGGAGCTGAACGTCTCCCGGGCGGCCCGCAGCAGCGAGACGAACTCCCGGTCCGGGCGGTCGTCGGCGGGGAGCGTGACCAGCCGATACGCGGTGTCCGGGTCGAGCTTCGGGGTGTCGGCGGCGTCGACCGCCAGGGTGGCGACGTCCCCGCTGGTCCCGCGGAGTTCGGCGGTGAGCACCCGCTCCATCGGGTCGGTCTCCCAGACCTGAACGGTGTCGCCGGCGCTGGCCGCGAAGGCGGGGTCGGCCCTGACCGCGACGGCCCTCGTCCCCGGTGGCAGGGTCGGTCCGATGCCGGCCGCCCGGGCACCGACGGCGAGGTACTCGACGGACCCCTCCTGTGTCAGGTCGACGTCGACGTGCCCGACGGCGTAGTCGCTCCTGAGGCGCTCGACCAGCCGGTCGCGAAGCTGCGCGACGGTGAGCCCGCGCGGGAAGACGAACGTCGTCCCGGCGAGCTGCTCTTTCGTCTCCCGGGGAACGGGGTCGTAGCCGACGACGTCGCCCACCTCCTCCGGGAGCTCCACCCTGATGGCTCGCCCGACGGTCCGGACCAGCCGGCCGACGCCGCCGTCGACGGCCTCCTCGCCGCCGGTGACGGCCTCGACGGCGAAGCGGTCACCGGCCCGCCGCCCGAGCAACGCGCCGCCGGTCCCGCTGCCGAATGCGACGATGTTGAACAGGGCGGCCCGGACCGTCGCCGCGTCCCCGGAGCCGGTGATCGCCTCCCCGAGCGCGGTCGTGGTGTTCAGGTAGACCGCGACGGCCGCGAGCCCGAACAACAGCGCCAGCCCCCGGGGCACTCGCTCGCGGACGTACCACCGGTGGGCGACCGCGACGGCCGCCGCGACCCCGCCGGCGAGGACCGCGAGCCCGGCCAGCTGTGCGGCGAGCTGCGCCACACTGCCGACCAGCGCCATCAGTCGTCACCGCCCCCTGTCCCGGTCCGGCGTCCGGCCAGTGCATCGGCGAGCCCCTCGAGTGCGTCGGGCTCGCCGACCGCGAACAGCTCGTCGTCCGGGTCGAGTGTCGTCCCGCCGCCCGGCGCGAACTGCCAGCCGTCGGCCGTCCGGACGGCGAGTACCGTCGCCCCGAACTCCTCGCGGACGCGGGCGGCCCCGACGCTCCGGCCGGCGAGCGCGCTCCCGTCCCCGACGGTCAGCCGGCGGACCCGCCGCCCGGCCCGGCGCAACAGCGACACCGCCTCGTACTCCCGGCGGGTCCCCCTGGACTCGACGACCACCTTCGCCCGGTCGACGCCCAGCAGCGTCTTCACGTCGGCCCGGGAGACGGCGACGGTCAGTCGCCCCTCGCCGCCGTCGGTCGTGGGTGCCCGTACGGGCGCCGGACGGTGGCCGTCGCCGCCGTCTTCATCGTCCGGGCCGTCCTCGGCCGGCGCGGTTGGCTGGCTGACTGCCGGCGTCGTCGCTCCCGCACCGTCGGTCCGGGCGCTGACGACCGTCCCCGCCACCTCGGCGTCGGGGGTGGCGACAGTTACCTCGTCGCCGCGGGCCAGCCCCGTCGGGACGAGTGTCGCGACGGAGACGGCCTGGCGGCCCTCGTCTACCCGCTTCGAGAGCCCCGAAAAGGGCGGGGCGGCACTGACCGTCGCCCGGCCGCGTTCGTCGACGGACACCGAAACGTCCGCGAGGTCGAACTCCGTCCGGAGCCGGTCGGCAACCCGGGTCTCAAGTTCGTCCAGCCGGAGGTCGGCGGGGAAGCGCCGCTCGACGGCCCGCAGGTCGGCCCGCAGGTCCTCGGGAAGCGGCGGGTACCCCTCCACGTCGCCCACCTCGCCGACCACGCGCACCCGGACCTCGTCGCCGCCGACGATGTCCGCGAGCTCCGTCGAGAGCGTCCGGCTGCGCAGCCCCGACAGCGTGAGCCGGCGGGGGAACTCCGCGCCCATCGTATCGCCCTTCTGGTGGGCGTACATCGCCAGCATCGCCACCACGACGATGGCGGTGACCAGTCGCGGTGCGTCGGGGTTCTGGGTGATGGTCTTGTCCGCAAGCGCGAGCAGCCCGCCGTTGACCCCGGCGAGCGCGACCGCCAGCACCGTCACCCCGAACGCGGGGATAGTGATATCGATGGTGTACCTGAAGACGAACGCGAGCCCCCAGGAGACCAGCGCCGGGATGACCCCGACCAGGAGCCCGAGATAGATGCCGAGAAGCACTTCCACCGGGAGCGAGGCCATTGCCCCCGGTTCGACCGTCCGGATGAAATGGCTGTCGGCGCGGGTCCGGTCCCGGGCGGCCCGGGCGCGGACGCGAAGCCTTTAGAGACCCGACTCCGACGACACGGCTATGGCGACGGCCACGCGGCGGGCGCTGTTCGCGGCGCGCGCGGCGGTCCTGCTGACGACGCTGGTTGCGCTGCTCTCGCTCGCGACCGGCATCGCCAACATCGCCACCCAGCAGGTGTCGGGTCCGCTGGCGACCTTCGTCCCGGAGACCGTCCGGCAGACCGCGGGCTTTACCGGGACGCTGACGGGCTTTCTGATGTTGCTCGGCGCGTGGGGGCTGCGCCGGGGCTACCGGGCGGCCTGGTACTCGACGACGGTGCTTTTCCCCGTGACTGCGGCCCAGGGGCTGGTCCAGGCCAGCGTCTTCTCGCTGCCGCTGGTGGCACTGTCGCTGCTCTCGCTGCCGACGCTCTTTCTGAACCGGAAGCGCTTCGACCGGCCGGTGGCGCTCTCGACGGCCCAGCAGGCAGCCATCTTCGCGCTCGCGGGGACGCTGGTCTACGGGACGGCGGGCGCGTACGCGCTGCGCGACCAGTTCGCAGGCGTCGCCAATCCGACGGACGCGCTGTACTACACCATCGTCACCGCGAGCACCGTCGGCTACGGCGACGTGACCGCCCAGTCCGCCCAGGCCCGGCTGTTCAGCATCTCGGTGGTCGTCCTCGGGACGGCCAGTTTCGCCATCGCGCTGGGCTCGGTGCTCGGTCCGGCCATCGAGGCACGCCTCTCGCACGCGCTCGGAACCATGTCTGACAAACAGTACGACCTGCTCGAGGACCACGTGCTGGTGCTCGGCTACGGCGAGCTGACGGAACCGCTCATGGAGGCACTCGCGGACACGGAGTTCGTGGTCGTCACCGACGACGAGGACCGCGTCTCCCGGCTCCGGAGTCAGAACATCAACGTCGTCGCCGGCGACCCCAGCGACGAGGACCCCCTCCGGGACGCGGGGGTCGACCGCGCCCGGGCGGTCATCGCCGCCACGGAGAACGACGCCGACGACGCCTTCGCTATCCTGACCGCCCGCGAGCTCAACCCGGAAGTCCGGATCGTCGCCGCCGCCACTGCCCGCGAGAACGTCGAGAAGCTCCGGCGTGCCGGCGCGGATACCGTGCTGAGCCCCACCGTCATCGGCGGGCAGCTGCTCGTCCGGTCGGCGCTCTCCGGGAGCGACGTCGAGGGGGTCGCCACCCGCCTGCTCGAGTCCGACGGGGACGGCCGGGACTGACGGCCGGCGAAACGCCTGCGCCGGCTCGGGGGCCAGACTGAAGCGTCGCCGGCTCCTCCCGGCAGCCGATGGGCCATCACACGTTCGACGCGGCGAAAGCCGACCGACTGGAGGGACCCGAGCGGTACCGCCGGGTCTCCGCGGAGGAACTGCTCGGGGCGCTGTCGCTCGACGGGACGGAGACCGTCATCGACGTGGGCAGCGGCACCGGCTTCTACACCGACGACGTTGCCGTGGCGGCCGGCCGCGTGCTCGCCGTCGACGTCCAGCCCGCCATGCACGCCTTCTACAGCGAGAAGGGGATCCCCGACAACGTCTCCCCGGTCACGGCCGTCGCCGACGCGCTTCCTCTCACCGACGGCAGCGTCGAGGCGGCGTTCTCGACGATGACCTACCACGAGTTCGCCACCGCCGGCGCGCTCGCGGAACTCGCCCGCGTGCTCGCGCCCGGCGGGCGGCTCGTCGCCGCCGACTGGAGCGGTGACGGGGCGGGCGACGCCGGCCCACCGGTCGCCGAGCGGTACACGCCGGCGGAGGTCCGCGACCAGCTCTCGGAGGCGGGGCTGACGCTCGAACGCCTCGAGGAGCGCCCCGAGACGTTCCTGTTCGTGGCGACGGTGCCGGGGGTCTGACCGCCGGCGCGGCCGGCTCAGTTCCGGTCGACGATAGCCACGTCGACGTCGAGGTCGCCGACCCGCCGGAAGGTCGGCGGCGAGACCAGCCGCGAGGCCCGGCTCCGGTCCCGGCTGGCACCCATGACGACGAGGTCGTATCCGGGGCCGTTGCGCGCGAGGAAGTCGCCGATATCGGTGGCGGCGACCCGGGTCTCGATGTCGCCCTCGAAGGGCTCGACGAGGTCCGAGAGCATCGACTCCGCCCGGCGGCGGTCGCGCTCGCTGCCCCCGTCGATGCAGGTGGCGACGGAGACGAAACCGGTCTCGCCGGCCAGCCGGGTCGCGAAGTCGACCATCCCGTGGGCGACGTCGCTGGTCCCGCGGACCGGGACGAGCACCCGCCCCCACGCGGTCCGCTCGGCCGTGGCCCGGTGGACGAGGACGTCCTGTTCGCCGCGAAACAGCGTCCGGACGAAGGGCGCGAGGCGCCCGTCAGCGCTCTCGTAGGGGGCCGCGATGAGGTCGCAGTTGGTCCGGGTCGCGGCGTCGAGCGCGGTCCGTCCGGGGTTCTGGCCGGCGACCGCCACCACCACCTCGCAGGGGACCCCCGCGAGCGTCTCGACGCGGTTGGCCTGGACCTCCAGCCGGCTCACCGCCTCCGAGACGGCGCTGCCGTCGGCCGGGCGGCCCGGCTCCCCCCGACCGGTACCCGCGTCGCCCGCGGCGCGGCCGCCGGCCCCTGGGCCGCCGTTCGCGAGCCGGGCCGCGCCGTGTTCCGCGATGAGCGCCCGCTCGGCCTCGGCCAGCCAGTCCTCCTCGACGAGGTCGAGCAGGACGACCTTCCCGGCGCGGTGGGCCGCCGCCAGGCGGGCGGCCAGGACGGCGGTCGTCTCGGCCCGCGGCCCGCGCATCGGCACGAGGACGTGGTCGTCGCCTCTGGCGGCCTCGTAGAGGTAGCGGTCGCGCTGCTCGTAGACGCTGCGCCGCCAGAGGGCAAACCCCCCGGCGACGACCGCGCTCGAGGCGGCCACGCTGAGCACGTACAGCCCGGGGCGCTCGACCCGGGCGTGGACGAACAGGGTCAACAGTGCCGTCGAGAACGCCGCCGGCTCCTCGGTGTCGAGCAGCCAGGTCACCAGCCCGGTCAGAAAGACCGCGAGCGCCGCGGCGAAGGCGTTGACCTCGCCGGCGGGCGTCTCGTAGACCAGCCCCGCGCCGGCGACGGCGACCCATCCACAGACCGCGCCGGCGGTGAGCCCGCCGACGAACCGCGAGACGGAGGCGTACCGCCCCTCCGGGTCCGCGAACAGCGTGTACGCCCCGGAGGCGAGCGGCGGGAACAGCAGGAAGGCGAGCTCCGAGACGGCGTTCGAGAGATAGGTGACCAGCCCGATCAGAAGCGGCACGAGCAGGAGCACCGAGAGGTGGACGACGGTCTGGGTTCGTTCGAGGTGCCGGCGCAGCGCCCGACGCCGGCGTCGCCCGGCCCGCCGTGCCCGTCCGAGCAGCCGGCGCACACGGTCTCGCGGGTTCGGGCACATGTCCGGTGCTCCCTTTCGGAGTCCCGCCCTTAACGCTCCCGGCGCCGACCGCCGGCTGCTGTCTGCTGCCTGTCGCCGCCCGCTACACACCGCCCGAAACCGGTTGCAGCCGGCGACCGGTCGATACCGATGCCGCCGACGACCGGCCCGACTCGTAGCCCCTTTGAGGGGCCGGTCCGAGAGTCGGAGTATGCCATCGGGAACGCTCGAGGACCAGGAGACGGAACCGGAGACCGACGACCCGCTCGTGTGGACGCGTGACCACACGCCGCTACTGCGGTCCTTTGCCGAGGAGTTCGGCCGCGAACGGCCCTTCGACGGGCTGACGGTCGCGGTGGCCTCGCACCTGGAGACTAAGACCGGCGTGCTCATCGAGACGCTCCGCGCGGCGGGCGCCGAAGTCCTGTTCGCGCCCTCCGAGCCGCAGTCGACCCACGGCGACGTGGTTCAGTTCCTCGACGCCCAGGAGGGGTACGAGGCCTTCGCCCGCGAGGGGATGACCGACGAGGAGTTCGAGGAGGCCCAGCACGCTCTGCTCGAACGGGAGCCCGACATCATCCTCGACGACGGCTGTGAACTGATCGCGAAGGTCCACGACGCCCACCCCGAGGTCGCCCGGAAGGTGCTCGCGGGCGGGGAGCAGACCACCGCCGGGATCACCCGGCTGGAGGCGATGGACCGCGAAGACGTGCTCGAATTCCCGGTCTACGGCGTCAACGACACGCCGATGAAACACTTCTTCGACAACGTCCACGGGACCGGCGAGTCCGCCCTGGCGAACGTGATGATCACGACAAACGCCATGGTCGCCGGGAAGACCGCCGTGGTGGCCGGCTACGGCTACGTCGGCCGCGGGGTCGCCAGCAAGCTCCGCTCGCTGGGCGCGGAGACGGTCGTCACGGAGGTCGACCCCCGGCGGGCGCTGCAGGCACACATGGACGGCCACCGGGTTTCGAACATGGCCGAGGCCGCGCCGGAGGGGGACCTGTTCCTGACGGCGACGGGCAACCGCGACATCATCCGCGGGGAGCACTTCGAGGCCATGGAGTCGGGCGCGAAACTCGCCAACGCCGGCCACTTCGACGTGGAGATCGTCGTCGACGACCTGGCGGCGATGGCCGACCGAACGAGCGAACCCAAGGAGGGGGTCACACGGTACCACCTGCCCGATGGCCGCCACATCGACCTGCTCAGCGAGGGCCGGCTCGTCAATCTCACCGGCCCCTACAGCCAGGGCCACCCCGCAGAGGTGATCGACATGACCTTCGCGATGATGTTCATGGCGGCCTACGACCTCTCGAAGCGACACGACGAGCTGGAGCCGGGGCTGTACAGCGTCCCCGACCGGGTCGACCGCGAGGTTGCGGAGCGCAAGCTGGCGACGCTCGGGACCGACATCGACGAGGTGACGGAGAGCCAGTCGGAGTACGAGGCCGACTGGCGCCACGGCGACCAGTTCTGACCGCGGCCGCCGTTTCCGGCCGCGCCGGCGCCACCGACCCCGTTCAGCACCATGGTCGTAAGTTGCCACAAGTGGCAATATATATCCGTTCCCCCCCCAACCCGTCGCCTATGGTATCGCGCCGTGACGTACTGAAAGCGAGCGGGGTGGGACTGACAGTTGGGCTCGCAGGGTGTTCGGGGAGTCGCGGGCCCGGCGACGGGACGACCGACGACGGTGCCGGCGGCGGCAACGGCGACGACGACGGCGGTAACGGCGGCGGTGAGACGCCGGCCGGGACCGCGGCCGAGACCGAAACGCCGTTGCCGGGCGAGGATGTCAACGTCGGCGTCATCTACGCCCGGGGCGGCCTGGGCGACCAGTCGTTCTCGGACGCCGCCAACCGCGGGGTCCGGCGGGCGAGAGACGAACTCGGCATCAGCTTCGACAACGCCGAGCCCCAGAGCACGAGCGACTTCAACTCCTTCCAGCGGCGGTTCGCCCGGTCGACCGACCCCGACTACGACCTCATCATCTGTGTCGGGTTCGAGCACGTCGCGCCGCTCCAGGAGAACGCGAACACCTTCTCCGACCAGCGGTGGGCGCAGCTGGACGCGGTCGTCGACCGCTCGAACGTCGAGAACTGGGTCTACGCCGAGGAGCAGGGCTCTTACCTCGTCGGGCAGGCCGCCGCGCAGCTCTCGACCATGGAGTTTTCGGCGGGCCCCAGCTCGACGGACCCCTCGAACACGGTGCTCGGGTTCGTCGGCGGGATCGAGGCGCCGGTCGTCCAGGCCTTCGAGGCCGGCTTCCGGGCCGGCGCCCAGTCCGTCGACTCCGGGTTCGAGGTCCTGTCGAGCTACGTCGGGGACTTCTCCAGTCCCGGTGCTGCCGAGGAGACCGCCCAGTCGATGATCGACCAGGGCGCGGACGTGCTCTACCACGGCGCCGGTGCCGGTGGGGTCGGGGTGTTCCGGGCCGCACAGAACAACGGCGTGTTCGCCTTCGGCGCCGACAGCCGCCAGTCCGAGACCGTCCCGGACTTCGCCAACGTCATCCTCGGCTCGATGATCAAGGGCGTCGACACCAGCGCGTTCCGCGCCGTCGAGCACGTCGTCAACGACGAGTTCCAGGGCGGCAACACGTTCGAGCTCGGCGCCGGCGAGGGCGGGTTCGAGCTCGTCTGGAGCGACAGCATCGGGACGGAAGTGCCACAGGAGGTCAAGGACGCGGCCGCCGCCACCAAAGAGGAGATCGCCGCGGGCAACATCGACGTGCCGGCCACGCCGTGACCTGAGCGGAGCACGAGAGCGACGCGGCGGTCGGGGTGTCCCGGCCGCCACGCGAGCACACGATGACGGACACAATCGAAACGGCAGTCAGCCTGTCGGGCATCACGAAACGGTTCGGCGACGTCGTCGCGAACGACGACGTCGACATGACCGTCGAGCGCGGCACAGTCCACGCCCTGCTGGGCGAGAACGGCGCCGGCAAGACCACGCTGATGAACGTCCTCTACGGCCTCTACGAGCCGACCGCCGGCGAGGTCCGGGTGGACGGCGACGCCGTCGAGTTCGACTCCCCGCAGGACGCCATCGCGGCCGGCGTCGGGATGATCCACCAGCACTTCATGCTGGTCGAGCCGATGACCGTCCGCGAGAACATCGCGCTCGGCTGGGAGCCGGTCACCCACGGCGGGCTGAAGACCGACGACGCCCGCATCGACCGCGAGGTCCGCGAGCTGAGCGAGCGCTACGGGCTCGGGCTGGCCGGGGACCTGGACACGCCGGTCGAGCAACTCAGCATGGGCGCCCGCCAGCGGGTCGAAGTGCTCAAGACCCTCTTCCGGGGGGCCGACGTCTTCATTTTCGACGAGCCGACGGCCGTGCTCACCCCCCAGGAAGTCGAGGAGCTGTTCGGCATTTTCGAGCAACTGACCGCACAGGGCGGGACGATAATCTTCATCACGCACAAGCTGGGCGAGGCGCTGACCGCCGCCGACGGGATAACCGTCCTCCGGGACGGGCGACGCGTCGACACCGTCGACGCCGCGGACACCAGCCGGGAGGAGCTGGCGGAGATGATGGTCGGCCGGGAGGTGTTGCTCGAGGTCGAGCGCGCGGCCCGCGGCGGGACGGGCGGCGACGTCGGACTGGCCGTCGAGGGGCTGACCGTCGAGGACGACCGGGGCGAACGGGCGGTCCACGGGGTCGACATCGACGTGCACGAGGGGGAGGTCGTCGGTATCGCGGGGGTGGACGGCAACGGCCAGGGGCCGCTGGTCGAGGCCGTCACGGGCGTCCGCGAGGCCGAGGCGGGCGCGGTCCGGTTCGGCGGGGAGGACGTCACCGGGCTCTCCCGCCGGGAGCGGCTCTCCCGGGGGCTGGCACACGTCCCGAGCGACCGCCAGGAGGAGGCGCTCGTGCTCGATTTCGACCTCGTGGCAAACGCCATCCTGGGCAGCCAGCACCGCGCGCCGTTCGGGAACCGGGGCAGCATCGACTGGGCGGCCGCCCGCGACCACGCCGCGGCGATCATCGAGGAGTACGACGTGCGGCCGCCGGACCCCGACGCGACCGCGCGGTCGCTCTCGGGCGGCAACCAGCAGAAATTCGTCGTCGGCCGGGAGCTGTCCCGTGACCCGGACGTGGTCGTCGCCGCTCACCCGACCCGCGGGGTCGACATCGGGAGCAAGGAGTTCATCCACGAGCAGCTGCTCGCGGTGCGCGACCGTGGTGTCCCCGTCCTCGTCGTCTCGGCGTCGCTCGACGAGGTGGTCGGGCTCTCGGACCGTATCGCCGTGATGTACGAGGGCGAGTTCGTCGACGTGGTCGACCCCGACGCCGTGACCGAGGAGCAACTGGGGCTGTTGATGGCCGGCGAGCGCCCCGAGGGGCTGGCGGAGGCCGGACGATGAGCAGGCTCCCGGCGTGGCTGAGCCGCCTGCTCCGGCGGGCAGCGGGGCTGTCCGGGCTCGAGCGGGCGCTGGTCAGCGTCGCGGCCGTGGTCGCCGCGCTGGTGCTGGGCGGGTTCGTGGTGCTCGGGTCCGGGTACATCGCCAGCTGTCGCGAGCCCACCCTGTTCCTGTTCGGGACGAGCTTCTGTTTCGACCCGGTGGAGGTGTACGCCGCAATGTACCAGGGCGCCTTCGGCACCCAGCTCAACCAGGCGCTGACCCTCCAGCGGATGACGCTGCTCGTGTTCACCGGGCTCGCCTTCGCCATCCCGTACCGCGCCGGCCTCTTCAACATCGGGGCACAGGGGCAGTTCGTTCTCGCGGCGCTTGGCACGACAGTCACGCTGCTGTGGCTCGGCCCCCTGGTGTCCGGCGGGGGCCTGCTCGCGACGGCGGTGCTGGTCCCGGCGGGGCTGGTCGCCGGCGCCCTCGCGGGGGGGCTGTACGGGCTGTTGCCGGGCGTGCTGAAGGCCCGCTACGGCACCAACGAGGTCATCTCGACGCTACTCCTGAACTTCATCGCCACGGCGGTCGCGATCGTCCTCGTCAAGCGCTTTTTCAACGACCCGGGCATCCAGGGGACGGTCAGCCGCTCGATCCCCGAGGCCGCGGTGCTGCGGCCGTGGCTGTTCCCCACGGGGGCGCGCTTTTCGGTGGCGGTGCTGGCGGCGACGCTCGCGCTGGTCGTCGGGTTCTGGTGGCTGCTCAACCGGACGACGCTGGGGTACGACATCCGGGTGCTGGGCCGCCAGCGGGCCGCGGCCGTCTTCGGCGGCGTCGACGCCGCCCGGACGACGGTGCTGTCGATGACCATCGCCGGCGCCGTCGCCGGCCTCGGCGGCGCGCTGTACGTGATGATGGTGGTGGGGCGGTGGCAGACCGGCATCCCGGCGCTGGGCTTTGACGGGATCGCCGTCTCCGTGCTCGCTGGCAACAACCCCCTCGCGCTGGTGCCGTCGGGGGTGCTGTTCGGCGCGCTCCAGAGCGGCGGGCTGGCGATCAACTTCCAGCTCGGCATCCCGCGTGACCTGGTCGAGGTGCTCCGCGGGCTGGTCATCCTGCTGGTGGCGACGCCGGAGCTGTTCCGCATCGCCGGCCGGTACCTCCGGCGTCGGGGCCGGCTCCGGCCCGCAGGGGGGGAGGCCGGATGAGCGCCACGCGGACCGCCCGGCGGTGGGTGTTCGGTGCCGCCGCCGTCTTAACTGTGCTCGCGGCCCTGCGGCTGGCCGTGCCCGCCGAGTCGGTCCCCGGCCGGATGCTCGGGGCCGTGCTGGACGTCGGGTACGCGAGCTCCGTGTTGCGCCTGACCGTCCCCATCGCCTTCGCCGCGCTCGGGGGCATCTTCGCCGAACGGGCTGGCGTCATCAACATCGGCATCGAGGGGTTTCTCATCGTCTCCGCGCTGACGAGCGTCATCGTCGCCCGGCGGCTCCCGTGGGCAGGCGTCACCGGGCCGACGGCACTGTGGCTCGCCTTCGTCGCCGGCGTCCTCGTGAGCGTGCTCGTCGCGGGGGTGTTCGCCGTCCTCACCGTCCGGTACCGGTCGAACCAGGTCATCGCCGGACTGGCGGTGTGGCTGGTCGCGCTGGGGCTGGCCCCCTTCATCACGCTGACTCTGTTCGACAGCTCCAGCCCGACGATCGGCACGCTGGGGACGTGGCCGATACCGCTGCTCTCACAGGTCCCCGTCGTCGGGCCGGTCCTGTTCGACGCCTCGCCGGTCGTCTACATGATGCTCCTCGCGACACCGCTGGCGTGGTACGCGCTGCGGTACACGCGGCTGGGGCGGCGCATCCGGGCCGCCGGCGAGAATCCGAAGGCGCTGGACACCGCAGGCGTCAGCGTCTCCCGGGTGCGGTACGCCGGCGTCCTCGTCTCGGGTGTGCTGGCCGGGATCGGCGGCGCGGGGTTCACGGTCGGACAGTTAGGAACGTTCGTCGCCGTCGGCCAGACCAGCATCGGCGGCCGGGGCTTTCTCGGCATCGTCGCCTACCTCTTCGGCAACTACAACCCCTTTGCCGCCGTCGGCGGCGCGATGCTGTTTGCCGGCTTCGACTCCCTGCAGTTGCGCCTCCAGCAGATCGGCGCACTCGACATCCCGTCGGAGCTGTTCGGGATCCTCCCGTTCGTGGTCGTCCTCGTGACCATCACGCTGGTCCGGCGGACCCGCGTGCCGTCGGCGCTGGGCGAGCCCTACGACGGGGAGGAGTGATCAGACCTGCGGCGCCGGGACCGTCTCGTCGGCGGCCTCGCGCCAGGACCGGGTGGGCTCCCACCCCAGCAGCTCCCGGGCCTTTGTGAGGTCGTAGACCGAGGCGTCGCCCTCCACCGTACAGTCGGCGGGCAGGTCGCCGTAGAATTCCGCCACCAGCTCCCGAAGGGGGCGGCCGAGCGCGTTGTCCGGGCCGGCGCAGTTGAAGGCCTCGTGTCCCGTGACGTCTGCTGCCAGCGCCGCCTCGACCATGTCGACCACGTCCCGGACGTCGACGTACGACCAGAAGTTGCCCGCCCCTGCCGCGAGGTCGTCGACGTAGTCGGGGTCCCGGCAGGGGTAGACGCCGGGCTCCTGGATCCACGTCGGCCGCAGCGAGAGGACTGGGACGCCGTCCCGGCGGGCCACAGTCTTCCCGACTTCCTCGGTGACGACCTTCGAGAGGCCGTAGGGGTCCTCCGGTCGAAGGGGATGCTCCTCGGTGACCGGCAGCGACTCCGGCAGCGGGGTCTCCTCGGCGAAGAAGAAGCCGTAGGCGCCGTCGGAGGAGGCCTGTACCACGCGCGCACCCACGCGGCCGGCCGCCGAGAGCACCGCGTGGGCCGCGAGCGTGTTGTTGCGGTAGAGGTCGACGCCGGGGTGCTGGCCGGCGACGGGGATGGCCGCCCAGTGGACGACGGCGTCGGGCTCTATGGCGGTGACGGCGTCGAAGACGCCGCCGGCGTCGGTCAGGTCAAGCGCGCGGTAGTCGACGGCCGGGTGGCCCTCCTCCGGGAGCGCCCGGTCGAGACAGGTGACATCGTGGTCGGCGGCGAGGCGGTCGACGACCCACCGTCCCGTCTGCCCGCGCCCGCCGGTGACTGCGATCTCCATGCCCCGACGGGGTGCGCGAGCGGCCTAAAGCTGTCCGTCACAGCCGCGTGGTCGCCTCCAGCGCGGTCTCGATAGCGCGGCCGACGTTGTTCTTTGCCTTCTCGGGCAGCTCGTCCTCGTCGGTTTCGCCCTTCTGGGTGCCGGTGACGAGGTTGCCGTCGACGGTGCAGATGGCGCCCGCCCCCAGCCCCTTCCGGCGGGCGAGTGTGAAGATGGCCGCAGCCTCCATCTCGACGGCCGCGAGCCCCGCGTCCTCCCACTCGGCGACGTACTCGTCGGTCTCGGCGTAGAAGGCGTCGTCCGTGGCGACGGGGCCGACCTCGACGGTCTCGCCGTTGTCCTCGGCGGCCTCGACCAGCGCCGCCAGCGTCTCGAAGTCGGGGACGGCCGGAACCTCGGCGGCCTCGTACCGTTTCGTGGTTCCCTCCTCTTTCGCCGCACCGTTGGCGACCACCATGTCACCGACCTCGACACCAGCCTGGAGGGCGCCGCAGGTCCCGACGCGGACGAACCGCTCGACGCCGACCGCCGCCATCTCCTCGACCGCGATGGCCGTCGAGGGGGCGCCGATCCCCGTCGAGCAGACCGTCACCGGCCGCCCCTTGTACGTGGCGTTGACGACCTTGTACTCGCGGTTGTGCGACACGGTCTCGGCGTCGGCGCAGTGGCCGGCGATCCGGTCGACCCGGCCGGGGTCCCCCGGGACGAGCGCGACGTCGGCCAGCTCGCCGTCCTCGACAAGCAGGTGTGGCTGTTTCGCCATGACCGGGGTTCGTGCGGCGTCACTAAAAGTCGGCCGTCCCGTGCTCGTGGCCCGGGGCCCACACTGCGGCGTGGCGCGGGCGGCGTTCAGCCCGCGCTCAGACCCCGAGGAAGGTGATGAAGAGGTTGTTCATCGCCGGGCCGAGCCCGACGGCGATGATGACGGCAAAGAGGAGGTTCCCGCGGACGGGCTCCTCGCGGACGTAGTCGGCGAAGGCGACGACGATCAGCGAGGCGACGGCGAGCTTCACGACCACGAACAGCCAGCCGGTGCCGAGGTAGGGTTCGGTCGGCAGCGTTCCGGCGAACTCCATGATCTGCGCCGGGAGCAGCGAGCGCTCGGTCGTCCCGAACACGTCGACGGCGACGGCCGTCGAGATGCCGTCGAGCAGGTGGGCGAAAAGCACAAGCCCCCCGACCAGGCGGGCCTCGGCGAGCACCCACGTCCGCCAGGTCCCGATGAGCATGTAGACGACGAAGGTCAGCGCGGCGGTTCCGATGAGCGTCAGGAGCGGTGCGACCGGTTGCGGGGAGAGCGCCGGCCCCAGCGCCTGCCAGACGAGCAACCCGACCAGCGCCAGCAGCACACCGGTACCCACGACCCCGAGATACCGCGTCGCGAGCCGTTCGCCCCCCCGGGCCGTGCCGAGTACCATCGACGCCAGCCAGACCACCCCCATGACGACGAAGGTAGTGACGTAGACCGCGGGGGCGGCAAAGAGCGGCTCGGCCCACCCGGGATAGACCTGCTGTCCGGGACGGGAGCCGAGCTGGTAGAACACGTGCAGGGCCGCCCCGCTGGCGACCCAGGGGGCGAACGCCAGCACGGTCCGCTGGGTGACCGGCGGGCGGGTCACGTACAGCAGCGCGGCGACCGTCACCAGCCCGGCCAGCAACACGACGAGGTACAGCAGCGAGGGCACCTCGAACCCGCTGAACGGGACCTGCATATCGGATGTGTGATACGGCGGCCGCAAAACCCTGTCGGTCACCCGGCTGAGGGCACCGGGCTGCCGTCGGCCTGTCGGGGTGGCCGGCCCGTCGTCCGCCACCGGGAGTTTTGGCGTCCCCGGCCGTCGGGGCGGTCATGGACGAGTCAGACGTCCCCGCACGCATCGAACACACCGTCCTCGGGCCGACGACGACCGCCGCGGACGTCCGCGAGGTGGTCGAGACCGCCGCCGACCTCGGGATGCGAGCCTGCGTCCCGCCGCGGTACGTCCCGACAGCCGTCGGGGCAGCCCCCGACGTCGAGGTCGTGACCGTCGTCGGCTTCCCGCACGGCAACCACCAGCCCGCGGTCAAGGCGACGGAGGCCGAACGGGCGGTGGCCGACGGCGCCAGCGAGGTCGACATGGTGGCCGCGCTCGGTCCCCTGCTGGCCGGCGAGGACGGGGCAACCGAGGCCGACGTCGAGGTGGTCGTCGACGCGGTCGAGGTCCCGGTGAAGGTCATCGTCGAGGCGCCGCTGCTCGAGGAGGGGGAGCTCAGGCGGGCCTGTGCGGCCGCCCGCGACGCCGGCGCCGACTTCGTGAAGACCGCGACCGGCTTCTCGGAGGGCGGGGCGACCGTCGCCGACGTCGAGGTGATGAGCGAGTACCTCCCGGTGAAGGCAAGCGGCGGCGTCGGCTCCTGGGCGGAGGCGCAAGCGATGTTCGAGGCCGGCGCCGAGCGGATCGGCGCCTCCAGCGGCGACGTTATCGTCCGGGAGTACCTGGACAGCGTCGGCGCCCCCGAGGACGGTGCGGACGCCGGCGCGGAGTGACTGCCCAGGGCTACGGTGCGGCGAGCGACGGCGAGGAAGTGTCCGGTCCCGACGCGACGGCGCTCCCGTTTGTCCGCTCGACGACGTACCGGCGGTCGACCTGGCTGGCCACCAGGTCGGCGGCAGTCCCGTCGCCGTCACGGAGTAGTGGCGCGTCCCGGACGGGGACATCGACCCGGTAGTTGTCGACGGCGTCGGCGAGGTCCAGCCCGACGTCGCGGGCGCGGTTGCGCTCGCGCAGCGTCGCCTGCGTGACCCTCCGGTCGGTCTTGGTGGCGACGAGTTCGATGTTCTGCAGCGCGCCGGTGTCGCTCGTGGGGAAGCTGTACACCTGGCCGAAGGCCCAGTCCATGGTCCGGTACTCCGCGCGGTAGAACGTCGAGGCCGACCCCTCGGTCGCGGAGATGAGGTTCGCGACCACGGCGCCGTCGTCCGCGAGGCGGTCCTCGACCAGGCGCATGAACTCGACGGTGGTGAGGTGATAGGGCACCTCGTCGGCCCGGTAGGCGTCGAGCACGACGACGTCGTAGGTGCGCTCGGTCTCCCGGAGGAACCGCCGGCCGTCCATCGTGTGGACGGTCAGCCGCGGCGAGTCCGGGACCGCGAAGTACTCCCGGGCGACCCGCACGACCGCCGGGTCGAGTTCGACGACGTCGACGGTCGCGTCGGGGTACTCGCTGAGGTAGCGCTTGGGGCCGGAGAAGCCGCCGCCGCCGACGAACAGCACCCGCTCGACATCGGGCTCGTCGCGTATCAGGTGGGGCAGGTGGAAGTAGCGGGTGTACTCGAAGACGTACCGGTCGGGCTCCGTGACGTCCATCGCGCTGTGTGGCGCGCCGTCGAGGTACAGCGTCCGGATATCCCCCTCCTGGGTGACCTGGAGTTGCTGGTACTCCGTCTGGGTCTGGTGGATGACGGCCCCGCCCACTGGCGTCGCACCGACGAAGGCGAAGGCGACGACGAGAAGCAGCGCGACCGGCAGCGCCCGCGAGAGCGCGCGGCCGTAGCGACCGGTCCGGTCGGCGGCCGGGTCCTCGCCCCCCCGCCGGGCCGTCAGCAGGGCTGCCGCCCCGACCAAGACGAGCCCGCAGACCAGTTCCGTCCCGGCGATCCCCAGTTCGGGCAACAGCAGGAAGGTGGTTCCGAAGGCGCCGACCAGCGAGCCGGCGGTCCCCAGCGCGTAGACGTGGCCGGAGGCGTCGCCCGGGCCGTCGCTGTCCATCAGTTCCGCGCCGTAGGGGCTGATGAAGCCCAGCAGGACAGTCGGCGGGCCGAAGAGGACTGTCACCGGCAACAGCGGCGCGAAGCGGTCCGGGACCGGAAGCGCGGCGAGCCACCCCACCAGCGGCTGGGCGCCGACCATGACCAGCGCGACGTAGGCGGCGGCGAGCAACAGCAGGGAGGACAGCGCCCCACGGCTGGCACCCTCGGCGGCCCGCCGGCCGGCCAGCCAGTAGCCGGCCGCCAGCGCCGCGAGAAAGACGCCGATCACCGACCCCCAGGTGAAGACGCTGCTGCCGAAGGTGGGCGCGAGCAGCCGGCCGGCGAGGATCTCCAGCCCCATGCTGGAGACCCCCGAGGCGAACACTGCGACGCCGAGCGCCGTCACCCGCACGGTCCCGGAGGGACGGATGCGCACACCCCTACACGGGCAGCGAGCGTGTTAACGCTACCGTCGGCAGGGTGGTTCCCTCCCCGTCTCACGGCACCCGGAGCTCGCCCGTCGCGGTCCGTCGCGCTTTTGCCCGCGGACACCCAGGTCGTGATATGGCCCGGTACCACATCGAGACCTACGGGTGCACCTCCAACAGGGGTGAGGCCCGCGAGATCGAGCGGGCGCTCCGGGAGGGCGGCCACCGGCCCGCGCCGGACCCCGGGGCCGCCGACGTGGCCATCCTCAACACCTGTACGGTCCTCGAGAAGACCGAGCACAACATGCTCGCCCGGGCCCGCGAACTCGACGCCGAGACCCCCGCCGACCTCGTGGTCACGGGATGTATGGCGCTGGCCCAGGGCGAAGCCTTCGAGGAGGCTGGCGTCGACGCCGAACTCCTCCACTGGGACGACGTCCCCGAGTACGTCCTCAACGGGGAGTGCCCGACGGTCACCGGTGACACCGACCCCGTGCTCGACGGCGTGGTCGGCATCCTCCCCATCGCGCGCGGGTGCATGAGCGACTGCTCGTACTGCATCACCAAGCAGGCGACCGGCCGGATCGACTCCCCCACGGTCGATGAGAACGTCGAGAAGGCCCGGTCGCTCGTCCACGCCGGCGCGAAGGAGCTCCGCGTGACGGGCCAGGACACCGGCGTCTACGGCTGGGACCGCAACCAGGGCGAGAGTCTCCTGCCCGAACTGCTCGACCGGATTTGCGATATCGACGGCGACTTCCGCGTCCGGGTGGGGATGGCCAACCCCGCCGGCGTCCACGGGGTGCGGGAGGAGCTGGCCGGGGTGTTCGCGGACAACGAGAAGCTGTACAACTTCCTGCACGCGCCGGTCCAGTCCGGCAGCGACGACGTGTTGCGGGAGATGCGCCGCCAGCACGCCGTCCGGGAGTACGTCGAGGTCGTCGAGACCTTCGACGAGAACCTGGAGTACTGGACGCTCTCGACCGATTTCATCGTCGGCTTCCCCACGGAGACCGACCGCGACCACGAGCAGAGCCTCGCCCTGCTGCGGGAGACCCGCCCGGAGAAGGTCAACGTCACCCGCTTCTCGAAGCGCCCCGGCACCGACGCCGCCGACATGAAGGGGCTGGGCGGCCAGACGAAGAAGGACCGCTCCTCCGAGATGGTCGAGGTGAAGATGGACGTCGTCGGCGCGGCCCACGAGGGAATGGTCGGCCGGGAGAGCGAGGTGCTGGTCGTCGAGGACGGCACCGACGACTCGATGGTCGGCTACGATTCGGCCTACCGGCAGGTCGCTATCCCCGGCGCCGAGTCGCGGGGTGTGGAGCTCGGCGACTTCGTGACCGTCGAAATTACGGGCCACAACACGGTGTACGCGCTGGGCGAGCTGGTCTGAGCCGTCGACACGCCGGGACTGGACATCGAGCACGGGAGTGCACACTCCGGACCGCACGACGGCGCACCCAAGTGGCCAGTTTTATGCCGCCGTTCGGACACGTCCAGGCATGGAACGCTCGGTCGACCGCCGGACTGCCCTGGGACTCGCCGCGGGGGCGCTGGGGTGGACAGCGCTCCCGTCCGGCACGGCGGCCGCACAGGCCGGCGGCGGAGCAGGCGGGGGCGCGGCCGAACCCGACTACGGCGGCTGGCTCGACGGCGTCGGCAACTACGACGGGACGACCGCCGACATGCGCGGACGGGCCGACGTCACAGTGAGCGTCGGCGTCGAGGCAAACGGCGGCCCCTACGGCTTCGGTCCGCCGGCGGTCCGGGTCGACCCCGGCGCGACCGTCCGGTGGGAGTGGACCGGCAGTGGCACACACAGCGTCGTCGCCGAGGACGGGCGCTTCGACTCGGGCGACGTGGTCTCGGAGCCGGGAGTCAACTTCGAGTACACCTTCGAGGAGGAGGGAGTCTATCCGTACTACTGTGCGCCACACCGGGCGCTGGGCATGAGAGGAGCGGTCGCGGTCGGGAGCGTCCCCACGCGGACCCCCGCGCCGACGCCGACCCCGACCCCCGAGCCGGCACCCGAAGGGGAGTGGCTGGCTGCCGCGCCGACAGCGGCGTGGCCGTCACGGGGGTTCGACGCGGCGAACACCCGGCACAACCCCGCGACGGTCGGCCCCGTCGAGGACGTCCGCAAGAGCGGGACGGTCGCCTTCCGCGACTTCACGTGGGCACCGGTGCTGGCCGGCGGGCGGCTCGTCGTCTCGCTGGGCAGTCCCGACCGGACGGTCGCGCTCGACGCGGCGACCGGCCGACACCTGTGGACCGGCCCGGCGGGTGTCGCGGTGACCGCCACCGCCGACGCCGTCTACCTCACGACCGAGGCCGGTGACGTCGTTTGTCTCGACGCCGCGAGCGGGGAGCCGCGGTGGCGCCGGCGAGCACAGGTCACCGACTGGCTGGCAAACGACGTCCAGGTCGCGGGCGGGCGCCTGCTCGTGGCCGGCGACGGCGGCCTGGCGGCGCTCGACGCCGCCACCGGCGAGGTGCGGTGGAACCGCCGGCCGGGAGGGGCCGTCGAGGGGATCGCTGCCGTCGAAGGGGGGCTCCTCGCCACCGGGACGCGCCATTACGGGACTGACCGCCAGGACCCGGTGCTGTGGGCCGCCGGCCTCGACGGCGAGGGTCGGGAGCGGTGGCGGTTCGAACGGGAGTCGTACCCGCCGACCCGACCGACCGTTGCCGACGGGACGGTCTACGTCGGCAGCGGTTCCCACGCCGTCCACGCCATCGACGCCGTAAGCGGCCGCGAGCGCTGGACCGCCGGCCTCGGGAGCCGCGCCCGGGGCCTGGCGGTCCTCCCATCCGGGAGCGGTGTCGCGGGAGCCGCGGGAACCGTCTACGTCGGGTGCAACGACTACCGTCTCTACGCCCTCGACGCAGCCACCGGCGACAGGCGGTGGCGCAGGCGAACCCGGGGGTTCGTCAGCCCGCCCGCCGTTGCCGGCGGCGTCGTCTACGCCGCGAACACGTACTTCGTCGGCGGCGTCGAGGAGGACGGCTCCGCCGAACGGGACGAGGCGGTCCACGGCTTCGACGCCGCCTCGGGCGACCGGCTGTGGACGGTCGAGCTCGGCGAGCAGACCCGGACCGGGCAGACGCCCTCGGTGTTCGGCAGCTCGGTGCTGGTCGCCGGCGGGACGCTGTTCGTCAACACGAACTCGACTGACGGGACGTTCGGGCTCCACGTGCTCACCGGGGCGACGGCCCGACAGCGGGCCACCGACGCTACCGGGGACGCAACTGGTGGCGGCTCCACCGGCGGGGCACCCGGCGGCTCGACCCCCGGCGGCGGCTCGCCGGGGTTCACCGCAGTCGGTGCCGCGCTCGGCCTGCTCGGCGCCGCCGGCCTGCAGCGGCTCCGCGGGTCGGACGACTGAGTCACCGACCGCCGTCGCTCAGTCGGCGCCGTCGACTCCCCGGTCCGGCAGCCGGACCGTCGCGGTCGTCCCGTCCGCGCCGGTCTCGAAGGTCAGGTCCGCACCCAGGAGCTCCGTCCCCCAGCGGACGACCCACAGGCCGAGCCCGCTGCCGTGCCGGAGGTCGGTCTCCTCCTCGCCGCCGAGCGTCTCGAGCTCTTGCTGGGGGATCCCCGGACCCGAGTCCGCGACTGTGAGCGTCGCGCCCCCGCGGTCGCCCTCGCCGCCATCCCCGTGGACCTGGCTCGCGCTCACCGTCACCTCCCCGCCGCCGTGTTCGCAGGCGTTCTCGACGAGTTCCTCGAGGACGGCCGCGACCAGCGCGCGGTTGGTCGTCACCGTCACGTCGGAGCTGTCGACGGTGACCGTCGCCGCCGGGTAGTCGCTCCCGAGGGCGTCGGCGGTGTCGCCGACCAGGGCGCCGAGGTCGACGGGCTCGGGGTCGGCGCCGGCCCGCCGGACGGTCTCCTCGACCAGCCGGGCCTTCTCGCCGGTGGTCACGAGGTCCTCCAGAGTCCCCTCCGCGCTCTCCAGCATCTCCCGGACCGCCTCGTCCTCGACCCGGTCGGCCGACACCTCGACGTAGCCCATCGCGACCGAGAGGTCGTTGCGGAGGTTGTGCCGGAGGACGCGGTTGAGCACCGAGAGGCGCTGCTCGCGGCGGACCGCCTCGGTGACGTCCTGGAAGACGAGCGTGTACCCGACGTGGCCGCCGCCCGAGTCCTCGAGGCGGGCCGGCGTGATACGGAACTCCCGGGTCCGACCCCCGCGTGACAGCGAGAGCCGCTGTGGGCCACCCTCGGGGTCGACCTCGGCGTCGAGGGCGGCCCCGACGTGGCGGGTCCGGGCTGTCCCGGTGCCGCCGGGGAACAGCGTCCCGGCGGCGTCGTTGGCGTCGACGACCCGGCCGCGCTCGTCGAGGACGACCACCGGCGTCCCGAGCGCGTCGATGGCCGACTGCTCGGCGGCCCGCCGGGTCGCGGGGAGGTACTCGAACATGTCGTTACCGACGAAGGCGTAGGTGTCGAGCGCGACGTGAGGGAGAAAGAGGACCGGCGTGAGGTTGAGCGCGGCGTCGGGGCCGATCTTGAGCAGCCAGACCACCACCCCGAAGGCCGGCGGGAGCGCGCTCGCGCCGACCGCGAACGCCTCCCTGCGGTACAGCGGCCCGTAGCTGAGCACCGTCTCGAACAGAAGCATCGTCCCCGCGCCGACGGTAGCGGTGTTGAGCGCCGCGCCGACGAAGGCCCAGGGGCCGAAGTCGTAGACTGCGCCGGTGGCACCGAAGACCGCCCGGACCTGGAAGTCCGACCAGAACAGGCCGTGGTAGGGGTTGGTGACGAGCACGAGCGCCGTCAGCACCTCCAGCCCAAGCAACAGCCGGAACCACCAGGAGTCGAGCGCGTCGCCGCGACCGGTGTAGGCCAGCGCGAACCCGAGGAAGGGGACGCCCAGCCAGAACAGCATCCCCACAGTCAGGACCTCGAGCAGCCAGCGGAGCCCGCCCATCCCGGTCGGGAGGGCGAGTCCGGCTGCGTAGGCCGCACACATGACGGTCTGGATGGCGATGACGAGCAGGAACCACCGCGCACCCGGTCGGTCGCGGAGGGGGTACAGCCGCGAGAGCAGATAGACGGAGCCGAGCGCGGCCGACAGCGACCCCAGCACCGGCCACGACAGGAGGTTCACTCCCGTGTCTCGCGTTCGGAGTCACTTTACCGTGGCGGGCTCCTCACCCGTAATGACGTGCGTTCCGTCCCGGTCCGAGTTACGGCGGCGGTGTCAGTCCCGCAGCGCCTCCACCGGCCGGGCGTTCGCGGCCTTCCAGGCCGGGTAGAGCCCGCTCAGCAGCGCGGCACCGACACCGAATACCACACCCAGGGCGACGTTGCTCAACGCTCCCTCGGTGAAGGCCATCGGGTCGCCGAGCAGGAGTTCGTTGATCACCATGCCGAGCCCGACGCTCACGACGACGCCCCCGACGGCACCCACGACACCGAGCAGGGCTGCCTCGGTCAGCATCAGCCGGAGGACGTCCAGCCGGTGGTATCCGACCGCCCTGAGGACGCCGATCTCCTCGCGTCGCTCGATGGCACTCATCAGCATGACGTTGAGGATCGAGACCGCCGCGACCAGCAGCGAGACCGCCCCCACGCCCAGCAGGAACGTCTGGATGACACCGATCTGCTCGCGGAACTGCTGGATCTGGGCCTCGAGGTCGAACACCTGATAGCGGGTCCGGCGGTCGCTGTTGAGTTCGTCCCGGAGCCGGTCGGCAGTCTCGAACGCCTCGTTCGGGCTGTCCGTGCGAACGTACGCGGTGTCGAACCCGTCACCGCCGACCTGCCGGGGCGGCAGCAGGACGCTGCTGTCGGCCTGGACGAAGGACGTCTGCGAGGACTCTTCGAGAACGGCCACGACGTGGTACGTCTGTCCGTCGACGGTGATGCCGTCGCCAGCCTCGACATCGAGCTGGTCCGCGAGGTCAGCCCCGACGAGCGCCCCGGACCGCCAGACGTCGGGGACAGTACCGTCCCTCGCGGAGACGAACGCTCCCGGATTCGACATCGCTGTCACCCGGGCCGACGCCCGCGTGTTGCCGGACGCGACGGCGCCGACGCTCCGCTTGACCGGGTAGACCGGGTCGCCGCTCAGCTGCTCCAGCCGGGCGACGTCGTCGCGGTCGAGGCGCTGCCCGTCGTAGTCCTCGCCGGGCGAGACCGAGACCGTCCGGAGTGCGTCCTGTGCGTCCTGCAGGAAGAAAAGCTGCAGCGTCGAACCGAACATACCCAGCGAGACGATGGCGACGACGCCGATCAGGATACCGAGCGTGGCAAGTGCCGACCGGGCCTTCGCCCGGGAGAGGTTCCGCCAGGACAGCGCCATCACCGGAAACCGCTCTATCATATGCGTCCCTCCGGCGTCAGCACGCCGTCGACGAGTTCGACCGTCCGGTCGGCGTAGTCGCTGACCTGCGCGTCGTGGGTAACGGTCACGACGGCGACCCCCTCGTCGGTGAACTGACCGAACACGTCGAGCACCCGACTGCCCGTCTCCCGGTCGAGGTTCCCCGTCGGCTCGTCAGCCAGGAGAACGTCGGGGTCGTTGACCATCGAGCGGGCGATGGCGACCCGCTGTTTCTGCCCGCCGGAGAGTTCGTCGGGATAGTGGGTCAGGCGGTCATCCAGCCCGACCCGCGCGAGCAGGTCGTCAGCCCGTTCCAGGAGGCGCGACCGGTCGCTCACCATCCCAGGGACGGCGACGTTCTCGCGGGCAGTCAGCGTCGGCAACAGGTAGAAGTCCTGAAAGACGAAGCCGACGGTCTCGCGGCGGATGTCGGTCCGTTCGCGGGTCGACAGCGCCGACACTTCCGTCCCCGCGACCGTCACCGTTCCCTCGGTCGGCTCGTCGAGGAGGCCGAGCAGGTTCAGAAGCGTCGACTTGCCGCTCCCGCTGGGCCCGACGACGGAGACGAACTCGCCGGGGTCGATGGACAGCGAGACGCCCTTCAGTGCCCGCAGCGTCCGGTCGCCGCTTTCGTACTCCTTGACCGCGTCGACGGTGCTGACGACCATCGCTCACCCCCGGAGCCGCCGCCAGCCGAGTGCGACGCCGCCGACAGCGAGGAGAGCCGCGCCGACGGCGACCAGCGGCGGTCCGCCACCCTCGGGCTGGCTGGTGGGCCGGTCGGGCTGTGGCCGGTAGGGAACCTCGACGACTCGCTCGGTGCGGACGCCGTCGGTGACGTAACTCACCCGGAGCGGGATGGTCACGCTGCTCGCGTTGGGTGTCCGGAGCTGTCCGTTCACCTCGAAGGAGGTGAAGTCCCCACCGGGGACGTTCCCGACGAAGAACCGCGCCTCCGACTGGGCCGGGCCGACGCCGTCGCCGTCGGCGACACTCACGACCACGCCGGAGACGTTGGTCCCGCCGACGTTGCTCGCGCTCCCGCGGACCGATAGCCGGCCGCTCTGCTGTGTGACGCGGAGCCCGGTCAGACTCACGTTCCCGGGGTTGTCGACCCGCTCGATGGTCGCCGAGAGCTGCTCGGTGACGCGGCGTTCCGTCCCGTCGGCCGTCGTGTACGTCAGGGTTGCCTGCACCGTCTTTTCGCCGGGAGTTACCTGTCCGGTCTCGAAGGTGTAGGTCGCCTCGCTCCCCCCGTCGACCCGCGGCCGTAGCTGTCGGTCCTCCGCGAGCTCAAGCGAGTCCGCCTCAAGCTCGACGGCCGCCGCGCGGACCGGCGACTCGCGCGGGTTCACCACCGTCACCGACAGCGCCGTCTCGCCACTGACGCCGACCGGGTCCGCGGTGAGGTCCAGCGACGGGTCCACCGCCTCCGGCTCGGGCGCGACCGCAGACAGCTCGCGGGTGACCGTCCGCTGGTCGCCGTCCGGGGTCGCGTAGGACAGTGTCACGGTGGCCGTCTGCGGTCCAGCCACGGTCTCGGTCCCGGTGAACCGGAAGGTGCGGGCGTCGCCGGGTGTCAGTGACGCCCCGACCCGCTGGTTGTCCTCGACGGTCGTGTTCGTCGCGGACACGTCGACCGTCAGGCCCCTGATGTCGGTCTCGAGACCGTTGGCGACGGTCAGGTTCAGCTGTGTCTCGCCGGCCGGACCGACTCCGCTGGCGGTCAGCGACATCGACGGATGCCGGTCGCGGACGACCAGAGACAGCGGCCGGACGACGTCGACCGTCTCACCGGACTGGAGCTGGAGTTCGGTGTGGAGGTACAGCGTCCGGTTGCCGGGTTCGTCGACGTCGACCTCGACGGGCTGTCCGGTCGTCTCGCCCGCCAGGACGGCCTGGAAGTCGTCGTTGCGCCCGTACAGCGTACTCGACTCGTCGCTGCCGTTGCGGACCGCGACCGACTCCACGTAGTAGCGGTCGTTGCCGGTCTCGGCGACGTTGGTCAGCCGCGCCGTGACGGTGAAGTTCTCGTCGGTCGTCGGCTGTGCGGGCGAGACCGTCGGCTGCACCACCAGCACGTCGCCCTCGTCGGCTGCGGCGGTTCCGACTGCCGGCAGCGTCAGCCCCGCAACGACGGCGCCGGCGACGGCCAGCGCCGCGAGGGTGGTTCGCACCGACACGCCCCGACCCGGGCTGTTCACCCCTCGGGATTCTCCCGGAAGATCCGAATTCATCCGTGGGTCCACTTCGATACCGGGTGTATAATATCCGGAGCCACGGTTGCAGGCGGAGACAACCGACCACGGTGTTTTATATATCAGTTTCGTCGTCCTGGACGAGCCGGTCGACATCGGCGTCCTCCTTCCACTCGCCCAGTTCCTTGGGGTCGACGTGGACGAACACGTCGTCGACCTCCGGGAGTTCGCCGATCCGCTCGACGATATCGGTCTCGATGTCGTGGGCCTCCCTGAGGGTGCGGTCGCCCGACACCTCGACGTGGAGGCTGACGTCGATCTCCGGGCCGACGTAGTGGGCGATCACGTCGTGGACCCCCTCGACGTCTTCGTGGACGAGCGCGCGCTCGACGATCTCCGCCCGGAGGTCCTCCGGCGGGGCCGCCCCCACCAGGTAGTCGACGTTGTCCCGGACGACCTCGACGCCAGTGTAGAGGATGCCGACGGCGACGACCCCCGCAGCGAGCGGGTCGAGTACGGGATACCCGAGGCCGGCGCCGAGGACGCCGGCCAGCGCCGCGCCGGCGGTGAGGATGTCGTTGCGGTTGTCCAGCGCCGTCGCCACGAGCGCCGGCGAGCGGTTCTCGGTGCCGGCCCGCAGGCAGTACCGATACAGGAGGTACTTCGCGGCCGCGGTCCCGGCGAGGACGGCCACCGCTGCCGGGCTCCGGCTGACCGTCACGCTCCCCTCGAGCACGGCTGAGCCGGCCTGCCAGAGGACGGCCCCCCCAGCCGCGAAGATGCCCAGCGCGACGAACAGCGAGACGAAGGGCTCGATGCGCTCGTGGCCGTGGGGGTGCTCGAAGTCGGGCGGGCGGGTGGTGAGATACAGCCCCGCGACGACCACGAGGCTGTAGACGGTGTCGGCGAGGCTGTTGACGGCCTCGGAGCCGACCGCGAGGCTCCCGGTCTCCAAGTAGACCCCGCCCTTCGCGACGAACAGGACGGCGTTGACCCCCAGGACGAGGAGGCCGACCCGCCGGAGCGCGGTCCGTCGCGACATCGCCTCCCCCTTCATCCCGCCCGCTCAAAGCCGCTTCGTTCGGCTGGCCCCGGACTACCGCTCCACCCGGAGCGCCCCCTCCCCGCGGTCGGTCACGCCCTCCTGGGTGGCCAGCGCCTCGCGCAGGCGGTCGTAGGTCTCGGCGACGGCCTCGACGATCACCTTCGTGTCGCCGACGACGGGCATGAAGTTGGTGTCCCCGCCCCAGCGGGGGACGACGTGGGCGTGGAGGTGCTCGCCGATGGAACCACCCGCGGCCGCCCCGCCGAGGTTGTAGCCGACGTTGTAGCCGTCTGGGGAGAGGGCGTCGTCCATCGCGTCGACGAGTCGCTGGACGAGCCGCTCCTTTGCCAGCAGCGCCGCGTCGTCCAGTTCGCGGTAGTCGCCCGTGTGGTGGTGGGGGATGACCATCGCGTGCCCGGGGTTGTAGGGGTAGTTGTTCAGGAGGATGTAGGCGTCCTCGCCGCGCGCGAGCAGGTTGTACTCCCGGTCGGCGTCCCGCTCGGGGATCCCACAGAAGACACACCCCTCGAACTCCGCGTTACGGTCGGACCGCTCGACCCAGTCGATGCGCCACGGGGCAAACACCTGGTCCATGCCCCCGCATGTACGGCCAACGGCTTACGCTTCACCTTCGGTGGGCGCTCACCGCCCTCGGTCGGCCAGCGGTCGCACCTCGGCAGTCCCGGCGGCGAGCCCGGGGTGAAACATGCCCGCAAGCCGTTCGAGCGCGTCGGCGAGGCGCGGCGTCCACCTGCTCAACAACCGTCCGTCGAGCGCATACACCCGCCCCTCCTCAACGGCCCGCAGGTCATCCCACCCCGGGCGGGACCGGAGTTCGTCGCGCCGCTCGAGGGCCCACTTGGGGCTGGCACTGCACGGCGCCACCACAAGCACCTCCGGGTCGACCGCCCGGACTTCCTGCCAGGCCAGTTCGCGGGACCGCTGTCCTGTCTCCGCGAGCGGGTAGCGACCGCCGGCCGCCGAGACGAGTTCCGGCACCCAGTTCGCGGCGGCGTGGATCGGGTCCATCCACTCTAGCACGACGACGCTCGGCCGGTGTGTAACGGCTGCCGTGCGCTCGCCGACCTGCTCTACGCGCGACTCGAGGCGGTCGACAATCCCTTCGGCCCGGTCGGTTCGTCCGACTGCCCTCCCGACCTCCCGGATACATCCGGCCACCCCCTCCAGGTCCGCAGCCGAGAGCGGCAGCACCTGCGGGGTCGTCGGGAGGTCGTCCAGGTGTGTCTCGACCAGCTGTTCGTCGACCGCGCAGACCCCACAGACCGACTGCGTGACGACCAAGTCCGGGGCGAGGTCGCGCAACAGCCCGACGTCGACGTCGTAGACATCGCCGGCCGCCTGCTCGTCTCGCTGTCTGCTCCGGTCGGCGTCCACCCGTGACCTGTCGACCGACGGAAGTTCGGCCGCCCGCGGCGGCCAGTCGCAGGCGTGAGAGACCGCCGCGGGCTCGACCCCGAGTTCGAACAGGATCTCCGTCCCCGACGGGGTCGTCGAAACGACGGTCAGGTCGGAGCTGGTCATCTTTCCCGGCCAGCACCGACCGCCCCGGCGGTGAGCACCACGAGCGCGAGGAGTGCAACGACGGCACCGAAGCCCGGACTGCCGCCACCCGTCGTCTGCTCGGCCGGCGTGGACATCGTCGACTGTCCGTCTCCGGCCGTCCCCGTTGCCGTCTCCGTCGCCGTCTCGACCGCCGTGTCGGTCCCACTCGACGCGGCCGTCGTGTCGGTCGTATTCGCGGCTGCGTAGGCCTCCGGATGGAAGGTCTCGGCCATCGTCGTCAGTGCGTAGACGACCCGTGGCCCGGGCCGGTTCAGGTGGTTTTTGTTTATGACGAGGACGTTGTCCTCCCGGACGGCGGTCGTGCTGTTGTAGGCGGCGTTGTTCGGCACCTCGTCCCAGTCATCGTTGAGCAGGATCCATTCGGGGTTGCGGTTGACGATCACCTCCTGGTTGACCGGCTTGTACCCCTTGATGCCGGCATCCGCGGCGATGTTGTCGCCCCCGGCCCGCTCGATGAGGGTGTGGATGAACGTGTTCTGTCCGGAGGTATAGCTGTAGAAGACGTAGATGGCGTCGGGTTGCTGGGCTCCTTCGACCGCCTGGTCGACGGTCGCGAGCCGCGACTCCATCCACTCGACAGTCTCGGCCGCGCCGGCGCACTCCCCGGTCAGCTCCCCGATGATCACCGTCTTTCGCTTGATGTCGTCGATGGATTCGGCCTCCCGGAACCGATAGACCGTCAGCCCCGAGTCCCGGAGCTTTTCCACGGTGTCGTTGGTGACCGTGTTCGGAGCCAGCACCAGGTCGGGCTCGAGCCCGACGACTTCCTCGTTGTTGATCGTCTGCCCCGCGCCGGAGATGTTCGTCTTCGCGGCGGCGCCGTCGAGGTTCGACGCGTGTTTCGTGACGCCGACGACCTTCTCCCGTGCGCCGATCTCCCACATCGTCTGTGCCGCACTCGGGTTCAGCGTCACCACGCGCGTCGGTTCCTCTGTGACACGGACCTCCGTGCCGGTCACGTCTGTTCGCTCGACCGGGAACGAACAGTCACCGTCTGCTGTCTGTGCACCTGCCACCGCGGGCACGAATGCTGCGGTGAGAACGACAACCGCCACCAACACCGTCCTGTCCATGCGTCCCCGGTGTGAGCCCTGTCCAATAAATATTTACTTATCTAAACTAGACTTGTGCAGCGTGAAACAGACTGCGACGCGACCGAGGGAAACCTATGACAGAAACGCCTGAGAGGGGATCGACGCCGGGGGGAAACGCGGCACGGAGCCCGGAGCCGCCGCACGGGGAGGTAACCGCCCACGCTGTCGGCGTCGGGCCGGGCCCGGGGCACCTGACCGGTCGCGCCCGCGGGCTCCTCTCTGAGGCCGACATCGTCGTGGGGTTCGAGACGGTCGTCGACCTGGCACGTGATGCTACCGACGCGACGGTCATCGCCTGCGGATACGACGACGAGGCGGCGGCGCTGGAGCGGTTCGGCGACCGCGTTGCCGGGGGGGACGATGGGGTCGCCGTGCTGATGGGTGACCCGAACGTCTCGGGGTACCAGTTTCTCGAGAAAGTCGAAGGGTCGGTGGACGGGCCGGTTCGTGTCGTACCGGGGGTATCGTCGGTACAGGTCGCGGCCAGCCGGGCGCGGACGCCACTGGAGCGGTCGGCGGTCCTCTCGCTCCACCGGCGAGGTCCGGTCGACGAGACGCTCGACCGTCTGGTGCGGACGGCCGGGCGGCGACACCTGCTGGTCATTCCCCGTCCGTACGACTGGATGCCGGAGGACCTGGCGAGGTACGCCCTCGACCGCGGCGTCGACCCGGGGCTCGATGCGCTGGTGTTCGAGCGGCTGACCCGGCCGGGAGAGACGACGACGCGCTCTCCTCTGGGAACCCTCGCAGGCGACACCGGTGACGGGCCCGAAGGGACGGCGTTCTCCGACCTGTCGGTCCTTGTCGTCCGGGCGCCAGAATCCGGGCCGGGCCCGGCCGCCGCCACGGGGGGCGACGGATGAGCGATCGAGCGTTGCGCCGCCCGACACGCCCTCCCCGGCCATGAAGGGGCTTGTCCTCGGTGGCACGCGCTCGGGCGTCGGCAAGACCGTGGCGGCTCTCGCGGTCGCCCGCGCCCTCGAGGCGGAGGGGAAGGCGGTCCAGCCGGCGAAGGCCGGTCCGGACTTCATCGACCCCAGCCACCACGAGGCTGTCACCGGTCGCTCCTCCCGGACACTCGACCCATGGCTCCAGGGTAAGGACGGGCTTGTCCGCAACTACCACCGCGGCGAGGGCGACGTCTGCGTCGTCGAGGGGATGATGGGACTGTACGACGGTGATGCTGCGAGCACCGCGATGGTCGCGGAGGCGCTCGACCTCCCCGTCGTTCTGGTCGTCGATGCCAGCGCTGGCATGGAGAGCGTCGGCGCGACGGCGCTTGGCTTCCACGAATACGCCGCCAGGGCCGGCCGGGACATCGATGTCGCCGGCGTGGTCGCCCAGCAAACGGCCGGCGGTCGCCACGAGCGTGGTGTCCGCGAGGCGCTCCCCGACGGCGTCGCGTATCTCGGTCGCGTACCCCCCTGCGATAACCTCGATATCCCGGACCGGCATCTCGGGCTCGAGATGGGCGCGGACTCCGCCCCCGACGCCGAGGCGCTCGACGCCGCTGCCGACTGCCTCCGGACCGGCCGGCTGCTGGAACTCGCCCGCCAGCCTCGAGACCCCCAGCCCGTCGACGTCGGTGCCGACCGCTCGAGGACGGCACGTCGCGTCGCCGTCGCCCGGGACGACGCCTTCTGTTTTTCCTACCCGGCGACCGTCGAGCGCCTCCGGGACCGCGCCGAGGTGGTGACGTTCGCACCCGTTGCCGGCGACCCGCTGCCCGACTGCGACGGGGTGTACCTCCCGGGAGGCTACCCCGAACTCCACGCGGAGGCGCTCGCGGGGAGCCCGACCCTTGACCGGCTCGCCGACCGGGCCGCCGAGGGCCTCCCGGTGTACGGGGAGTGTGGCGGCTTGATGGCCATGGCAGAGACGCTGACGACGGCCGACAGCCAGACTCACGAGATGGCGGGCATCCTCCCGACGGAGGTCCGGATGCACGACCGGTACCAGGCGCTCGACCACGTCGAACTCCGGGCGCGGACCGGCGCGCTGACCGCGGCGGCTGGCAGGAGGCTCCGTGGCCACGAGTTTCACTACTCCAGCGCGAGCGTCGGCTCCGATGCCTCCTTTGCCTTCGACGTCGCCCGGGGCGATGGCATCAGCGACGGGCGGGACGGACTCATGGAACACCGGGCGCTGGGAACGTACTGCCATGTCCACCCCGAGAGCGGGGCTTTCGACGCTTTTCTCGACCGACTGTGACCGCTCTGATCCGGTACGCCCTCGGCTCTCCCCACCGCACGTTTTCCCTCTACGGCGAGCGTGACGGTGTACATAAAGGGATCGGCCGTTCATCGGGAATGAGGCGAAATATTCCCTGAGAGTCGGTTGTGAACTGTCTCGAGTTTTCTGAGGTGCTTGGCGACCAATCTCGCTCCCCTCCGTCGATAAAACGGTCCGAACGGACTCAACGGTCGACCCTTTTTATCCCCCTTCCGGGACACGGTACAGGCAGGATGGCAACCACGAACGACGCGGTCACCACGATGACCGAAGCGTGTTCCGACTGCGGCCGGGAGACGCCACACGAGGTGAACGTCCGGATCCTGACCGAGAGCACGACGCCGGACAACGCGGAGTTCTCCCGCGAGCCGTACCGCGTCAGCGAGTGTCGCGTCTGTGGCACCACCACGACGACCCGGATGAACAACGAGTAGGTGCCATCCACGCCCCACATCCGCGTACCCGCTCTCACCCACACCAGCCACCCCTTCCGGTTGCCGCACAGCCCACGGGTGTGGGGGCACCACTCCTGACTTGCCTGCGGACCGGTGAGAGACTCGACTCCGCGACGGCCGTGAGTCCGCTCCCGTAGCCCCGTCGAAAGCGCGGCCGCTCCGGGGCTCCCGGAACGACGCTGGGCCGTGCCAGGGCGCCTCGAGCGGTCCGTGCGCGGACGGGTAGCGGGCTCCACTGTCGCCCGGGGCCCTGCCAGCCGTGGCTGGAGCGCGGGGAAGGGTCCAGAGGCGAGGGCTTTCCGGCGGAACCCGTAACACACTCACGGCTCAGGTGTGTTGAGCGGATATGTTCCCGTCCGCGGCCGATTGGGTGAGCGGGGCCGAGGCGGCGGCGATCCTCGCCGTACTCGTCCTCGCGACGCTCGGGACAGCGACGCTGTTTCTGACCGGGCTGGTCGGCTACCGCCGGCGACGGACGAGGGTCTACCTCCTGGTGACGGCCGCGCTCGGGATTCTCGTCTCCCGGTCGGTCATCGGATTCGGGACGGTGCTCGGCATCGTTCCGATGCCGGTTCACCACCTCATCGAGCACGGCTCGGATTTCGCAGTCGCCACGCTCGTCCTGTACGCGCTGTACAGCACCGGGACGCCGTCGCGGGCCGGCTGAGTGCTACGTTCCCAGCAGCTGGGAACGCCAGCGAGTGTCTTTACCGAGAGGCGGCTAGTGGCTCCCATGAGCGAGGTGAGACGGGCGATCCGCCGACACATCGAATCCAACCCGGGCGTCCACTTCAACGAACTCGCCCGCAACCTCGGCATCGCGACCGGGCAGGCGCAGTACCACCTCCGCCGGCTCCGTCGTGCGGGGGGGCTCGATACCGCGAAGGTCCGCGACCGTACCCACTACTTCCCGGAGGGGTACGACCCCTGGGAGCAGCGAACGATCGCCCTCCTCCGGCGCGAAACCGTCCGGGGCATCATCGTCGCCGCGCTCAAGGAGCCGGAGCCGTCGGCCGCCGACCTGGCAACGGACCTCGACGTGGCCCGGAGCACGGTCTCCTGGCACGTCTCGACGCTCGTCGACGCGGGTGTCGCGGAGAAGTGTTACGACGAACACGGCCGGAGCCACATCAGGCTGACTCGACCCGACGAGACGCGCCGACTGCTCGACGAGGTCTCGCCTTCGGCCCCGGACCGTCTGGTCGACCGGTTCACCCGGCTGGTCGACGACGCGCTCCTCGACTGACAGACGGACCGGACGGCGTGTTCACCCCGCACACCGGCGTTTCCGGTACCCGTCACTCGATCAGCCGGCCGCGGTACTGCTCGGCCAGGTCTCGGTCGAACGCCGACAGCTCGACGATGTCCTCGACGGTGAGGTGAGCCACCGCCTCGACGTAGGCAACGGCGTCCTCGCGGGTCGCGAACGGCGCGGGGTTCAGCCGCATCGGGTCGTCGACGCGGTCGGAGTCGGTCTCGAGCGCGTAGGACGCGCTCGTGCCGTCGACCAGCTCCCGGCTGTCGAAGTCCCTGACCCAGAGGCCTGCGATAGCCGCATCGGTGTCGGCGAACTGGTCGGTGACGGCGTAGTAGGTGGTCGCACAGCCGGCGGTGCAGAAGAACTCGCGGGTGTCGTCCTCGTGGACCGTCTGGGCGTTCCACTCCGGGAAGTTCGCGACGGTCATGCCACAGACGGCACACTCCGCGTCCCCGGGGACGTCGGCGGGCGCGAGCGACGGTTCGCCGTCCCCGGTGCTGTCGCCGTCCGTACTGGTTCCCTCCTCGTGTGCGGCGTAGCTCACGCAGTACCCGCTCGGCTCGATGTTCCCCTCAACGATCGAGCAGGCACCGACGCCGTCGCCGTTCCTGTCCGGGATGTAGTACGCACAGCCCGAACACTGCTGGCCGTCGTCCGGTTCGTCCTGATAGTTCACGTCGCTCTTGGCCGAGAGCGCATCAGGGTCGCGCTGTCTGTCGTTCAGGCTGGCCGCGGTCCGGTACTCCTCCGGGACGACGTCGCTCGGCGTCGGCGTGTCCGTCGGAGGCGAGCCGTCGCCGTCGTCGCCCCCGCCGGCACAGCCCGCCAGGGCGACAGCGGAACTGGCACCGATCAGCGCGAGCAGTCTGCGTCGGTCAACTGGGGTGGTCGGACCGTCCATACCGGAAGCTGGGTCGGCGGCAATAATAGGCCGTCTGGTGTGGCTGTCGGAAGTTTTCGAAGGGTGCACCAGACGGCTTACATCCGTGAGTTGACGAGCCTCGATCGATGGAGAGACGAACCTACCTTGCGGCTGGTCTCGGCGTCGCCGCGGCGAGTTCCGGCTGTCTCACCACGGTTCTCGGGGACAGCACGACCGCTGGTGAGACTGTTCTCGACCCGCCGCGAGACCGGCAGTTCGACAGCAGCGACCTCCCGTATCCGGCCCACGGGGAGGCGCTGCCGGCGTTCAGCCTACCGGACCCACTGGCCGACGAGGTGGTCGACAGCACCGCCATCGATGGGACGCTGGTCGTGACCGGCTTCTTCGCCAGCTGTCCCGTCGAGTGTGTCCGTCTCGTCGGCCAGCTGGCGGGTGTCCAGCACGGAACCCTCGAGCGGGGTATCGGCGACGAGGTGACGTTCCTGGCGATCACGTTCGACCCCGAGCGCGACGACGCCGAGCTACTCAGGGAGTACGCCCGCAAAATGAACATCGACATGGGGGCGGGGAACTGGCGGTTCCTGCGCCCGGAGTCGGCGGCCCGCGCGGAGACGGTGGTCGACGAGAAGCTCGGCATCACGTTCGAGCGGGTCGGTGCGGGCGAGTCCCGGCGTCTCCCGGGCTACGACTTCCGGCACCTCTCGCTGACGTTCCTCCGGAATCCGGACGGGGTCGTCGAACGGGCCTACCGGACCGACCGGCCGGACCACGAGCGCGTCCTCTCGGACGTCGAGACCGTCGTGGAGGCCACCTCCTGACTGATGGCGACATGCACACCGGCCAATCCCCTCCTCGGCACGGAGACACTCGGCCTCCCGGTGCTGGCGCTCGTCGGCCTGCTCGGGGGCGCACACTGCATCGGGATGTGCGGGCCGCTGGTCGCGACCTACGCCGCCAGGATGGACGCGGGGGGACGCGAGGACGTCCTCACGACGCAGGCCGTCCGGCAGCACGCGCTGTTCAATCTCGGGCGGACGGCCAGCTATACCCTGCTCGGCGGGCTCTTCGGGCTGGCCGGCCAGCTCGTCTTCGTCGGCCTCCGGGACGTGACCCTCGTGGCGACGGAGGTCCGGGCCGCGACCGGCATCCTCGTCGGGGCCGTCGTCGCCGCCGTCGGCGCCAGCTACCTCGCCGGCAGCGGCACGCGGCGCGTGCCAGTCCCCGGGGTCGGGCGGGTCGCGGCCGCAGTCCGTGGCACCCTGGTTCCGCGGGTCGACGCGTGGGTCGGCGACTACCGCATCGCCGGGCTCGGCGCGGTCCACGGGCTCCTGCCCTGTCCGCTCCTGTACCCGGCGTACCTGTACGCGTTCGTCCAGGGCTCGGCGGTCGGGGGCGCGGCCGCGCTCGCGGCGCTCGGGCTGGGAACCGTCCCCGCGGTCTTCCTGACCGGGACGCTGGCAAGCGGGCTGGAGGTCGGCACTCGCCAGCGGCTCCACCGGGTCCTCGGACTCGCCTTCGTCGTCCTGGGGTACATCCCGCTCCAGCACGGGCTGGCGGCGCTCGGGGTCGTCCTGCCGGGGATCCCGCTGCCTCATTTCCAGCCGTGGTGAGCGTGCCAGAGCGAACGAGAAGCGGAGGTGACCCGCGTGCGGCGGCGTGAGCTGCTCGCCTCGGTCGCCGCCGCGACGACGGCTGCCGGATGCAACGGCCTCGGCGAGTCGCTCACCGGCGAGGACGTACGCGAGGCGGAGCCGGTGACCGTCGAGACCATCGACGCCCCCGGGAGCGAGGCGGGCCGGGCGACCGTCCCGGAGCCGGGCCGCGTGACGTTCGTCGAGTTCTTCGCCACCACCTGTGGCGTCTGTGCGTCGCAGATGTCCGCCGTCGGCGAGGCCCACAGGCAGGTCCCCGACGGCGTCCAGTTCCTCTCGGTGACCAGCGAACCCGTCGGGCTGAGTATCTCGACCGAGGCGGTCGCCTCGTGGTGGGCCGACCACGGCGGGACCTGGACCGTCGCCGCCGACGACGGGACGGCGCTGGCGCGGCGCTACGGCGCAACGAGCGTCCCGAGGGCTGTCGTCGTCGCGCCCGACGGCACCGAGACCTGGTCGCACGCGGGGCGAACGACCGCCGCGCGGATCGTCGACGAGATACGGGCCGCAGGTGGCGGTGAGTACTCGTGAGCGACCCGGTTGGGAGTTACCTGGCGTTCGCGGCCAGCGCCGGCGTGTTGACCTTCCTGTCGCCGTGTGCGCTCCCGCTGGTCCCGGGCTACGTGGGGTACTACGCCAGTACCGTCGGCGACGACCGACGAGCGGCTGGCATCGTCGCGCGCGGCGTCGCAGCCGGGGTGGGCGTCGTCGTGACACTCGGCGGGCTCGCGGGGGCGGCGGTGCTCGCCGGCCGGCCGGTCTCGCGGTTGCTGCCGGTCGTGGAACCGCTGGTCGGTGTCGCGCTGGTCGCCTTCGGGGCCAGCCTGCTCACCGGACGCGGTCCCGCGCTGACGGTCGCGCTGCCGGCCCGGCGTGCCGGTACCTCGGGGTTCGTGCTCTTCGGGGCCGGCTACGCCGGAGCGTCTGCCGGCTGTGTGCTGCCGGTCTTTCTGGCGGTCGTCGTCCAGGCAGTCGCGCTCTCGCCGCCGGTCGCGGTCGCCGTGGTGGTGGCCTACGCCGCCGGCGTCGCTCTGCCGCTTCTGGCCGTGACCCTCGCGGTGGGGTTCGGACTCGACCTGGCAGCCGGTCGACTCGCGGGCCTCGGCAGCCGGCTCGAGCCGGCCGCCGGCGCAATCGTGGTTCTCGCCGGCGTCGGACAGGTCGTCGTCGCCGTTGCGCCGACCGCCCTGCCGTCGCTTCTGACCCCGCTGTGAGTCCGGGCCGCTCTCTCGCTGGCGAGTGACCAGTCCCCCTCGCTGGGCCCGCTCACCGGGTCGTCACTTCACAGCCGTCCTCGGTGACGATGACGGTGTGTTCTTTCTGGCTGACCAGCTTCCCCTCCTCCTCCTTGAGGACGGGATAGCCGTGGATGACGTCCTGGCGTTTGAGCCGGCGCAGGGCCATCTCCGCCCGCGAGGAGTCGACCCACCGCGTGGCGAAGGGCAGTGTCCGGAACTGTTCGGTGATCTGTTCGAGCACCTGCCGGGCCTGCCGGTTCCGGACCGACCGCTCCTGTTCCAGCGCGAAGATCTCCTCCTCGTTGCCCTCGCTGACCTTGCCGGCGCCGTCGGTAGCGAAGGGCTCGATGGCGACCACGTCCCCGACCGAGAGTTCGACGCCCTGCGAGACCGCGCGGTTGGGGATGTTGGGTTCGGTGTGTTGCTCCCAGTGGCCCAGCCCGTGGCCGGTGAGGTTGACCACGGGGTTGTAGCCGTAGCCGTCGATGGTCTCCTCGATGGCGGCGCCGAGTTCGCCGGTCTGGACGCCGGGTTCGACGAGGTCGATGGCCGCCTCCAGGGCCTCGGCGGAGGCCTCGACCAGGTCCTCGTTCCCGGAGAGGTCGACGGTGATGGCGGAGTCGGCCAGCCAGCCGTCGACGGCCACGCCGATGTCGAGGTTTATCATCTCCTCGCCGAAGGTGCTGTCGTCGCCTGCCGAGGGCGTGGCGTGGGCTGCCTCCTCGTCGATGCTGACGTTGACGGGGAAGGCGGGCTGGCCGCCGAGCTCGCGGATGCGGTCCTCGACGTGCTCGGCGACCTCGAGGTGACTGGCGCCGACCTCGACGCGCTCGACGGCCTCCGCGCGGACGGTCGCGAGTATCTCGCCGGCCTCGCGGTGTTTCTCGTACTGCTCGGCCTCCAGGTCTACCTCGCTCATACCCGCCCTTGAGCGGTGGCGGGCAAAGCCTTTGTCCACTCCGGAGCCACTCGATCCGGCCACTCCCCCCCGGCCTCGCCACCGCGGACGGGCTACTCCCCGCCGGAGTCCTCGCCGCGGACGGCCATCACGGGAACGGGCGCGTGCCGGACCGTCCGTTCGGCGACGCTTCCGAGCAGCACGCGGTCCAGTCCGCTGCGTCCGTGGGTCCCCATAACGACCAGGTCGGCGCCGCTCTCGTCGGCGTCCTCGCAGATGGCCCTGGAGGGAGCGCCGCGGGCGACGACAGTCTCGACGGACAGCCCCGCCTCCTCGCAGCGCTCGGCCACCTCGTTGACGGCGTGCTCGCTCCGTTCCTCGAGGCTCTCGATCACCGCATCCGAGGGAGCGAGTTCGGACTGAGCGGCGAGCGCGCGGGTGTCGACGACGCTGAGCACCCGGACGGCGGCCCCGCAGGCGTCGGCGACGGCGACCGCGTGGTCGACGGCGGCTTCCGCCGCACCGCTGCCGTCGGTCGGAACCAGCACCCGGTCGATCTCGCCGCCGTTTGCCTCCTCGTCGGCCCGCGCGGTCAGCACCGGCGCCTCCGCCCGCCGGAGGACGTGCTCGGTCACGCTCCCGATGACGTACCTGCGGATCCCGGTCCGGCCGTGGGTCCCCATGGCCAGGAGGTCGACGCCGTGCTCGGCTGCGTAGTCGAGGATCTCCTGGCGGGGCTTGCCGCTGCGGACCGCCGTCTCCGCGGCGTCGACGAACTCGCCGGTCTCCTCGGCCCACTCCTCGCACTGGCGCTGGAGGCGCTCGATGACCTCCTGCTCGATACCGCCGGTGTCGAAGGCGACGGAGACGCTGCCGACGTCGGCCACCGCGAGGACGTGGACGTCGGCGTCGAACCGGTCGGCAAGCGTCCGCACGTACTCGGCCGCCCGTCTGGTGTGGTCGCTGCCGTCCGTCGCGAGCAGTATCCGTTCGTACATGCGGGGGCCTACACCCACCACCCGGTTAATGGTTCCCGACGTTCCCGGACCCTGGGGATCAGCTGCCGTCGGCCGTATCACCGGAGGCTGCCGGTTCGGTTGTTCCGCCCCCCTCATCTACTCCGCTCGCGTCCTCGTCGGTGCCGTCACCGGCGCCAGTGTCGTCACGGGTGTCGGCTTCAGCGCCGATGTCCAGCACGACGTCGTAGAAGTGAACGACGAGCACGAGCACGAGCGGCCCGAGAAAGAGGCCGTACCAGCCAAAGACCAGCGGGCCGAAGATGTACGCGAACATGACGGTCCCGAGGTGCAGGTCCCCGCCGGACACCCAGGGCCGCAACGCCAGGTCGGGGACGGTGTCGACCACGACCACGGAGACGAGGGCGAACGCGACCACGAAGTTCCACCCGCCGCCTGTCAGCGCCGCCCGGCTACCCAGGTACGCGACGACGGGGACGTAGACGATCTTCATCCCCACCACGGGGACGAGGCTGGCCGCGCCGGCGAGAATGCCCACCAGCACGGGGTAGGGGATGTCGAACGCCGCCGGCGCGAAGACGTTGAGCGCGCTGTAGGAGAGGGCGCCGATGACCGCGATCAGGAGGGCGTTGAGGATGTTGCCGAAAAAGACCGTCTCTAGGTCGGCGTCGATGGCGTCGAAGTAGTCGTCGAGCCCCGCGCCGTCGAGGGCGTCGCTGTGCCGGTCGAGGTAGTTCTCGAGCAGCCCCCGGAGCCGGCCGCCGTCCCGCAGGAGATAGAAGGCGATGGTGAAGGCGACGACGATGTCGAACACCGACGAGAACACGAGCGCGAGGTAGCCGAGCGCGGCCCGGGCGATGTCGGCGAGCCGGCCGGGGTCCCGGTCGGTCAAGAGCGACCCGGGGTCCTGGACGGCCGCGGTCACGTTGGCCGACGGGACCACGCCGTTCAGCGCGTCGACGCCGGTCGTCTCCGCGAGCGCTGCGAGTTCGCTGTAGCCGACGGTGGCGGTGTAGGCGACGAGCACGACGACCGGGACCGCCAGGACGAGCAGCGAGAGTGCCGCGGCGACCGACCCCGGCAGGTAGGCGTCGAACCGCCGGTGAAACGGCCTGGTCGCGTAGTAGAGGAAGATCCCGAGGACGAACACGCCGAGAAACGAGTAGACGACGAAGACGACCACCAGCGCGAGCAGGAGCCCGAAGCCCGCCAGCCCGACCCGCCCGGGGTCGACGTCGTCCAGCGCCTGCATGGTCGCAGGTCTCCCCGCCCCGTCAAAAAGCCGGTGGTGGCGGGCGCCGTGTTCTCACGGCCCGGGCGAGTGCCTCCGCCCGCCTACCCCGGCCCGGTTCCCGCCGTTCCCATCGCCTCGGCGTTGTGAGCGTGGCCGGTCCGGCCCGAGCGGTCGGCGACGATGACGCCCGCGCGGCCGCCGGTCTCGGCCGCAAAGCCCCGGACGACGCGGTCGGCGGCGGTGCCGGGGTCGTCGCCGTCGGCGACCGCCGCCACGGCCCGCCGCGCCAGGCCGAAGCGGGCGATGGCCTCGCCCTCACCGGTGGCGCTCGCGGCCGCCTGCGCCGTCGCGTAGAAGCCGGCGCCGACCTGCGGGACGTCCCCGACCCGGCCGGCGAGCGCGAACCACCGCCCGCCGGTCGAGGTGGCCGCGGCCAGCCGGTCACCGTCGGTCGCCACCGCACCCACCGTGTCCGTCCCGCCGAACCGGTCGCGGACGGCCGCCAGCTGGTCCCGGACGCTTCCGCCGTCCCCGCCCGCCGGCGCAGGGACGTCGGCCTCCCGCCACCGCTCGCGGGTGCGCTCGGTCCACAGGTCCCGGTCGGTCCCGACGTCGAACGCCCCCGCGAGCGCGACCGCCCGCTCGCCGGCGACACAGACGTGCGGGGTCTCCTCTGCGACGACCCGGGCGACCTCGACGGCGTGCTCGACCCCGGGCATCGCGCAGGCCGCGCCACAGACCCCGTCGCTGCCCATAATACCCGCGTCCGTCCGGACGGTGCCGTCGCTCTGGACGGCGCCCCCGACGCCGGCGTTGAACCGCGGCGCGGACTCCAGGTGGCGGACGGCGGCCCGAACCGCCGTCAGCGGGCGGTCCCGCTTCCGTCCGCGCCGGACGGCCCGCCGCAGGTCCCGCCAGCGTCGGTCGGGCTCCTCGGGTTCGCTCCCGGCGCCGCCGTGGACGAGTAGCTCCATGCCGGCCCGTCGACCGCCGGAGGAAAAGAGATATCGCCCCCCGGAGCGCGTCGGGGGACGTGTCCCCGACATACGACCGAACTGACTCCGACCGGTACCGCGAGGTCGACCGCTGGGAAGACGGCGTCGGCTGGCTCGCCCACCCCGAGGAGGCGGGACGGCGCGTCAGCCACGCGGTGTCCACCGACGAGGGGGTCTGGGTGCTCGACCCGCTGGACGCGCCGGGCGTCGACGACCTCCTCGCGGGGCTCGGCGAGGTGGCCGGCGTCGCGGTGCTCTCGGACTACCACGCCCGCGATGCCGCGCGGTTCGCCCGCCGCTACGACGTCCCGGTCACCGTCCCCGGCTGGCTCGACCGGGTGCCCGACCGGCTCGACTGCCGCGTCGACCGCGTCGAGGATGAGCTGGCGGGCTTTGCCCTCCGCCCGCTGCGCCCGCTGTACGCCTGGCGGGAGGTCGCCGCCTACCGCGAGGCGGACGGGACGCTGTACGTGCCCGACTACCTGAGCACCCACGACGCCTTCACCGTCGGCCCGGAGCGGCTGGGACTCCCGACGCTCGGCAGACTCTTTCCCTCGCGGGAGCGGTTCGCGGACTGCGAGCCCGAGCGCGTGCTGGTGGGGCACGGGGCGGGCGTGTTCGAGGACGCGGACGCGGCACTCGCCGTGGCGTTCGAGGGTGCGCGGCAGCGGTTCCCGCGGGCGTTGCTTCGCAACGGACCCCGCGAGTTCCGGGCGATGGCCGGCGCGCTCCTCGACTGAATCGCCCCGAGATCAGCCAATGACAGGATTAATAATCACCGTTAGCAGGGAAGCGGCATACATTTAGACCCGGCCCCTGAAATGCGACGTAATGACATACGAACAGGTCGAGGTTCCCGACGAGGGGGAAGCGATCGAGGTCGTAGACGCCAAGAACGACGAACTCGACGTACCCGACACGCCGGTCATCCCGATCCTCTACGGTGACGGCATCGGCACCGACGTCGGCCCGGCGGCACAGAAGGTCCTGGAGGCGGCGGCGAACGCCACCGGCCGGGACGTCAGCTGGATGCAGGTTTACGCCGGCGAGAGCGCCCGCGAACGGTACGACGAGAACCTCCCGGAGGACACGGTCGAAGCGATCAAGGAGTTCCGGGTCGCGATCAAGGGACCGCTGACGACCCCGGTGGGTGCGGGATTCCGGTCGCTGAACGTCGCGCTCCGGAAGACTCTGGACACATACGCCAACGTCCGGCCGACCTACCACCTGGAGGGCGTCCCGTCGCCCGTCTCCGAGCCTCAGCAGATGGACATGGTGACCTTCCGGGAGAACACCGAGGACGTCTACGCCGGCATCGAGTGGGAGGCCGGCACCGACGAGGTCCAGCAGGTCAAGGAGTTCGTCGAGGAGGAGATGGGCTTCGACGACACCATCCACGACGGCCCGGTCGGGATCGGCGTCAAGCCGATCACCGAGTTCGGCACCAAGCGGCTGGTCCGGAAGGCCATCGACTACGCGCTGGAACGCGGCCGGGACACGGTCACCCTGGTCCACAAGGGCAACATCATGAAGTTCACCGAGGGCGCCTTCCGGGACTGGGGCTACGAGGTCGCCGAAGAGGAGTACGGCGAGGAGGTCATCACCGAGGACACCCTCTGGGAGGAGCGCGACGGGCAGCCTCCCGAGGACGCCGTCGTCGTCAACGACCGCATCGCGGACAACATGCTCCAGCAGATCCTCACCCGGACCGAACAGTACGACGTCCTCGCGATGCCGAACCTCAACGGCGACTACCTCTCCGACGCCTGTGGCGCCCAGATCGGCGGGCTCGGCATCGCGCCGGGCGCGAACTTCGGCGACGGGCTCTGCCTGGCCGAGCCGGTCCACGGCTCCGCCCCGAAGTACGCCGGCCAGGACAAGGTCAACCCCACCGCGATGATCCTCTCGGGCGTGCTCATGTTCGAGTACATCGGCTGGGACGACGCCGCACAGCTCGTCCGCGACGCCTGCGAGGCGACCATCTCCTCGAAGCAGGTCACCTACGACCTCCACCGCCAGATCGAGGGCGGGGAGAAGCTCGCCACCTCCGAGTACGCCGACGCCGTCGTCGAGAATATCGAGCAGCTGGCGTAACGGGTCGCTCGTCCCCTGACGGCGGAGCCGCCAGAACGCCCGGAAGCGCTCGTAACTCGTTTTTTGCCCTGTTGGGACTCTCAAGCTGTGAGAGGGTGAAACGGCCGTGCTGAATACAGGGCGCGGATCAGTCGCTGCACTGGCCAGAGAAAAGGTATCGTCACGTTGTGCGGTTGACAAATCTCGATGAGATGGAAGCGTTTCGGGCCCTCTCTGGCACCCGAGTTAGCACGGATCATTGCTAGTTTATGCTGGCGCTCGTCGTCAGTACCTGTGATGAGTTCACAAGCCACACCCCCGGCGAAATACGACGTCAAACTAGGTCAACTCGGAGCGAAACTCGCAGTCTCAGCGGACGAAAACGAAGCCAGTGTGGCAGTGGTGGAACACGAGCTCGCACCCCACTCGCTCGCCGCGCCGCTGCACCGCCATAGCCGTGAAGACGAGGTCTCCTACGTGCTGGACGGCGAGATGACTGTTCTCGCCGACGACGAAATCTCAACGGTCCCAGCGGGGGAGTTCGTCGTGAAAGACCGGGACATCTGGCACACCTTCTGGAACGCCGGTGACGACCCGCTCCAGCTCCTCGAGATCATCGTGCCGGGCGAGTTCTCGGGGCTCTTCGAGGAAGTTGCCGAACTGTTCCCGCTGGATCCAACTGACGAGGAAAAAATGGCCGGGTATCAGGCAATCAACGAGCGCTACGGGTTCGAGGTTGACTTCGAGAGTATTCCACGACTGTGTGAAGAACACGGACTCCAGATGTAGGTCCCGTCCCCGACAAGACGCGTTTTATCGATCCCCCGCGTTGCATACAGCCTCTGTATGTAGCAGGCAATTCTCCGGGTCACACGTCCACCACGGTTTCGTGGTCAGAGCGGGGCGCACCGACAGGCCCCGCGGTGGCCGGCGTGGCGGGGGGTCGGGGGTACATACAAGACGGTCGGTACAGATGGTTGCGCCATGCTACCGACTGTCCCGGAGACGCTGACCCGGTCCGCGGAGAAATACCCCGACGACGAGGCGCTCGTGTATCCGGAGGCGGACGTCCGGCTGGAGTACGCGGAACTGGACGCGAGGGCGACGAGGTTCGCGAACGCGCTCCGGGAACTGGGGGTCTCGAAGGGCGATACCGTCTCGGTCATGTCTCATAACTCCGTCCCGATGGTCGTCTCGATTTACGGCATTCCGCGTGCAGGAGGGGTGTTCAGCCCGGTCAACTACCGGTTGGCCCCGGACGAGGCCGCGTATATTTTCGACGACTCGGGGGCCGAAGTCGTCTGTTTCGACGAAAGCGTCCGGGGGACAGTCGAGAACGTCCGCGAGAACCTGACCGCGGACCGGTTCGTGTACTTCGACGACGGTTCGAATCCGGTCCCGGAGTACGCGGTCGGGTTCCACGAGCTGCTCGAGGACGCCGTCGAAACACCCCCGGCCGCGTCGAACGATCCCGGGGATATCTGGGCGATCATGTACACGAGCGGAACGACGGGCCGGCCGAAGGGCGTCCTCCACACCCACGAGAACGCGACCTATCACAACATGGCGATGATGGGTGGGATGTCGCGGAACCGCGTCGGGATCATCATGATGCCCCTCTACCACAACGCGGCGCTCAATTGCAGCCTGCTTCCGGGCGTCAACGTCGGCGGGAAATCGGTGGTCCTCAGCGGCTTCGACCCGGAACTGGCGCTCGAACTCGTCGACGAGGAACGAGTCACGTCGATGAGCCTCCCCTCGCGGACGTGGCAGCAGGTGCTCGACAGCAAGGAGGAGACGGACTTCGCGGGCGAGAGCCTCGAGAGCATCGGGTACGGGACCTCGGATATGCCGCGGCCGCTGCTGGAGGACCTGGTCGACACGTTCGGCGAGGTCGTGAGCACGGCCTACGGGATGACGGAGATGGGGCCGGTCGCGGTGGCGATCGAGCCGGAGGACGTCGTCGAGAAACTCGGGAGCGTCGGCGTGCCGCTCCCGAACCACGACGCCAGGATCGTCGAACCGACGTCCACCGAGGACCCGGACGACCTGGTCACGCCCGCGGACACCGTCCCGCCCGGCGAGGAGGGGGAGATCATCCTCACCGGGCCGTGCATGATGGAGGGCTACCTCAATCGTCCCGAGAAGACTGCCGACGCGATCCGCGAGGGCTGGTTCTTCACGGGCGACCTCGGATACGAAGACGAGGACGGGTTCATCTACCTCGTCGACCGGGTCGACGACATGATCATCAGCGGCGGCGAGAACATCTACCCCACCGAGGTCGAGGCGGTGCTGTACGAGAGCGACCTCGTGGCAGATGCCGGCGTCGTGGGCACCGACGACGACCAGTGGGGCGAGGCGGTGACGGCCTACGTCGTTCCGAGCGAGGGGGCCGACCGTGAGGGGCTGGAGGAGAAACTCGACCGGTACTGCCTCGACTCAGAGCAACTCGCCGAGTTCAAACGCCCGCGGCGGTACGTGTTCGTCGACGAGCTCCCGAAGAACCCGAGCGGCAAGATCCAGCGGTACAAGCTCCGCGACCGGGCGGAGTCCTGACGCGAATGCCGCCGTCCCGCCGCTGACTGCCGAACCGGCCATCCACACCGAACTCCAGCTCCGGCGGCGGAGCGCTCACCGGCGACCCTCCCGAGGTCGATCCGCCGGGTTAGCGCTCCGGCGGCTCGGACTCGGCACCGCCAGCCTGGCGGGCGTCACGGCGCGGGTCTGCGCCGTTCGCGTAGGTGTCGACGGTCACCCAGAAGCCGAACAGCACGAGCGGAACGCCGAACAGCACCAGCGGCATGAAGGAGGCGACCAGCCCCCAGGTGGTCAGAAAGCCGCCGAGAACGGTGAGTTCGACGCCGAGAAGCATCTCCCTGTTGTCGCGGGGCGTGACGGAGGGCATGTGTGGCGGGTCGACGCCCGGCCACTCGGGCGTTTCGGTGTCGTCGGAAGCGAGCCCGCAAACTGCCCTTGCAGACCGCGGTTCACTCGCCCCAGTCGGGGTCCGTCCGCGGCGGGCTGAAGACGTCGACGCCTCTCACCGGGACGTCCCCGCGGTTCTCCGCGGCGTGGGGTTCGTCGCCGGGGATGACGAAGGACTCGCCGGTGCCGACGACGTGGGTCTCGCCGTCGACGGAGAAGGTGAGCGCGCCGCCGGCGACGAACCCGGCCTGCTCGTGGTGGTGGCTGTGCTCCGGAACCGTCGCCCCGGATTCGATGTGGAAGTGCTGGACGCTCATCCGCTCGTCGGCGGCCAGCTGTGTGAGGTGGACGCCCTCGACCGCCTCGACCGTCTCGCCGTCCGCGGGTGCCATCGTTTCCATACCCGGTCCGTCGGCGCGAACCCCCTAATGGTTGGTGTCGCCCGGTCTGTGCTCCCCGACCACGAACACCCGGAGGTCGTTGACGTTCGTCCCCGTCGGCCCCGTGACGACCGCTGCGTCCCGGTCGGCGAGGTATGGCGCCGTCGCGTGGGTCCCGAGCGCCTCGCGCGCGGCCGTCGGGTTCTCGGCCGTGTCGCGGTCGACGAGTGCGCCCGCTGCCTCCGAACGGCCGTCGACGCCGTCGGTGTCGACGCTCGCGGCCACGATGCCGGTTGCGGGGTCGCGACCGGCCAGCTCCAGCGCCGCGCTCACCCCGAACTCCGCGTTCGGTCCGCCCCGCCCCGAATTCCCTTCACCGGCGCCGGCGACGGTCACCTCGCCGCCGGCCAGCAGTACCGCCGGCGGCTCGACAGGGTTGCCGCTCGCGGCGCACTCCTCAGCGACCGCGACGTGCGTCTTGGCGGCCTCGCGGGCCTCCCCCCGGGTCTGCGTCGAGAGCACGAGCGGCGTGTACCCCCGCTCCGCAGCGACGTCGGCTGCGGCCTTCAGGGCTGTCAGGTTGTCCGCGAGCACCCGGTTGGTGACGTCGCCGAGTGCCGCCGGGTCGGCCGGCGTCTCCGGGCGCTCCCCGCGTTTCCCGGCGTCGAGGTGCTCGCGGACTGCTTCCGTGACGGCCACGTCGTACCGGTCCAGCACCCCGAGCGCGTCGGCGTAGGTCGTCGGGTCCGGGGCCGTCGGCCCGCTGGCGACCGTCCCGAGGTCGTTGCCGACCACGTCGCTGAACACGAGCCCGACGACGGGCGCGGGCGCGGCCGCCCGGGCCAGCCCGCCGCCCTTGACCGCCGAGAGGTGCTTGCGGACGGCGTTGACCTCGCCGATGGCCGCGCCGCTTGCCAGCAGTCCCTCGGTCGTCGCCCGCAGGTCCGCGAGCGAGATGCCGTCGACCGGTGCGGCAAGCAGGGCGCTCCCCCCGCCGGCGACGACCGCGAGCACGAGGTCGTCCGGGCCGGCCGACCGGGTCAGCTCAAGCACCTCTCGGGTTCCCTCGACGTTGCGCGCCGTGGGGACGGGGTGGTCGCCTGCGCGGACCCGGACGCGGTCGCAGGGCGCAGGGTCGTCAGTGACGACGACGCCGTCGTCAAGACGCTCGCCGAGCACCCCTTCGAGTGCCCGGGCAGCGGTCCCAGCAGCGTTCCCCCCACCGACGACAAGGAGGCGGTCGACCGCCGAGAGGTCGACCTCGTGGGCCCCGGCGGCGCCCGTCCCCCGCGCGACCCGGAGCGTGTCGCCGTCGACCGCGACCCGTTCACGGACGACGCGCTCGGGGTGGGCGGCCTCGACCCCCGACGCGATGCACTGAAGCGCGAGGTCGTGGCGCGGCGAGCGGGCCAGGCGGTCGCGGCGCTCGAACACGTCCGGATTTCGGCGAGGGGGCGCAAAACGGTTGTGTCGGGACTCACTCCGTGGCGGGCACCCGGTCGGGGACCTCGGGCGTCTCGACCCCTGCCTCCTCGAAGGCCGCCAGCGCGCGGCGAGTCACGTCCGAACTGAAGGCGAGTTCGTCGCGCAGGTCCGCGACGTAGGCTTTCCCTCTGACCGTCCGGTGGTAGACCTCGTCTTCCACGCGGACAGCGACGGGGTGGTCGTCGTCGACGTAGACGTACTTCGACGTCACGAGGGCGTCCTCCACGATGTCGACCGCGCGCTCGATGTCGGCCTCGGGCGCGACCGCGAGTTCGGTGACGACCATCATCTCCGGGTCGCCGCTGTTGACGTTGGCGACGTTCTCGGTGAAGAAGGTCGCGTTCGGGACGACGACCGCGGTGTCGTCGTCGGTCACGAGCCGGGTCGCGCGGAGGCTGATGTCGGTCACCTCGCCGTAGTGGTCGCCGATGCGCACCTTGTCGCCCACCCGGTAGGGCTTCTCGACGATGACGACGAGCCCGCCGATGACGCCGGCCGCAAGGTCCCGCAGCCCGAACCCCAGCGCCGCCGCGAGCAGTCCGGAGACGGCGAGCAACTGGGTCGCCGAGAGCCGGAACAGCGGCCCCAGAACGAGGTAGACCGCGGTCCCGTAGATGGCGAACTTCGCGACCGGGATGAAGACCTTGATCCCGATGCGGCGGCTCCCGCTGTACTCCGCAGCGACCGACAGGGCCGTGGCCACGATGCGGGCCCCGACGTACGCGCCCGCGAGCACCGCGAGCGCGCCGGCCAGCGTCGAAAGGTCAACCGGGAGGCCGGTGAGGCCGAGAGGTAACACCGGGTCAGCCCCCGAAACCGCGGCGACTCCGCTCACAGTATCCGCTCCCGTTCGGTCTCGGCGACGGCCGTCGGAACCGCCGCCGGCGAGAGGGCGACCCAGTCACCGTCGACGGTCACCAGGTCGTTCCGCCGGAGGCGCCCGAGCGCGCGCTCGGTGTCGTCGCCGACCACCGCCGCCAGGTCCGCCCGGTGGGCGCGCTCGCTCGCGAGGACGACCCGCAGACAGAAGGCCGTCTCCCGGTCCAGGCCCGGCTGGTCGACGTCGGGCACGTCGCTGGGCCGGACCTCGGAACCGCGGGCCCGCTCCCAGAGCGTCGTCGCGACGCCGACGTTGCCCTCGGAGACGGCGGCCAGGCGCTCGAAGACGACGTCGCGGGGGTCGGGGTCGCCGCCGCGGCGGGCGGCGAGGGCTGCCCTGTCCAGCGCCGGCAGCCACAGGTCGACTCCCGCCACGGAGACCTGTCGGCGGGTGAAAAGCGGGAGGTCGTCGTCGCGCTCGAAGGTCGGGATGTCGTCGTACCGGGCCAGCAGAAGCTCCGACAGCGCCGCCGCGTCCAGCGGGCCGACCTCGACGCGCTCCGGGACCGTCCGGTCGAGGTCCCGGACCGCAGCGAGATACGTCCAGGCGTACCGGTTCCAGCCGGTGACGACCGTCGAGTCGGCGCCGGCGACGGCATCCAGGCAGGTGTCCAGCGGCTCGAAGCCGCCGACCCGGCGGGTGTAGAGGTGGTGACAGCCCGAGACGACCGTCGCGCCCCCGTCGGCGATGGCGTCGGCGGTTTCCCGTCCCGGCTCGTCGGCGTCCGGGCCGGTCCGAACCCGGAGGTCGACCCCGGTGTCGGGGTCGTCCGCCTCCATCCCGCCGGTCCCCCCACCGGGGTCCGGCCCGGCCGGGCCGACGTGGACGCGGGTCGCGTCCAGCCGGTCGGCGAGGTGGTCGAGGACGGCGCGGCGCCCGGCGAAGGGGCTGCCCACGACCGCGAGCGGACCCCGGGCGTCGCCGCCGGCGACGGCGTCGACGGTCTCCCGCGCCGGTTCGTCGAGGAGGTCCGCCGGGCCCGGCCACCCGCCAGCACCGGCAGTCGTCCCCTCGGTCACGGTCTCACGCCCATGCCCCCAGCCTCGGCCAGCATCCACATTACCCTGGCGGCGGCTCCAGAGAGGGGCGCCGTCCTGGCCCGCCGGATTCATGCACGCGGACGCCCATGACCGGGTATGTACGCGGTGGTCGGTTGCGGGGAGTGTTCGGCGCTGTGGATCGTGGAGGGCGACCCCGAGCGCACCGAGTGTCCGCGCTGCGGGACCTCCCGCAAACACGAGTACCGCCGGGAGTTCCTGACCACCGAGGACGAGGACCACGCTCGCGAGGTCCGGGCGTCGATGCTCGCCAGCCGGCAGGGCGAGAGCGAGGCCTTCGCCGAGGTGGGCTCCTTCGCGGAACTCGACGACGACCTCGAGAACGCGGGCGTCGACGACGAGACCTACCTGGAGGGCGTGGGCGTCGACACCGGCGAGGTGGAGGCGGCAGCCGACCGCGCGGCCGGCGGCGGGGGCTCCCGGAGCCGCGAGGAGACCGTCCGGGCCGCGCTCCGGGAACTCGAGGCGCCGAGCGAGGCCGAGGTCGCTTCCTACGCGGCCGAGCACGGCGTCTCCCGCGAGTACGCCGAGCGTGCCTTAGAGAAGCTCGTCCGGGCCGGCGAGGTGACCGAGGCCGGTGGGGGGTATCGGCTGCTATGAGCTCCGACGGCGAGTGGCCCTCGCCCAGCGGGTCGCCCGAGTCGCCGCAGTCACCGGAGTCGGCCGGTGTCGGGCGGTACGTCGTCGGCGGCTTCGTCGGCCTGGCGGGGTTGCTGTTGCTCGCCGAGCCGGTCGTCGACCCCCTCGCGGTCGGCGACGCGCGGATCCCGATGTTCGGGCTCGCCGGCGTGGCGCTGGCCATCGGGCTCGACCTCGGTGCGGTGGTCTTCTACCGGGCGGGCCAGCGGACGGTCGCGATGGCCCACGGCGTGGCGGGCCTGGGGTGGACCTTCCTCGCTGTCGGGCCGATGCTGGGCAGCGGGACGCTGCTCGTCGTCGGACTCGTGGTCGTCATCGGGGGCGTGCTCTTTCTGGCTGCGGAGTCGCGAAAGTGGGTGTGAGCGGGAGCGGCTCGCGGGTGCCGCTTCACTGAACCGCTACCGCCCGAGTTCCTCGTGAGCGGAGGCGAGGTGACGCGAGCAGAAGGCGGCGATCAGCGATATCTCGCCGGCGAGCGCCCCCACTGCGATCACCTCTGCGAGCGCGTCGGCGTTGCTCCCCGGCGGGTCGCCGCCGCCGGCCAGCCCCAGGACCTCGAGCCCCTCGGCCTGGGTGGCGAGGTCGGTCCCGCCGCCGACCGTACCGACCTCAAGAGAGGCAAACGAGATGCTGGCGTACAGCCCCTCCTCGCGGACCTCCATGGTGGTGATGGCGTTTGCCCCCTCGACGACCTGGGCGGCGTCCTGGCCGGTGGCGAGGAAGACCGCGGCGACGGTGTTGGCGGCGTGGGCGTTGCCCCCAAGGGTGACGGCCTTCAGCGAGCCGACGTGGTTCTTCCGCGAGTTTCCTTCGGCCATCGCCTCCGGGGTCGTCCCCAGTCGCTCCTCGACGAGGTCGCGGGGAATGAGGACGTCGGCGGTGACCGTCCGGCCCCGGCCCTCGATGGCGTTGACCGCGGCGGGTTTCTTGTCCGAGCAGAGGTTCCCCGACAGCGCCACGAGTTCGGCGGGCGTCTCCGCCTCGAGCACGTCGGCGGCCTCGCGGGTCGCGATGGTGGCCATGTTCATCCCCATCGCGTCCTTTGTGTCGTAGACGAACCGCAGGAAGACCGAGTCGCCGACGACGTAGGGACTCACCTCCAGCAGTTCGCCGTGGCTGGTGGTCGCCTCGGCGGCCTCCCGGAGCCGGTCCTCGTTTGCCTCGACCCACTCGACGACCTCGGCAGCCTCGGCGACGCCCTCGACCCGGAAGGCGGGCGCGCGGGTCATCCCCGAGTCGGTCACGCGGGCGGTCGCGCCCCCGGCGGCGCGGATGGTCCCGAGCCCGCGGTTGACGCTGGCGACGAGCGCGCCCTCGGTGGTGGCCATCGGGAGGTAGTACTCGCCGTCGGCGGCGCCGCCGTCGACGGGAACGGGGCCGGCGACCCCCATCGGGACCCCCGCCCCGCCCATCAGGTTCTCGACGTTGCCCTCGGTCGCCGCCGGGTCGAAGCTGTACTCGCCGACCGCCGAGAGGTCGGCGCCGGTCTCGGCCTCGACCAGCCGGCGGCGGGCCGTCGCCGCCGTCCCGGGGTCGGCGTGGTCCTCGAGTTCGTGGAGCCGCAGGTCGCCCTCGCGGACGCGGTCGGCGAGTCGCTGCGGGTCGGCCGCGCCGCCGGTACCGTCGGTCATACCCACCGGCTGGCGGCCCACCCCCCTAACAGTTTCTCATACGGGTTGCTGTGACTGTGTACCGAGACGGCCGCACGCTGTCGTGCGCTCGATCCGGTACTGGCTCACAGCAATCCGTATCACTCGTCCCGGAGCCGCCCGACCAGTTCCGACAGCCGCTCCAGACGCTGGCTCGTCAGGAGGTCGATCGCCTGCTCGCCGCGGCGGTAGACGCCCCGGAGTTCGCGGACCCGCTCGAGGGCGTGCTCCGCGGCCTCGCCCTCGGCCGCCTCGAGCCGGGATTCGGCGTCCTCCAGCGCCCGGGTCATCACGTCGACCTCGCGGCGGACCTGCCCGTCGAGAAACTGCTGGAAGGCGTACCACAGGTCCCGCTCGACCTCGAAGTAGGCCTTCTTGCCCTCGCCGGGGATCGACCGCCGGCGCACGAGGTGGAACCGCTCCATGGCGCTCATCGCGGTGCTCACCGTCGACTTCGCGTACCCGCTGCGCTCCACGAGGTCGTCGAGCGAGAGCGGCCCGTCCGCGAAGTACAGCGTGCCGTAGAGCCGGCCGTAGCTGCTCTTGATCCCGTAGACTTCCGCGCCCCGGGCCATCGCCTCGACCACCTCCTCCCGGGCGGCCGCGACCTCCTCCGGCTCGCCGGTCTCGTTCTCGCGGTCGTCGTCCGTGGTCATCGTATATTCGGTACGTGCCGAAAGTAATAAATCATTGTGTTCAGAATATTCGGTAAATGCCGAATATTAGATCAGAGGTCGCGGCCGACGGTGGTATCGCCGACGAACGCCCCGACGGGACATCCCGCCCAGAGGAGACGGCCCGCGACGGCGAGACGGGCGGCGAAGTGGTGTTGCGGGCGACGGGGGTGGAGAAGGCCTACGGCTCCCGGCTTCCCTTCCGCCGGCGCGTGGAGGTGCTGACCGGCGCCGACATCGAAGTTCGCGCGGGCGAGGTGGTCGGCATCGTGGGCGCGAACGGCTCGGGGAAGTCGACGCTGATGAAGATCCTCGTCGGCGCGCTCGAGGCCGACGCCGGGACCGTCGAGTCGAGCGGGCGGGTCGGCTGGTGTCCACAGGAGGAACTCCTGTACGACCGGCTCACCGTCCGGGAGACGTTCCGGCTGTTCGGCGAGGCCTACGGGATGGACCGGGAGGCCGTCGCGGACGCCCGGGACCGCCTGGCCGACCAGCTCGGGTTCGAGGAGTTTCTGGACTACCGGGTCGACCACCTCTCCGGCGGGAACCGCCAGAAGGTCAACCTCGCGGTCGCGCTGATGCACGACCCCGACGTGCTCCTGCTCGACGAGCCCTACACCGGCTTCGACTGGGACACCTACCTCGCGTTCTGGGAGCTCACCGAGCAGCTCAAAGAGCGAGGGACGTCGGTGGCGATCATCTCCCACCTGATCAACGAGCGCGAGCGGTTCGACCGCATCTTCGAACTCGCCGACGGCACCCTCGAAGACGTCACCGAGGAGGGCTCGACGCAAGCCGGCGAGGCGGGGGTGAGGTGATGTCGACCGCCTCCCGCCGCCTGCGGGTCGGGCTCTCCGCGACGCTGCGGGAGTTCGTCCGGGAGCCGCTCAACCTCGCGCTGCTGGTCGTGCTCCCGCCGGTCGTCGTCACGAGCTACGGGTCGATGATGGGGGCCTTTCCGCGGCTGCCCTACATGGACGCCGCGCCGGGGACGCTGGGTGCGCTCAACGGGACGCTGTTCGTCGCCACCTTCCTGCCGGGGGTCATCGGGCTCTTCCAGGTGATAAGCGCCAGGAGCGCCGACGAGCGGCTGGCGGTCTGTGGCTTTCACCGTTCGGTCCTGTTCACGAGCCGGCTGCTCGCGGTCGTGGCCGCGAGCCTGCTGACCGCTGCCGTCTCGCTGGCCGTGCTGACCACCCGGACCGACGTGGCCGACCCCGGCGTCGGGTTCGCCGTCCTGGCCTTCGTCGGCGTGCTCTACGGGCTCGTCGGGATGCTCATCGGCGCTGTCCTCCCGCGCGAGCTGGAGGGGTCGCTGGTGCTCATCTTCCTCGCCGACGTCGACGAACTGCTGTCGAGCGGGCTGTTCGAGGTCGATTCGGTCCTCGTGACGCTTCTGCCGATGCACTACCCGCACAAGCTGTTCCAGAGCGCGGTCGGTGGGGACGCCCTCGCGAGCGGCAACATCGTCGCCTCGTTCGTTTACGTCGCGGCCCTGTTCGCGCTCGCGCTGGGCGTCTACACGCTGGTCACCGGTGAGGGGGGTGTCCTGGGATGAGTCAGACGCGGACCACCTTCGAGATGGGGCTGCGCGAGTACGCCCGGACGCCCGTCCTGCTCGCCTTGCTGGTCTTCCTGCCCGCGTACGTCATCGTCTTCTTCACGCGGGTCATGCCCGAGCGGACCGTCCCGGTCGACCTCCCCGGCGCGGGGCTGACGCCCGTCGGCCTGAAGCCGATGGTCGCGGTGCTGATGACGCCGATGGTCGCCGCGCTCATCGGCGGGGTCGCGGGGCTGTTCCTGATGCAGTCCGCCCGCGACGTCGACAGCCGGCTGGTCGTCGTCGGGGCTGCTCCGCGGACCATCCTGCTCGCCCGCTTTGGCCTGCTCGGGTTCGCGACGCTGCTCGCGAGCGCCGTGGCGGTCACCGTCATGTCCCTCACCTACGTCCCCGACCAGCTCGCGTGGTTCGTCCTCGCGACGGTCGTCTCGGGGCTGACCTACGGCGCCATCGGGGCCCTCGTCGGGCTGGTGTCGAACCGGCTCGCCGGCATCTACGTCCTGATGTTCGGGCCGTTCCTGGACATTTTCCTGGCACAGAGCCCGCTTGCGGAGGGGGCGCCCGCCGTCGCGCCCTACCTGCCGGGCCACTACACCGTCGAGATGGCCTTCGACGCCGCGTTCACCGCCGGCGTCGACCTCGCGACTGTCGCCTGGGGCCTCGTCTACCTCGCGGTCGTCGCCGCCGTGGCGTGGGTCGCGTTCTCCCGGTCGCTCCGCTCGGCGTGAGCCGGTTCAGGCCGGAGCCCCGCGGCCGACCGGCTGGCGTTCACCTCCACCACGTTCGGACCACTCTCGTCCGGCTCGCGGGCACGTACAACTTTCGCTGTTCTACCGATAGATAGGGAGCCAATATCGGTCTGGACGGCGTTATTGAAGAGAAAATGTTTTCAATACGGCGTTCCGATTGAAACTTCATCCGAGTGGTACACATGCCCGAGATGGAAACCGCGGCGTTCGAGACGGACCTGAGCCTCTTCAAGTACGACAATCTGGAGCAGTTGCCGCCGGCCTACCGCGACCTGAGTGAAGGTGAGCGGACCGAGCGCATCGAGGCCGCACTCGACGAACTGGGCGACGACGTCGTGATCCTGGGGCACAACTACCAGCGCCGGGAGATCGTCGAGCACGCCGACTTCGTCGGCGACTCCTACGGCCTCTCGAGAGAGGCCGCGGCGACCGACGCCGACTACGTCATCTTCGGCGGGGTGACGTTCATGGCCGAGTCGGCCGACATCATCACCGACGCCAGCCAGTCGGTGATCCTCCCCTCGATGGAGGCCTCCTGCCCGATGGCGGGGATGGCCGAGGCGCTGCAGGTCGACGCCGCCTGGGCCGAGCTGACGGCCGCCACCGACGAGGAGGTCATTCCCATCACCTACATGAACTCGTATGCGGACCTGAAGGCCTTCTGTGCCGAGCAGGGCGGCCTCGTCTGCACGTCCTCGAACGCCGCCGACGCCTTCGAGTGGGCCTTCGACCGGGGCGAGAAGGTGCTCTTTCTGCCCGACAAGTACCTCGGCACCAACACCGCCCACGAGCTGGGGATGGCCGAGGAGACCGTCGAGTGGGACCCCTGGGACCCCGAGTCGAAAGACGCAATCAAAGCCGTCGACAACGACATCATCCTCTGGGAGGGGTACTGCCAGGTCCACGAGCGGTTCCGGGAGCACCACGTCGAACAGGTCCGCAGCGACCACCCCGAGGCGAACGTGGTCGTCCACCCCGAGTGTCGCCGGGAGGTCGTTGAGGCTGCCGACGTCGTGGGGTCGACGGCGACGATCACCGAGACCGTCGAGAACGCCGACCCCGGTGAGACCTGGGCTATCGGCACCGAGATCCACCTCGCCAACCACCTCGACCGCTGGAACCCCGAGGTGGAGGTACTACCGCTGTGTGGGGACGCATGCATGGACTGCAACGCCATGCGCCAGATCGACCCCAACTACCTGACGTGGGTGCTTGAGGAACTCCTCGAGGGCCGGGAGCGCAACGTCATCGAGGTCGACCCCGAGACCAAGGAACGCGCTGGCGTGGCGATGGACCGGATGATGGAGCTGTGACCATGCCGGGACCACGCGACACCGACGTCCTCGTCGTCGGCGCTGGGATCGCCGGCCTCTCGGCCGCCTTGGCTGCCGACCGCGAGGGGGCAGACGTGACGCTCGCGACGAAAGCCACCCGTCCGGAATCGGCCTCGACCTGGTGGGCGCAGGGTGGGATCGCGGTCAGCCGCGACGACCCCGCCCAGTTCAAGCGGGACATCGTCGACGCCTCGGCCGGCACCGCCGACCCCGGTGCTGTCGACGTGCTCGTCGACAACGCCGACAGCGCGGTCCGCGACGTGCTCGTCGACACTATCGGGGTGGACTTCGACACGAACGGCGAGGGGTTCGACTACGGCCAGGAGGCCGCCCACGACGAACCCCGCATCCTCCACGTCGAGGCCGCCACGGGGAAGCACGTCCACGTGCCCTTCCTGAACTACGTGGCCGATGAAACCGACGTCAGGGTGCTGGAGGACACCGCCGCCCTCGAACTGCTGGGTCACGAGGGGGCGGTCTACGGCGCGATGCTCGAACGCGACGGCGGGATTACCCCCACCTACGCCGGCGCGACTGTCCTCGCCACGGGCGGGATCGGGGCACTCTACCCCCGGTCGACGAACCCCGCCGACGCCACCGGTGACGGCATCGCGATGGCCGCACTCGCGGGGGCGGACGTCGCCGACATGGAGTACGTCCAGTTCCACCCGACAGCCTACGTCGGCGACGAGGCAGGCGAGAGCTTTCTCGTCAGCGAGGCCGTCCGCGGGGAGGGCGCCATCCTCCGAAACGGCGACGGCGAGCGGTTCATGCCCGACTACCACGAGGACGCCGACCTCGCGCCCCGGGACGTGGTCGCCCGCGCGGTCGAAGCCGAGCGCGAGGCCACCGGCGAGGTGGTGCTCGACGTCTCCCCGCTCGACTTCGAGGGCGAGTTCCCCTCGCTCGCCGGGAAGTGCCAGGACGCCGGCGTCGACCTCCCGACGGTCCCGGTCGCGCCCGCCGAGCACTTCCTCTGTGGCGGGGTCGACGTCGACGACCGGGGCCGGAGTTCGCTGGGCCGGCTCTACGCGGTCGGGGAGTGTGCCCGCACCGGCGTCCACGGGGCGAACCGGCTGGCCTCCACCTCCCTGCTCGAGGGGCTGGTCTGGGGGCTGCGCGCCGGCGAGGACGCCGTCGGCAACGATATCCGGACCGTCGAGCCGCCGGAGCTGCTGGACCGGGATCCGGAACTTCCGGACAACTTCGCCGCCGGGAAGTTCCGCCGCCTGCGCCGCGTGATGGCCGAGCAGGTCGGCATCGAGCGGACGACCGACGGGCTGAGCCGGGCCCAAGCGGTCCTCCGGCGGCTCAAGGGCGAGGTCGACGCCTACGCCCGCACCCGCACCTCGCGGTCGCTGTACGAACTCCGCGCGGCCTCGGTCGTCGCGCTGCTGGTCGCCCGGGCGGCCGCCGAGAACCGGGAGTCGGTTGGCTGTCACTACCTGGTCGACGGAGCGGACGACGGGACCGAACGGCCGGGCGCGACCGTGGATACGGCATGAGCCTCGTCACGGACAGACAGGTCGAGGCCTGGCTCCGCGAGGACCTCGGCCACCACGACGTGACCAACCACGTCGCCGGCGACACGGTGGGGCGGCTCGTCGCCAAGGAGGCAGGGGTGGCGGCGGGCATCGACGCCGCGGTCGCCGTCTTCGAGTACATGGACGTGGCGGCCGAGCCGGCAGTCGAGGCCGGCGACCGCGTCTCGGCCGGCGACGCGCTCCTCCGCGTCGAGGGGCCGGCCCGCGACGTCCTGCGGGGCGAACGCGTGGCCGTCAACGTCGCCGGTCACGCCTGCGGGGTCGCGACCCGGACGCGGGAGGCCGTCGACGCCGCCCGGTCGGTCAGCGACGACGTCGCGGTCGCGGGCACCCGCAAGACGACGCCCGGCCTCCGGGGCGTCGAGAAGCGCGCCGTCGCGGCCGGAGGCGGTGACACCCACCGTCTCGACCTCTCTCATATGGTCATGGTCAAGGACAACCACGTCGCCGAAATGGGTCTCGAGGGTGCTGTCGAACACTTCCGGGAGAAGGCCTCTTTCGCCACCAAGGTCGAGGCCGAGGTCGAGACGCCCGAGGATGGTCCGGTCGCCGCCGACGCGGGCGCGGACGTCGTCCTCTTCGACAACCTCTCACCCGCCGAGGTCGGGCGCGGAGTCGACCTCCTGCCCGAGGACACGCTCGCGGAGGCCTCGGGCGGGATCACCGTCGACGACGTGCCGGCGTACGCGGCGACCGGCGTCGACGTGGTCTCGATGGGATCTTTGACCCACTCGGCGCCCGCGCTGGACCTGTCCTTCCGGACGGGGTAGCAAAGGGGCGGCGAGGGCCTACCCCGCCCCGCCGTTTTCCGCCCGCCACTGTCCGTAGCGACGCCTGCCGCGCTGGAGCAGCAAGACACCCAGCGCCGCCGACAGCGTTGTCGTCACCGGATGCTGGCCGTCGTCCTCCGACGGGAAGTCCTCGGCGACGAGCACGTAGTAGCCCCCGTCGCTCCGCAGGACCTCCCGCGCGTATGCGAAGGGCGGGTCGACCCGGACGCTCCCGGTCTCGACGGCCCGCCGGACCGCGTCCCCGCCCGAGACCTCGGGGACAGACTCGACCGGAACCGCGGCGTCCGCCAGCACGTCCCCGGCTGGGACGGGCCGGAGGCCGAGGGTCACGGTTCCGTTCGTCCGCTCCGAGACGCGCTCGTAGAACCGCCCGTGGTAGGTGTAGCCCCGCCAGTCCTCGGGGGCGTCGTCGTCGGGGAGCGTGAGGTCGGCCTCGACCAGCGGCCGTTCCAGCGCACACGCGGCCGAGCCCCGGACCGCGACGTCGAGATAGCAGTCGACGTCGCGGAGCCCACCGCGGACGGCGAGGTCCGAGGTTCCGGGTCGCCCGTCGACGCCGCCGGAGAACAGGAGCCGGTCGCCGTCGGGGTCCGCCTCGACACTCAGGGCGTGATACTCGACGGTACCCGTGAGCCCGAGCGCTGCCGGCAGCCCGCCGACGGCGGCGTGGACGACGAGCAGGAGACCGACGCCGACGAACACGAGGGCCCGGGTCCGTCTGGAGGGGGTCCAGCCACGCCCGAGGAGGTCGCTCTCGCTGCCGCTGTCCTCGCTGTCGGGGACCATGTGTGAAGGTTTCCCGGGACCCAGTTGAGCCTTGCTACGCGAAGTCGTCGTAGGTCGGCCGGCCGCGGTCGCCGGGGAAGTCGTCGACCGGAGCGGTCGTCTGGTCGCCCGTTTCCATGTCCTTGACCGTCACCTCGTCGTTCTCCAGGTCCTGCTCGCCGACGATCACCACGGTCTCGGCGCCGATGGAGTCGGCGTAGTCCAGTTGCGCGCCGAAGCTCCGGCCGGCGACGTCGGACTCGACGACGTGGCCGCGCTCGCGGAGGTCGCGGGCGACGCGTGCCGCGACGGAGCGGGTGTCACCGACCTGGAGGACGTAGTAGTCCGTCGTCAGTTCCTCGGCGGGCCAGACGCCGGCACGCTGGCAGAGCAGCGAGAGGGTGGCGTAGCCGGGCGCGAAGCCGACCGCAGGCGTGGGCTGACCGCCGAAGCCCTCGATGAGGTCGTCGTAGCGGCCGCCGCCGAACACCGACCGGGAGACCTCGCCCGTGGAGTCGAAACACTCGAAGACGACGCCGGTGTAGTAATCGAGTCCCCGCGCCGTGGTCAGCGAGAGGGTACAGTACTCCCGGACGCCGAAGTCGGCGGCCGCCTCGAGGACCGCCTGGAGGTTCTCGACGGCCGCCTCGACGCGGTCGGTGCCCGCGAACTCGACGAGCTCGCCGAGCCGGTCTTCGGGGGTCGAGAGGAGGTCGTCGAAGGCCTCGGCCTGCCGGCCGTCCAGCCCCGCGTCCTCCAGCAGGCGCATGTACTCCGCGCGCTCGACCTTCCGGCGCTTGTCGACCGCCCGGATGGCCTCCCGGGTGTCGACGCCGGCGTCCATCGATTCCAGCAGGCCGCCGAGGATGTCGCGGTGGGAGACCCTGAAGTCGAAGTCGTCGGCCGTGAGCCCCAGGCCGGTCAGCGCGTCGGCGGCCACCGCCAGAACCTCGGCGTCGGCGGCGGGGTCGCTCGTGCCGAAGATGTCGACGTTGGTCTGGTAGAACTCCCGGAATCGGCCCTGTTGGACCTGCTCGTACCGCCAGAACGGCCGGGTCGAGACCCACTTGATCGGCTTCGAGAGTGCCTGCTGTTTGGCGACGACCATCCGCGCGACGGTCGGGGTGAGTTCGGGCGTGAGCGCGACCTCCCGACCGCCCTTGTCCTCGAAGGCGTACAGCTCCTCCAGGATCTCCTCGCCGGACTTGTCGGCGTACATCTCGGCGGGCTCCAGGGCGGGCGTGCCGACCTCCCGGAAGCCGTAGCGGCGGGCCGCCCCCTCGACGGTGTCCATGACCTCGCGGCGGGCCGCCATCTCCCCGGGGTAGAAGTCACGAAAGCCCTTGATCCGGTCGTACATACCCCGTCTTCGGCGACGGCGCGTTTGAAAGTGACTACTCGGAGTCCGCGCCGCTCCCGCGACCGCGCCGCCCGGTCACCCGCGACTGGACGTGTTCGGGAAACACCGCTTCGACGGTCTCCTGGCCGTGCTCGCGGCGCATCAGCGCCCGGAGTTCGGTCTCGTAGTCGCCCGTCGCGAGTTCCTCACTGGGACCGGTCTCGACGGCGAGGTGGGCGTCGGCCAGCCGGTCGACCGCGTTTCGGCCGACGCCCGCGAGCGGCGCGAGGTGCGAGACGCCGAACCGGTCCTCAAGGCTCTGTGCGAGCGGCCGGTCGACCGTCGGGGCGCGGTCGTCACGCCGGGTGCCGTCGGCGACGGCCGGCCACTCCCCGGCGGCCCGCTCAAGGGCGTGCTCGTGGGCCTGCTGGATACCCTCGCGGGGGTAGCCGTTCGCAACCATCTCCTCGACAGCTTCGCGAGCGACCTCGGGGTCCAGGTCCAGCCGGGCGGTCTCGAAGCCGAGCCGGCGGCCGGCTTCGCTGGCCTGGTAGTGATCGTCGGTCACGCCGAAGGTGCCACAGCAAAGGGTGACGTCACAGAGCCCGTCGAGCAGACAGGCCGCGAGCGTCGAGTCTTTCCCGCCGCTGTACAGCAGACCGACCTCCATTCCCGTGTTACCGCCGCTGGATGTCGAAGCTCTTGGAGTCGGGGGTCAGCTCCTGGAGGAGCTGTTTCATCTTCTCCTCGTCTATCTTCCCCTGGATGCGGCCGCTCTGGGCGAGCGCGACGATCTGTTGTTCGACCTGCTCGCCGACCTCCGGCTTGGACATCTTGACAGTGTTGAGCCGCTTGCGCGCGCCGTCGGTCAGGCTCTGCCGGAGGATGGCCTTGCGCTGGGCCTCGGCCTGCTGGCGCTGCTGTTCCATGGCTTCCTCGTCGGCGCCGCCCTGCTGTTCTTTGAGCTGTTCCATCTTCTCCTGGCGGAGCTTCTCGAGTTCCTCGTCGCTGGGGTCGCCACTCATACCTCCCGTTTGTCGGCTCGCCCGCAAAACCATTACGGAGCACCCAGGGTGTCACGAAGCTAGACACGAGGTGTCGCTCGGGCCCTACTATAACGTAGTCCGAAAACCGGTGGAGTATCAAGACGCGCCGGCTACGCCGTAGTATCCCTCGTCGTCTCCTCAGCTTTCGCCAGGAGATAGCCACCAAACGCGAGCAACCAGAGGATGAGCGGATAGACGACCCACCGCTCGATTCCGCCGCCCCCGAGAAATTCGAGCGGATGGGGACCACCGACGACCAGTCCGAAAAAGAAGACACTGACGAGAGTGAGAAAGGAGACCGCACCGAAGAGTCCACAGAGAAGCGAAAACGGACGGGAAACGACCCGAGCGGAAAGGAGGACTGTGATACCCCCCGTAAGAAACGTGAGGAGCGCGAATAGTCCATGCCACGGAGTCACGTTTCCCGGAAAGACGCCGACACCAAACGCGCCGAGTCCAAAGACGGCGAGCGTAATCGGGAACCCGCGGCGGTCCATCACCCGGTAAAGCAGGTATGCCGAGATGACTACTATCGCTCCCGTCAGGAGCATCGTCGAATTGAAGACCGTCGCTGAGGGCTCGTGTATCACTGGGTCGGGCGGGCGTGTCGACCCCAGGTCGCTGATATCCTGTCGCGTCGAGTAGTTCGGATAGAGGACCTCGGCCGTGATTATCCCCATGAATCCGAGGAAGCCTGACACCGTGAGGCCGAAGCCCGCTATCGACCGCTCCGAGAGTCCGAGTCGGGAGTGAAGAGAGGTAGGTTGGCTCATCAACCGAGCGTTCGTACGAAAGGGAAAAGTAGTTGTTTATTTAATAGATACCGGTTCTCCCATATACCTCCTCTGGGGATAACAACTCGGCTGTGGCAGCTGGGGGAGTGCGAACAATCCCACGGCGAGACCGAACGTTAGCTCAATGTGAAAAGTAGCATCCGCGGCGCTCTGTGCCGCGGTTCACTCGCCGCGACCGGAGGGAGCGGCGAGGTCTTTTCGCCCACGTTTTTCAAGGAGTGGTTCCGCAGCGAGCCTCCGGCTCGCGAGGAAACCCGACGCAAAAAAAGGTGGTCAGGCGTACCGCTCGAGCGCGGGGTCGTCCAGCTCTTCGAGCACTTCGGCGGCGGTGTCGTCGAGGAAGCCCTGGCCTTCGGGAGTCACGGTTCGGCCCTCGCCCTCGGCGGTCGCGACGTAGCCGGCCTCCTCGAGTTGCTGGAGGGCGGTCCGGATGATCTTCCCGGAAGACTGGGACTGTCGGCGGGGACGGACCCGGTAGCGGGTCGAGCCCTGCTTCGTGGAGCCGTACTCGGTGCGGAGGCTGCCGACGCCGACGGGTCCGTCGACGGCGACCTTCCGGAGCAGGCTGGCGGCCCGGCGGACCCAGAAGTCCTCCTGCTCGGGCGGGAGCTCGCGGTCCACGCCGGTCTTGACGAACTGGAGCCAGTCGGGTTCCTCGACCTCGTCTTCCTCGGCGAGGCGGTCGGCGACCGCCTCGATCAGCTCCTCGGTGGGGACGTCGTAGAGCGTCGTCATTGCACGCTCTTTCCGGACGCCGTCATTTAAGCACGTCGTTTACTGCCGGGCGCGGCGGGCCTCGGCGCTGAGGACGAACGCCGCGCCGCCGCCGAAGGCTGTCGGGAGCCAGTAGGTCGCCCCCCGGTGGATGAGTACCGCCGCGGTCGCGACCTCGGCAGGGACGCCCAGCGGCAGGAGCAGCGTGACGAAGGCGGCCTCGATCCCGCCGAGCCCGCCGGGGAACGGGGTCACCCCGGCGATGCTCCCGATGGGGACCACGAAGAGGATCGACAGGAAGGGGATGACGTGGCCCAGGGCGGCCAGCGAGAGCCACAGCGAGGTCGAGAGACAGACCCATCCCAGCGCCGACAGCGACATGGCGGTCACCAGCGCCCGCCGGTTCGAGGCGACGCGGCCGACCGAGGAAAAGAAGCCCTCGACGCGCTTCTCGATGACCGAACGGGAGGGCGCCGAGGCGATCGGGACGACCCGACCCAGGAACTGAATGCCGGGCCCCAGTCGGTCGACGACCACGCGCTTGAGCCGCTCGCGGAAGCGCCAGACCAGGTAGCCGACCGTCGGGACGACCGCCGCGAGCGCCGCCGCCGCCGCCACCGCGAAGACCAGGTCCTGGGTGAACTCCGCGGCCGTGACCGCGACGTAGCCCAGCCCGACGGTCGCGACCGCCAGCGACGGGATGAAATGCAGCGTGTCGACGCTGGCGATGGCCGCCAGCCCGGTCTCGTACTCGCTGTCCGAGGCCGAGGAGATGAACATCGCGCTCACCGGCTCCCCGCCGGCCTGCCCGAACGGCGTGATGTTGTTCGAAAACACCGCGGCGGTGAACACGAAGACCGCCTTGTGGGGCCTGATCGGCGCGCCGAGCGCCCCGAGGACCGTGTACAGCGACAGCCCCCACGCGGAGAGCCAGACGACGGCGACGGGGAGGGTCAGGGCGGCGATCCCGGGGTCGCCACGCAGCAGCGCCGCGACGACCTCGTCGAAGCCGATGTACCAGACGATGACGACGAGCAGCGCGACCGCCGCGACGAACCCGGCGGCTGTCTTGAGGCGGTCGCCGTCCATACCCCGGCCGTGGGACGGCCCGGGCTTCAAGCCTCCGGATGCCCGCTGTCGCCCGGGCCGTCCGACGGCCGACCGAGCCGGTCCGCCCCGCGTGCGACGTGCCTTTGGGCCCGGCGGACGAACCCGCCCCATGGACGAACGGGCCGCGCTCCGCCACCTCGCCGACACGCTCCCGGCGGCCGGCGACGACGCCGCCGTCGTGGACGGGCTCGCGCTGACGACCGACATGCTCCACGACCGCACCGACTTCCCGGCGGGGACGACCCGGTACACGGCGGGCTGGCGGGCGGTCGGCGCGTCGCTGTCGGATCTGGCGGCGATGGGTGCCGAGGCGGTGGCCGCCGTCGCCGTCTACGGCGCGCCGACCTTCGAGTGGGAGGAGATCGCGGCTTTCGTCGCAGGCGCACGCGAGGTCTGTGAGCTGACCGGCGGCGCCTACGTCGGGGGCGACCTCGACGGCCACGACGAGTTCACCGTCGCCACGACCGCGCTCGGCCGGGCGCCGGACCCGGTCCGCCGGTCGGGCGCCAGCCCCGGCGAAGCGGTCTGCGTGACCGGGACGCTCGGCCGCAGCGGCGCCGCGCTGAGGCTGTTCGAGCGCGGCGACGTCGAACGGGCGAACGGCCTCTTCCGGTTCGAGCCACGGGTCGCGGCCGGGCGGGCGCTGGCCCCCCACGCGACGGCGATGATGGATTCCAGCGACGGGCTGGCCCGCTCGCTACACCAGCTCGCCGAGGCCAGCGACTGTGGCTTCGCCGTCGAGACGCCGCTGCCGGTCGACGACGCCGTCGACGAGGTGGCCAGGACCGGCGAGGAGTATCTGGAGTTGGGCGCGTTCTTCGGCGAGGACTTCGAACTCGTCTGTACGCTGCCGGAGGCAGAGGTAGAGGCTGCCCGCGAGGCGCTGTCAGTCCCGCTGACAAGAGTCGGGACGGCCACCGATTCCGGCGTGACGCTGGACGGCGAGCCGCTGCCTGACCGGGGGTACACCCACTGACGGCGTGGGCGGGCAACTCGCAGTCGCCCGGCCGGGCTCAGACCGTCACGATCTCGATCGGAACAGGCGTGAAACAGAGCGCACCGAGGACGAACGTGAGGAGGCCGACCGCGACCCGGCGCCGGTCGAGCGGCTCGTCGTAGACCGGCTCGGCCGCGCCGGCGTAGGCCAGTCCGAGCGCGAACAGCCCCCAGAAGACCCAGATAGCGACGGAGTTGACGGTCCCCTCGACGACGTAGAGGTAGGCGGCGAGCGCGAACAGCAGGGCGGGGACGGCGGCCGAGAGAGTCTCCTGACGGGGTCCGAGCACCGCACGGAGGATGTGGCCGCCGTCGAGCTGCCCGACCGGGAGGAGATTGAGCACGGTGACGAGCATCCCGACCCACCCGCCGAACACGACCGGGTGGACCGAGCCGTTGGCCGCGAGTTTTCCTGCCGTGCCCGTCAGCTCGGCGACGAGCACGAGCAGCGCGGGGTTGTTGAACCGGATGAACGTGCCGGCCTCCCGACTCGCGGCCTCCTGGACGGGGAGGGGGTCGAGCTGGAGGCCGACGGCGGTCACGACGACCGTCGCCGCCAGTCCCGCCAGCGGCCCGGCGACGCCGATGTCGAACAGCGCCTCCCGGTCGGGGATCCGCCCTTTCATCCGGATGACCGCGCCCATCGAGCCGATGACCGATGGGAACGGGATGAAATAGGGCAGCGTCGCGTCGACCTCGTGGTACCTGCTCATGACGTAGTGGCCGAGTTCGTGGATCCCCAGGACCCCGAGGATGGCGACGACGAAGGGCCAGGCCTCGAGCATCGCGACCGGCCCCGCAGACAGCGGGATCCGGTACCACGTCGTCGCTCCCACGAGAAGCGTCGAGAACACCGTCGCGACGAGGAGGGCGACGTTCGTCCACGGGACCCCGTCGACCCCGACCAACCGGGGCCTGGCGACGAGGACGTACTCCCCGGCGGAGATGGGGATGTCCCCCTCGCCGCCGTCGGGATACCCCTGCCTGAGTTGCACCTCGTAGCCACACTCCCGGAAGCGCGGCCAGAGTTCGCGCTCGACGCGGCCGGGCGGAGCGCGGGGCTGGCCGACGTAGACCAGCCGGTCGCCATCCTCGCGGACGTCGTAGACCGCGAAAACCGGCGCGACGTCGGCGGCCGAAGGGCCCGCCGTCGGCCACTCGCTGCGCTCCATCGCCTCGTGGTTCGCGCCCGACGCGGTTAAAAGACCGGGACCCGCCGGCGGTCAGCCGAGGAAGCGCACGGGGACCAGCGGAGTGCGGGTCGGGTCCTCAGGCGGGCTCGACGCGCCAGGTGGTCGCGCTCGTGTACGACCACTTCTCGATCTCCAGTCCCGGCGCGGACTCTTTCAGCTTGACCATCAGGGCGCCGATCTCCTTGGGCGAGAGCCCGACCTCGTCCGCGATGAACTTGCTCTTGAAGTACATCTCGCCGTCGGTGGCCTTGCGCTCGAGGAACGCGCGCAGCCGTTCCTCCTTCGAGCTTTCCTGGGAGGGCGTCGTCGTTGCGCTCATGGCTCATCTACTGATACCGCCCCCGACCCCATATAAAGAAACGAACCTTCGGGTAGCTTCGGTCGCTTTCAGGGATCGTGGGGCGTAAAACGACCTTTCACGAACGCCTGAAACCCCGATAGACATTTTACAATCAGTTCTAAGAGAGTGAGAGATGAGCCACACCAGGCTGGTAGGCCGGCCCTGTCGGGACGGTAAGACCGGGTGATTCCCGCGCAAAAATAGGAATTTGTTGCCTGTTCTTTTCTCGACTCTCCGGCTGGCCGTGCGAGCCGTCTCTCTCCCCGTCGGCGGGTGCTCGGTGGGCGGCTTGACAACCCTTAAGCCTGCCTCGGGGTTACGGCGGGACGATGAGAGTGGTCGTCTCCGTCGGCGGGAGCGTTCTCGTGCCGGACCTGGATTCCTCGCGCGTCGCCGGCTACGCCGCGGCCGTCGAGCAGCTGCTGGACGCGGGTCACGAGGTGTGCGTGGTGGTCGGCGGGGGGGCGACGGCCCGCGAATACATCGGCGCCGCGCGCGAACTCGGAGCCAACGAGACCGAACTCGACCACCTCGGCATCGCGGTGACGCGGCTCAACGCCCGGCTGCTGATCGCCGCCCTCGACGAGCGGGCCGTCTCGGCGCCCGCGACCGACCACGGGGCGGCCCGGACCGCGCTCCGCCGGGGCGATGTCCCCGTGATGGGCGGCACCGAGGCCGGCCACACGACCGACGCCGTCGCCACCGCGCTGGCGGAGTACGTCGACGCCGACCTGCTCGTCTACGCGACCAGCGTCCCCGGCGTGTTCGACGCCGACCCCGAGGCCGACCCCGAGGCGACGAAGTACAGCCGGATCGGCGTCGACGACCTGGTGGCGCTAGTCGCCGAGATGGACATCGACGCCGGGAGCAACGCGCCCGTCGACTTGCTGGCGACGAAACTCCTCCAGCGCGCCGGCCTCCGTGCGGTCGTGCTCGACGGAAGCGACCCCGAGGCCGTCGTCGCGGCCGTCGACGGCGACCACGACGGAACCGACATCGAACCACGATGACCGACGACGACCTCCCCGACCCGTACGGGACCGCCAGCAGCACCGACCGCCCCTTCTGGGCCGACGCCGTCGCCGACGTCATCGAGGCCCGCGAGCCCGAGGAGCCGGTCGTAATCAAGGGCGGCGTCTCGCCCTCCGGCGTCCCGCACATCGGCCACTTCAACGAGATCCTCCGGGGCTACTTCGTCGCGGAGTCACTCCGGGACCGCGGGTACGAGGTCCGCCAGGTCTTCACCGCCGACGACAAGGACCGCCTGCGCGCCGTCCCCCGCCGCCTGGCGGACCTGGACTGGAACGTCGTCGGCCTGGGGGAAGTCGACGCGGGCGCGCTCGGGCGCAACCTCGGCAAGCCCTACACCGCGATCCCCGACCCCTTCGGCTGCTGTGACTCCTACGGGGCACACTTCACCCGGCTGCTCCAGGACAGCGCCGACCGGCTGGGCGTCGAGGTCGACATGGTATCGAACACCGAGCTCTACGGGACCGGCGAGTTCGAGGCCGTCACCCGTCACGTGCTCGCGAACCGCGAGCGCGCCCGGGAGGTCCTCGCCGACTTCCAGGAGAAGGTCGACGACGACTACGTCCCCTTCTTCGCGGAGTGTAGCGAGTGTGGCCAGCTCACCGAGACCATCACCGGCGTCGACCTCGAGGCGGGGACGGTCGCCTACCGGTGCACGGACAGCGAGGCCGACGGCGACGTCATCGAGGGGTGTGGCCACGAGGGGACGGCCACGCTGCGGGAAGGCAAACTCCCCTGGCGGTTCGAGTGGCCCGCCCAGTGGAAGCTGCTGGGCGTGGATTTCGAGCCCTTCGGGAAGGACCACGCCGAGGGCTCCTGGCCGAGCGGCGTCGCCATCGCCCGGGAGGTGCTCGACGTCGAGCCGCCCGTGCCGATGGTCTACGAGTGGTTCACGCTGGACGGCGAGCCGCTCTCCTCCTCCGCGGGGAACGTCCTCACCGTCGACGAGGCGCTGACCTTCCTCGAGCCCGAGGTCCTGAAGTACTTCTTCACGAAGGAGCCGCTGAAACAGCGCGATTTCAGCGTCGAGGGCGTCGACCAGCTGGTCGACGAGTTCGACCGCTTCGAGCGGGTCTACTTCGGGGAACTCGAGGCCGGTGAGGAGGAGCGGGCCCGCGCCGAGCGCGCCTATCCGATGGTCGTCGACGAGCCACGCGCCGAGCGGGTGCGGATCCCCTACACCTTCGCCGCGGTGCTGGGGATGACCGACGACCCCGCCGTACGCGAGGAGATCGCCCGCAAGGAGGGACACGTCCCCGAGGACGCCCCGGAGTGGGCCGTCGAGGCGGCGCTCGCCCGCGTCGAGCGCGCCCGGGAGTGGGCCCGCCGGACCGGCAACGCCTTCGACTACGAGCTCAAGCGCACCGAGTTGCCGGAGGTGGACTTCGACCCCGAGACCGAGCGGGCGCTCGACGAGCTGGCTGACTTCGTCGCCGAGGGCCACGACGGCGAGACGATCCAGGGTGAGATCTACGAGACGGCCAAGCGCCACGACCTCGACATCGGCGAGTTCTTCTCGGCCGGCTACCGCCTCTTTTTCGACGACGACAAGGGGCCACAGCTGGGCCCGTTCCTCGCGAAGCTCGACCGGGAGTTCGTCGTCGACCGGCTGCGACGGGATCGGTGACCGGTCGCAACCGGAAATGACCGCCGCAGACGGTGCCGACGCCCCACCCCGACCCCAGCCCGCCGTCCCGTAGGAAAACCCTCTTTGCCGTACCCGACTACTGGCAACCAATGGTCGGTACGCTCGAGCTGGTCCTCATCGGATTCGGGGTCTACGTACTCGCCCTCCTGGCGCTGCAGGCCCGCGGCGTCCTCCCGGATTACGTCCGTGTCTCCGGCCCGCTCGTGACGCTGCACACCGGCCGGGGGAAAGCCTTCCTCGACCGGCTCGCGAAACGGCGCCGCTTCTGGCGGGCCTGGGGGAACGTCGGGCTCGGGATCACCGTCGTCGTCATGCTGTTTGCCGCGGTCTTCCTGGTGCTCTCGGCGTATCTCGTGCTCTCCGCACCCGAACAGACCCGGGCCGTCGAGCCACAGAACGCCCTCGTGATACCTGGCGTCAACGACTTCCTCCCGCTGTCGGCCGCCCCCGACATCGTCTTCGGCCTGCTGGTCGGGATGGTCGTCCACGAGGGCGGCCACGGCCTGCTCTGTCGCGTCGAGGATATCGACATCGACTCGATGGGCGTCGCGCTGCTCGGGTTCATCCCGCTGGGTGCGTTCGTCGAGCCCGACGAGGAGAGCCGGGTGAAAGCCGACCGCGGCGCCCAGAGCCGGATGTTCGCCGCCGGCGTCACGAACAACTTCGTCGTCACCGCGCTCGCCTTCGCGCTGCTGGCCGGCCCGGTCGCGGGCGCCATCGCGGTCGCCCCGGGGGTCGCGGTCGGCGGTGCCTACCCGGGTTCGGCGGCCGCCGACGCCGGCCTGGGCCACAGCGACGTCATCACCGCCGTCAACGGGACCGACGTCGAGAACCGGACGGAACTCGAAGCGGCGCTGGCCGACGTCGAGAGCGCGGCCGTCGAGGTCGACCTGCACGACGGCTCGACGGTCACCGTCCAGCGCCGCGTCCTCGCCGTCGAGTTCGTCCCCGAGGTACTGAACGTCAGCAGCGGCGAAGCGCCGGTCATCGAGGCGGTCAACGGCACGCCGGTCCGCACCGAGGCCGAGTTCGCCGCGGCGGTCGAGAACCGGACCGTCGCGACCCTCGAGACCAGCCGGGGGTCCGTCACGGTCCCGCTCGGGGCCTACTCCGCGCGGGTGACCCCCGACAGCCCGCTCGTCGACGAGGGCGTCCCGGAGAACGCCTCCGCCGTCATCACGGGGGTCGGTGACACCCGCGTCCGGACCGCCGCCGACCTGCGGGAGGCACTCGACGCCGTGGGGGCCGGCGGGTCGACATCGGTCACGCTCTTCGTCGACGGCCAGCGCCGGACCGTCGACGTGACACTCGAGGACGGCGTGCTCGGGGTCGCGGGCGTCGCCCCCGGCGTGTCGGGGGTCGTCCCGGACGACTTCGGGGTCCGGGAGTACCCCGCTGCGGGCTTCCTCGCGCTGCTTGACGGGTCACACCCGCAGATCCAGGGCCAGAGCGGCCTGTTCGCGTCGATCATCGTCCACCTGGGCTGGCTGCTGGGGCTGCCGATCGCGTCGCTTGCGGGCTCGCCGTTCAACTTCGCCGGCTTCACCGGCGGGGTCGCGGACTTCTACGTGGTCCAGGGGCCGCTGGCCGGGCTCGGCGGCGGCGTGTTCCTGCTCGCGAACCTGCTGTTCTGGACGGGGTGGATCAACCTCAACCTCGGCATCTTCAACTGTATCCCCGCGTTCCCGCTGGACGGCGGCCACCTCACTCGGACCAGCACGGAGGCGGTCGTCTCCCGGCTGCCGCTGCCCAACCGCCGGCAGCTGACCTCCGCCGTCACGACCGTCGTCTCGCTGACCATGCTCGGCGCGCTCGTCATGATGTTCGTCGGCCCGCAGTTGCTCGCGTGACCGGCCGCCCGCTGTCCGTCCGCGGGCGACGATAAGGCAAGGTTCCTTACCGTCCGGGCCGAACGCAGCGGTATGCCCGACAGACGCGACCCGCCGCCCACCGACGAGGGCTGGTACGTGCTCCACGACTTCCGGACCGTCGACTGGGACGCCTGGCGCTCGACGCCCGAGCGCGACCGCCGCCGGGCCGTCGAGGAGGCCGTCGACCACCTCCAGTCGACGGCGGCCGTCGAGGACGCCGAGGACGGTGCTTCGGCGGTGTACTCCGTGCTCGGCCACAAGGCCGACCTCCTCCTGCTCCACATGCGGCCCTCGACGGCCGACATCGGCGCCCTCGAACGGCGATTCGAGGCGACGGACTTCGCCGAGTTCACGGAGCGCGCGACCTCTTTCGTCTCCGTCACGGAGGCCTCGGGCTACTCCGAGCGCGCACGGGACTACTTCACCGGCGACCTCGACGAGGACTCCGGGCTGTACAACTACATCCAGACCCGGCTGAAACCCGCCGTGCCGGACGCGACGCACGTCTGTTTCTACCCGATGGACAAGCGCCGCCAGCCCGACCAGAACTGGTACGACCTGTCCTTCGAGGAACGCGCCGAGCACATGGACGCCCACGGCGACATCGGCCGCGATCACGCGGGCCAGGTCCAGCAGATGATCACCGGGGCCATCGCCATCGACGACTGGGAGTGGGGCGTCACCTTGTGGGGCGACGACCTCACCGACATGAAGGACCTCCTCTACGAGATGCGTTTCGACCCTTCGACCTCGCAGTACGCCGACTTCGGGTCCTTCTACGTCGGCCGGCGGTTCCCGCCGGCGGACCTGCCGGCGCTTCTGGCCGGCGAACGCGTTCCAACCGACGACGGGGAGACAGCAGACGCCGGTGACGCCGACGCGGCGCCGGTCCACCCCGCGGACGCGACGGCCGGCGGTCACGGCGACGACGGCAGCCACGCCGGCGAAGGGGGTCACGGGCGCGCTGAGGACGGGGGTCCCGGTCACGGCGAGGCCGCGGGCGACGCGGACGGCCGCGGTGGCGCACACCCCGGCAGCGCCGCCGAGGGCGACCACCCACACGGCGAGAGCGAGGAGGTCACCGACATGGCAGCCCGGCTCGGCCAACTCGGCCTCCAGGCCGGCTCGGACTTCGGGGCCGGCGACTACGCCGTCCTCCTCCGTTCGGAGGCCGACGCCCAGGAACTGGCGGCGGAGGTCGACGGGCTGCGGTCGAACTTCGACCACTACGACTCCCACGTCGGGACCGCTGTCCGGGCGGCCGACGGCGAGGCCGTGGTCGCCAGCGTCTGGAACGCCGAGCGCGCCGCCGACACCGCAGAGGGCTTCCTGACCGACCTTCCCGGCGTCGGGGAGGTCCTCCGCGGGCCAGTCGATGACGCACCCGACCGGGAGGAGGGTGCCGGAGCGGATGGCGGTGCGGAAGACACTGAGGGCGCCCACACCGGCGACGAGGACGCCACGAGCATCCGCGAGGAGCTCGCGGAGATGGACGTCTACGCCGGCACCCCCCACGGCGAGGACGTCTACGCGCTGGTGCTGTACTCGGAGGCCGACCCCGGGACGCTCCTCGAGGAGGTGACCGACCTCCGCGAGGGCTTCGACCGCTACGATACCCACGAGGGGACCCACGTCTACGAGGACCACGACGGGGGCGCCTCGGCGGTCGTCAGCCTCTGGGAGACCGCCGACGCCGCCGACACTGCCAGCGGTTTCCTGACTGACCTCCCCGGGGTCGTCGGCTGGGCCGACGAGGGCGAGGGTTTCGGGACGATGGGGATGTTCTACACGGTCAAGCCGGAGTACCGCGAGGAGTTCGCCGAGACCTTCGAGTCGGTCGGTGACCTGCTGACCGAGATGGACGGCCACCGCGAGACGAGCCTGCTGGTCAACCGCGAGGACGACAACGACATGTTCATCGCCAGCCGGTGGGACTCCCGGGAGGACGCGATGGGCTTTTTCCGCTCCGAGAAGTTCGCCGAGACGCTGGACTGGGGTCGCGACGTCCTCGCGGACCGGCCCCGGCACGTATTTCTGGCCTGAGGCGGTCGGCGACCGGCACCACCCGCGGTCTACCCCCGGTCGTCGAGGTCGGTCACGTCCTCGTCGGGGAAAGAGATGAGGTTCTCCCGCCCGATCCGGAGCTTGTCGACCCGTCCCTCCTCCTCCATGGCAGAGAGTAGCTGCGAGACCTTCGCGTTCGACCAGCCGGTCTCCTTGACGATGGTGGCCTGTTTCATCCGGCCGCCGTTTCGCTCGAGCAGCCGCTCGACGCGCTCCTCGTCGCTCAGCAGCTCCTCGTCGAGTTCCTCCCCGTCCGCGTCATCGGTCGCCGCCCCCGCGCCCGCCCCGCCGTCGTCGCCGCCCGCCGACGCGGCTGTTGCGCCGTCGCCGCTGTCGTCGGCCGCCACCGGCCCGGGTCCGTGCTCGCCGCCGTTGCGCTGAACGACGACGTAGACCACCGCAGCGCCCGCCCCGAGGGTCAGCGTGGCAACGAGCACCCAGAACAGGTCACCGCTTCCCTGCGGGCCCGGCCCGCCGGGCCCGCCCGGCGTGTCGGTCGGTGACGACGTCCCGGGGTTCCCGGTGAACGTCACCGAGAAGCTGTCCTCCCCGAAGGTCGCTGGCCCGGTCCAGACGAGCGTGCCGTTCTGTGGAGCGGGGACGTTGGGGCTGGCACTGAAGACGGCGTAGCCGGCAGGCGGACGGAGCACGAGCCGCTGCCCGTCGTCGATTCCGGGGAGCCAGGTCCCGCCGGGCGTCTCGAAGACGTCCCCGACGGTCAGCCTGTCGCGCTCGACCCGGGCGAAGTTCGTCCAGGTGAACGAGAGAGTCAGCCGCCCGGTCCCGTTCTCGATGGCCGACTCCGGCGAGGCGGCCCGGTCGACGTCGGTAACCTCCATCTCGCGGTCCGTCACCGCGGCGGAGGCGTTCGCCGCCCGCTCGAACGCCGACAGTCCGAGTTCGTCGGTCTCGCCGGCGGTGAACTCCTCGGCCAGCGTCCGGAACGCGGCCGTCCGGTTCGGCGTCGAGAGGTCGTACGACGCCGAGACCGACCAGCGGGCGTCGCCGTCGGGCTGGAGCTGTACCTCGAGGGTCGTGTTCTCGACCCACGGGGTGGCGGCGCCGGACTGGCCGCCGGCCTGTCCGACCACGCCCGCTGATGCGACGAGGGGGATGAGGAGGGCTATCAGGGCGAGGCGAAACCCCGATGACATACCTCCCACGTGGACCCTGCGGCGGCAAAACGCTTTCCATCGGAGAATAAAACATCAGACGAGCGCATAAACTGTCTGCGGCCCGCTCGTGGCGTTACGCCTCTCCAGAGGAAGGCTAACCCTTTTTGTGTAAGCGGCGGGTACACCGTGGCGATGAGCGCCCTCCCAGGTCCCCGGTTGCTCGCTCTCGTCGGTCTCCTCGCCGTCGGCCTCCTCGCCGCGGGCGCCGGAGCCGGCGCGGTCGCCCCCCCTGACCGGGCCGCGCTCGACCCCGCCGAGGGAGCCGGCGCGGTCGTGACGCTCACCGACACGCCGAACCAGGCGACACCCGGCGGCGTCACGCGGCGGACATACGCGCAGGCCGACCTCGACGTCGCGAGCGCGGTCTCGGTCGGCGCGGCCCGGATCGGCGGTCGGCACGCGGAGCTCACCCTCGACGAACGGCTCGAAGGCGCCGGCCCGGGCCCGGGACAGCTCGGCGTGGTCACCGACACGCTGACCGGTATCGAGGACCGGCTCGACCGGCTCGACGACCGCCAGCGACAGCTGCTGACCGCCTACGGCGAGGACGAGGTCTCCACCCGGACGTTCCTCCGCCGGCTGGGGATGGTCCGGGTCGCCGCCGCGCAGGAACGCGCGCTTCTGGAGCACGTGAGCGAGCGGACCGCGGGGTCGACAAGCCTCTCGCTTCCGGTCGAGACACAGACCCGTGTCGCCCGCCTCCGCGGGACGCTCGTCGCTCTCCCCACCCCCGTCGTCGACCAGGTCGTCGACGGCACGACCGGCGTCGACGACCCGGGGACGGTCTACCTCCAGGCCGCCAGCGACGGGCTCGTGGCCGCGACCGTCGAGGACGGGACCTACCTCCGGCAGGCGACGCTCCGGGCGGACCGCTCCCCCGGCGAGCCAAACCAGTTCACCAGCATCACCCGCGCCTACGACCGCGCGGGCGAGCTCTACCCGTGGGTGTTCGAGAACGCTATCGGCAGCCCGAGCCTGAGCGGGTTCGGGGACTCGTCGGTCTATCTCGTCGAGGCCTCCCACCCGCAGGGTGACCTCCGCGCGTATCTCGACGGCGCGACCCGGAACGTCTTCCACGAGACCCAGGCGAACGCGCCGGAGGCCATGCCGGTGTCGCTGACGCGGACCGCGAGCGGCGACGACCTCCGGCTCCGGGTCAACGCGACCCACCCGACGGGGCCGATGTGGGTCACCGTCACGCGCCCCGGCGGAGCGAACGCCACCGCGGTGGACGCGACGGTCCGTATCGACGGGCAGCGCGTCGGCACCACCGGTTCGGACGGCCGCCTCCTGACGCTCCAGCCCGCCGGTAGCTTCCGGGTGAACGCCACGGCCGGGCCCGCGAACGTGACGCTGTCGGGGCCGTAGTCACCGCCGACGCTCCGCGTGCCGGCCCGTGGCCAGCCTTCAAGTAGGAAGCCGCGGCCACCCCCCGCATGCGCGCGGTCAGTTCCGTCGTCGGCACCGTCGTCCTGCTGGGGGTCGTGGTCGTCGCCGGGACGGCAGTGTTCGCAGCCGTCCCCGCCGGCGAGCCGGCGACGGTCCCGACCGCGCGCCTGAGCCTGACAGCCGAGGCCGGCCCGGACCGGGTCGCGCTCACTCACGAGGGCGGGGACACGCTCCGGGCCGCTGCCCTGGACGTGACCGTCCACGTCGGGGGTGAGCCGGTCGCCCACCAGCCCCCGGTGCCGTTTTTCGCCGCGACGGGCTTCGAGAGCGGCCCGACCGGTCCGTTCAACAGCGCTCACGACGGTCAGTGGCGCGCCGGGGAGACCGCCGCCTTCGCACTGGCGTCGACGAACACGCGACTCGACCCCGGGGACAGCGTCTCCGTGACGGTCCGGACCGACGCGGGGGTGGTCGCGCGCCTGGAGACGACTGCCTGAACGAGGCGGGTGCGACCGGCGAGCCGTCCGGGTCGCCGCTCACTCCGGGAGGGAAGCCACGGTCGTGATGGCGCGGGGGCTGCCCGGCCGGGCCTGCCGAACCACCTTTTTGCCGCTCGGCGTTCCTCGCTCGCTGCGGACGCCTCACGGCAAAAACGTGGGCGAAAAACCGACGGTTCGTCCCGGCTGAGGTAGGTGGGTTGTGTCGCCGCTATTTCGGGATAGAGGCCACGGTCGTGATGGCGCGGGGGCTGCCCGGCCGGGCCTGCTGGATGTGGTGCTCGAAGTCGGGGTAGCCGGCCTCGGCGAACATCCGGTCGGCCTCCTCCTCGTCGTAGAAGAGCATGATCGCGTCGGCGACCTTCTGGAAGACGGTGTTGTCGGGGTAGTCCGGGCCGACGACGAGCACCTGGCCGCCGGGTCTGGTAACCCGGCGGAACTCCTCCAGGGCGTCGACGGGGTTGGGCCAGTACTCGATCGACCCCGACGACCAGACAACGTCGAAGGCGTCGTCCGCGAAGGGCAGCCGTTCGGCGTCACCGCGGTAGAAGCGGACGGGGCCGCGCTTGCCGAACTTCGCGTAGGCCCGCTGTAGCTGGTGGGCGCTCTGGTCGAGCCCGTGGACGTTCTCGGTGCGCTCGAGGAGCGCCTCGGTGGCGAAGCCGGTCCCACAGCCCACGTCGAGCACGTGGTCGCCGGGCTCGATGTCGAGCATCGCGATGGCCTCGTCGCGCATCTCCGCGTTCCAGATGAAGGGGTTGATGCGGTCGTACACCTTCGAGAGGTACTTGTAGAACGTTCGGGCACGCGCCTTGTTCTCGAGGACGCCCATCGGGAGTAGGTAGGGAAGCGACCGGCATAATCCCCCTGCTTTCCGCTCGCACACTTTCGCAACTACCAAATAGGGACTCCCAGTACATTCGGGTGATTGAGGAATGCCACAGACACAGGTTCTCGAGCGCATCAAAGAGGCGGAGCGGGAGGCCGACGAGATCGTCGAACAGGCCCGCGAGGAGGCCGACGAGCGCGTCGAAGAGGCCCGTGCCGAGGCCGACGAGATACGCCAGACGGCCCGCGAGGAGGCCCAGTCGGCCGCGGAGGAGCGGGTCGCGGAGGCCCGCGAGGAAGTCGAGACCGAGCGCGAGCGCATCCTCGAGGAGGGTCGCGAGGAGCGCGAGCAACTGACCGCGGCCGCACAGGAGCGCACGGACGAGGTGGTCGAGCACGTCGTCGACCTGTTCGAGGAGGCGGTGCATGCTCAGACCTGAGCGGATGAGCCGGGTCTCGGTGACCGGCTCCAAACCCGTCATGGACGAGGTCATCGGGACCGTCCACGACCTGCACCTCCTGCACCTCACCGAGTACGACGGTTCCTGGGAGGGCTTCGCGCCCGGCGACCCGGTCGAGGGCGCCGACGAGGCCGCAGAGAAGCTCGTCACGGTCCGGTCGCTGAAGACCATCCTCGACGTCGACGAGGACGACGTCGAGGCGGCAAACCAGGTCGTCACGGAGGAGGGCCTCGAGAGGGAACTCGAGGAGGTCCGCCAGGAGGTCAACGAACTCGACGACCGCCGCGACGAGCTCCGCGACGAGCTCCGGGGCGTCGAAGAGCAGGTCGACGCCATGGAACCGTTCGTCGACCTCGGTATCGACATCGACCTCCTGTCGGGCTACGACAGCCTCGCGGTCAGCGTCGGCCAGGCCGACCCCGAATCAGTCGAGGCCGCCCTGGCAGGCTCCGACGTCGACGCCTACGAGGTCTTCGCCGGCGAGGAGGTCGTCGGCGTGTTCGCGTACACCGACGAGGCGACGCTGCAGAGCACGCTGGTCGAGGCGACGTTCACCGAACTCGAGGTCCCCGACGGCGAGGGGAGCCCGGAGGAACACCTCGAGACCCTCCAGCAGCGCAAGGCCGACCTCGAGGCCGACCTCGAGGCCGTCGAGGGGGAGCTCGACGAGACCGCCGAGGAGGTCGGCGCGTTCCTGCTTGCGGCCGAGGAGGAACTGACGATCGAGGTCCAGCGCCGCGAGGCGCCGCTTTCCTTCGCGACGACGGAGAACGCCTTCGTCGCGGAAGGGTGGATCCCGACCGCGGAGTACGACGAGTTCGTCGCGACGCTCCACGAGGCGGTCGGCGAGCACGTCGAGATCTCCGAACTCGAGCAGGCGGAGTACGACGACGACGGCCACGTCACCGACCGCGAGCCGGCCGGCGGCGCGGGCTCGCCGGAACCGACGGCCGCCGCCGACGGCGGCGACGTCGCGACCGACGGTGGTGACGCCGGGAGCGCGGACGACCGGGAGGCCGCCGCGGACGGCGGCACCGTCACGATGGGCGCAAGCGACCCGCCGGTCGTACAGAACAATCCCGGCGGAGTCAAGCCCTTCGAGTCACTGGTCGAGATCATCAACCGCCCGAAGTACTCCGAGCTGGACCCGACGGTCATCCTCTTTCTGACCTTCCCGCTGTTTTTCGGGTTCATGATCGGCGACGTCGGCTACGGGCTGCTCTACACGGGACTCGGGTTCTGGCTCATGCGTTCGTTCGACAGCGACGTGGTGAAGAGTCTGGGCGGTATCGCTGCCTGGGCCGGCGGCTTCACCACCCTGTTCGGGTTCCTGTACGGCGAGCTGTTCGGCCTGCCGCTGTACCAGCTGTACCCCAGCGGCGCCCCGCCAATCCACAAGGGGCTACAGCCCCACTACGTCTACTACGCCTACGCGTGGCTGCTGCTCAGCGGCATCGCCGGCGTCGCCCACATCGTCGTCGGCCGTCTCTTCGACTTCGTGAACAACCTCGAACACGGGGTCGGCGAGGCGTTCCTGGAGAGCTTCTCCTGGATCATCGCGACCGTCGGCCTGTGGGGATGGGTGTTCACCCGGACGGCGACTAACGCCAAGCCCAACTTCATGTGGGAGGTGTTCGCCACCGAGGGTGCGACCAACCCCGTCACCGGCGCGGCCATCGAGAACGTCGCGGTCCCGCTCGGGTTCACCGGCTTCCCCTTCATCGAGCTGTTCACGATCCCCGGGCTGGGGCTGGTCATGGACCCGACGCTCCTCCTGCTCATCGTCGGGCTCGTCATGGTCGCCGTCGCCGAGGGTGCCATCGGGATCATCGAGTCGATCACCGAGACCTTCGGTCACGTCGTCTCCTACACACGGATCGCGGCCGTGCTGCTGGCGAAGGCGGGGATGGCGCTCGCGGTGAACCTGCTGGTCTTCGGCGCGACCCTCTCCGAGGGCGAGTTCCACTTCATCTTCTTCATGGACGAGGTCGCCGACCCCGAAGCCATCGTCTTCTCTGGGCTGGTCAACGGCGAGGGCGCGGTCATGCTGCTGGTCGGCGCGCTCGCCGGGCTCGTCGTGCTCGTGCTCGGTCACCTGCTGGTGCTCGTGCTCGGCATCACGTCCGCCGGGCTCCAGGGGATCCGCCTCGAGTACGTCGAGTTCTTCGGGAAGTTCTACGAGGGTGGCGGCAAGGCCTACCTCCCATTCGGCCACGACCGCGAGCATACGGCCGACTGACCGCGTCCTCGCGGCCAGCCGCTCTCCCGCCCCGGTTCCCGGAGCGACCGCTGGCGCGTACCTCCGGGAGAGGCCGGCCTCCGGGCCGTTTGAGAAGTTTTAAGCATGTGGTGGGGGACGCTATAACTGCCTAAGACACAACCATGATCGAGACAGCACTCGCGCTTGCGACAGTCGTACTTCAGGTCCCGTTCGGTCCGACAACCGGTGCTGCCCTCGCGGTCGGGCTCGCGGCGCTTGGCGCCGGGTTCGCCGAGCGGGGCATCGGCGCGGCGGCCGTCGGTGCGGTCGCCGAGGACGACGACATGTTCGGCCGTGCGCTCATCTTCACGGTCCTGCCGGAGACGCTGGTCATCCTCGCGCTGGTCGTCGTGTTCCTCACACTGTAACGCCGTCTTCTGAACCACTCATGAGCCTCGATACAGTCGTAGAGGACATCCGAGACGAAGCGCGCGCGCAGGCCGAGGAGATCCGCGCGGAGGCCGAGGAGCGAGCCGACGAGGTCGTCGCCGAGGCCGAAGCGGAGGCCGAGCGCATCCGCGAGGAGCGCGAACGCGAGGCCACGCGACAGGTCGAGCAGGAACGCGAACAGAAACTCTCCAGCGCGAAGCTGGAGGCAAAGCAGGCTCGCCTCGAGGCCCGCCGGGAGGTCCTCCAGGACGTCCGCGACGAGGTCGAGCAGGCCATCGCCGGCCTGGAGGACGGTCGCGAGGAGCTGACCCGGGCGCTGCTCGAGGACGCCGCCGCGGAGTTCGACGACGACGACACCGTCGAGGTGTACGGCCGGGCCGACGACCAGGAACTCCTCGAGTCGATACTGGAGGACTACGACGGCTACGAGTACGCCGGCGAGTTCGACTGCCTCGGCGGGGTCGTCGCCGAGAGCGCGGGGTCGCGGGTCCGCGTCAAGAACACCTTCGACTCCGTGCTCGATGAGGTCTGGGAGGACAACCTCAAAGCGGTCAGCGACCGTCTGTTCGAGCAATGAGCACCGAACAGCAGCGTACCGGCGGCAACTACGAGTACGTGACCTCCCGCGTCCGGTCGCGCCGGGCGGCGCTTTTCGACGACGACGACTACCGGAAGCTGGTGCGGATGGGGACCGGCGAGATCGCCCGGTTCATGGAGGACAGCGAGTACGAGGCTGAGATGAACGCGCTGGGTTCGCGGTACGCCGGCGTGGACCTCATCGAGTACGCGCTCAACCGGAACCTCGCGAAACACTTCGAGGACCTGTTGCGCTGGTCGGAGGGCGCCCTGTACGACTACGTCGCCAGGTACCTCCGGAAGTTCGACGCCTGGAACGTCAAGACGGTGCTGCGCGGGCTCTACTCCGGGGCCGACCCCGAAGAGGTCGAGGACGACCTCATCCGTGCCGGCGAACTCTCCGCCGACGACCTCCAGGCGCTGCTGGCCGCAGAGTCGGTCGAGGAGGCCGTGGAGGCGCTGGACCGGACCGTCTTCGGCGACGGGCTGGAGACGGCGCTGGCGGACTACGAGGACACCGGGCTGCTGGTGCCGCTGGAGAACGCCGTCGACCGCGCCTTCTACGAGACGCTACTCGCCGGCCTGCCCGACGCTCCCGAGGGCGACTCCCCGGTCGGGCTCTACATCGAGTTCCTGCGGGCGGAGATCGACTTCCGGAACCTGATGAACGTCCTCCGGATCGCCCGCAGCGGCGCGGACATCGACCCGACGGAGTACTACATCGAGGGCGGACAGCTGTTCGACGAAAGCGAGGTCCGCCAGGTTGCCGAGAACACCCAGCAGCTCGTGACGTTCGTCCGCGAGAGCAGCTACGGCGACGACCTCCAGGAGGCGCTCGACGTCCTCGAGGAGGCGGACAGCATCATCGAGTTCGAGCACGCGCTCGACAGGGCGCTGCTCGAGTACTCCGAACAGCTGTCGAGCCGGTACCCGCTGTCGGTCTGTCCGGTGCTGGCCTACGTCCTCGCCAAGGAGCGGGAGGTCGACAACATCCGGGCGGTGGCCCGCGGCCGCGAGGCGGGCCTCTCCCCGGAGGAGATCCAGGAGGAACTGGTGATGCTATGAGCCAGGAGATCGCCGTCGTCGGCAGCCCGGAGTTCACTACTGGATTCCGGCTGGCCGGCGTCAGGAAGTTCGAAGAGGTCCCCGACGAGGACAAAGACGAGGCACTCGACGGTGCCGTCGACGGGCTGTTAACCGACGACGAGGTCGGGATCGTCGTGATGCACGACGAGGACCTGGAGCACCTCTCCCGGGGCGTCCGGGAGGAGGTCCAGACGAGCGTCGACCCGGTGCTGGTGACGCTCGGCGGGGAGGCGGGAAGCAGCGGCCTGCGCGAGCAGATCAAACGAGCCATCGGTATCGACCTGATGGACGACCAATAACTATGAGTCAAGCAACAGACACAGACGTCCGCGAGGACGGTGTCATCGAGAGCGTATCCGGCCCCGTCGTGACGGCGACGGACCTCGACGCGCGGATGAACGACGTGGTGTACGTCGGCAACGAGGGGCTGATGGGCGAAGTGATCGAGATCGAGGGTAACGAGACGACCATCCAGGTCTACGAGGAGACCTCCGGCATCTCGCCGGGCCAGCCCGTCGAGTCGACCGGCGCTCCCCTGTCGGTCGACCTCGGACCGGGCATGCTGGACACCATCTACGACGGCGTCCAGCGCCCGCTGGACGTGCTGGAGGAACAGATGAACTCCGCGTTCCTCGACCGCGGGGTCGACGCCCCGGGCATCGACCTGGAGGAGACCTGGGAGTTCACCCCGGAAGTCGAGGAAGGCGACGAGGTCGAGGCCGGCGACATCGTCGGCACCGTCCCCGAGACGCCCAGTATCGACCACAAGGTGATGGTTCCGCCCGACTCCGAGGGCGGCGAGGTGGTCGGCGTCGAGTCCGGCGAGTTCACCGTCGAGGAGACGGTCGTCGAACTCGACACCGGCGAGGAGATCGCGATGCGCCAGGAGTGGCCGGTCCGGGAGGCCCGGCCGGCGGCGGAGAAGCAGACGCCGACCACGCCGCTGGTCTCCGGCCAGCGCATCCTCGACGGGCTGTTCCCGCTGGCGAAAGGCGGGGCGGCGGCCATCCCCGGTCCCTTCGGGTCGGGCAAGACCGTCACCCAGCAACAGCTCGCCAAGTGGGCCGACGCCGACATCGTCATCTACGTCGGCTGTGGCGAGCGGGGCAACGAGATGACCGAGGTCATCGACGACTTCCCCGAGCTGGAGGACCCGACCACCGGCAACGCGCTGATGGACCGGACCTGCCTCATCGCCAACACCTCGAACATGCCCGTCGCGGCCCGCGAATCCTGCGTGTACACGGGGATCACCATCGCGGAGTACTTCCGCGACATGGGCTACGACGTGGCGCTGATGGCCGACTCCACCTCGCGGTGGGCCGAGGCCATGCGGGAGATCTCCGCCCGGCTGGAGGAGATGCCCGGCGAGGAGGGGTACCCCGCCTACCTGGCCGCGCGGCTCTCGGAGTTCTACGAGCGGTCGGGCTACTTCCGGAACACCAACGGCACCGAGGGGTCGGTGTCGGTCATCGGCGCCGTCTCGCCGCCGGGCGGTGACTTCTCGGAGCCGGTGACCCAGAACACCCTGCGGATCGTCAAGACCTTCTGGGCGCTGGACGCCGACCTCGCCGAGCGCCGGCACTTCCCGGCGATCAACTGGAACGAGTCCTACTCGCTGTACCGGGACCAGCTCGACCCGTGGTTCGAGGAGAACGTCGACGAGGACTGGTCGGCCACCCGGCAGTGGGCGATCGACACCCTCGACGAGGAGGACGAGCTCCAGGAGATCGTCCAGCTGGTCGGCAAGGACGCCCTGCCGGAGGACCAGCAGCTGACCCTGGAGGTCGCCCGCTACCTGCGGGAGGCCTGGCTCCAGCAGGACGCCTTCCACGACGTGGACACCTACTGCGAACCGGCCAAGACCTACGGGATCGTCTCGGCGATCAAGACGTTCAACGACGAGGCCTTCGACGCGCTCGACGCCGGCGTCCCCGTCGAGGAGATCACCTCGATCGAGGCGCTCCCACGGCTCAACCGGATCGCCGTCCAGGACGAGTGGGAGGCCTACATCGAGGAACTGGAAGCGGAGATCACCGAACAGGCCCGGGAGCTGTACTAACGATGCAAAAGGAATACAAGACAATCACGGAGATCAGCGGACCACTGGTGTTCGCCGAGGTCGACGAGCCGATCGGCTACGACGAGATCGTCGAGATCGAGACCCCAGACGGCAGCATCCGACGCGGCCAGATCCTCGAGACCTCGAGTAGCGCCGTCGCCATCCAGGTGTTCGAGGGGACCTCGGGGATCGACAAGGACTCCTCGGTCCGTTTCCTGGGCGAGACCCTGCAGATGGACCTGACCGAGGACCTGCTCGGGCGGGTTCTCAGCGGGGCGGGCGACCCGATCGACGGCGGCCCGCCGATCGAGCCCGAGGAGCAGCGGCCGATCGTCGGGTCGGCGATCAACCCCTACGCCCGGGAGTACCCCCAGGAGTTCATCCAGACGGGCGTGTCGGCGGTCGACGGGATGAACACCCTCATCCGCGGCCAGAAGCTCCCGCTGTTCTCGGCGTCGGGGCTGCCCCACAACGAGCTGGCGCTGCAGGTCGCCCGGCAGGCGACCGTCCCCGAGGAAGAGAGCGGCGAGGGCGACGACGAGGGCACGGAGTTCGCGGTCATCTTCGCCGCCATGGGGATCACCCAGGAGGAGGCAAACGAGTTCATGGACGACTTCGAGCGCACGGGCGCGCTGGAGCGGTCGGTCGTCTTCATGAACCTGGCCGACGACCCCGCGGTCGAGCGGATCGTCACGCCGCGGCTGGCGCTGACGACCTCGGAGTATCTGGCCTTCGAGCACGGCTACCACGTGCTGACGATCATGACGGACATGACCAACTACTGCGAGGCCCTGCGGGAGATCGGGGCCGCCCGCGAGGAGGTGCCCGGCCGGCGTGGCTACCCCGGCTACATGTACACCGACCTCGCGAGCCTCTACGAGCGGGCCGGCCGGATCAAGGGCCAGGAGGGCTCGATCACCCAGCTGCCCATCCTGACGATGCCCAGCGAGGACATCACCCACCCGATCCCGGACCTGACGGGCTACATCACGGAGGGGCAGATCATCGTCGACGGCGACCTCAACAGCCAGGGGGTCGAGCCGCCGGTGGACGTGCTCCCCTCGCTGTCGCGGCTGATGGACGACGGCATCGGCGAGGGCTTCACCCGGGAGGACCACGGGGACGTCGCCGACCAGCTCTACGCCGCCTACGCGGAAGGTAACGACCTGCGCGACCTGGTGAACATCGTCGGCCGCGAGGCCCTCTCCGAGCGGGACAACCGCTATCTGGACTTCGCGGACCGCTTCGAGGAGGAGTTCATCCAGCAGGGCTTCGACACCAACCGGACCATCGAGGAGACGCTGTCGATCGGCTGGGACCTGCTGTCGATGCTCCCGCCGGAGGAACTGAACCGGGTCGACGAGGAGTTCATCGAGACCTACTACCGCGAGGACGAGCGCGCCGAGGTCGAAGCCGAAGCGTAACGTCGCCATACACCGGCACGCCGTTTCCGTTCGCTGTCACTCGCTGTCCGCTGTCACGTACGTTCTCCGTATCTGTCACGTTCTAGACCCGCCGGACCCGAACCCGGTCGCCAGTCCGGACTGGGGCGATTCCGGGGTGTATCCCGGGCGTGCCCAAAATATTTGGCATGCGTATTAATATAGCGCTTCCCCAAGAGACAGATGGACCATGGCAGGATCAGTACTACTACAGGCAGGCGACGTCAGTGTCAGTTCGCTAACGAACCTCTCGCTGGCGGCGGGTACCGCCCTGATGTTCCTGGGGATGCTGTACTTCATCGCCTCGGGCTGGGGCGAGACCGACGAGAAGCGCCAGGAGTTCTACATCATCACGATCTTCATCGCGGCCATCGCGTTCGTGAACTACCTGGCAATGCTGCTCGGCTTCGGCGTGGCGGTGCTGGAAGTCGGCGGTGAGGCCACGCCCATCTACTGGGCGCGGTACACCGACTGGTTCTTCACCACGCCGCTGCTGTTGCTCGACCTCGGCCTGCTGGCCGGGGCGACCCGCAACGAGCTGGCCGCGCTGGTCGGTCTCGACGCCGCGATGATCGGTACCGGCGCGCTGGCAACGCTGACCCACGACAACATCATCTTCGCCGCCGGGGAGCTCAACCTGCTCGGGCTTGAGACGGGCGCCTACCGGCTCATCTGGTGGGGCATCAGCACTGCGTTCCTGCTGGTGTTGTTGTACATGCTCTTCGGCACGCTGACCCAGAAGGCCCAGCGGCTGGGCGGCCAGGCGCGGTCGACGTTCACCACCCTGCGGAACGTGGTCGTCGTCCTCTGGCTGGTCTACCCGGTCTGGTGGCTGATCGGCACCGAGGGCATCGGCGCCGTCGGACTCGGCATCGAGACGGCCGGGTTCATGGTGCTCGACGTGACAGCGAAGATCGGCTTCGGTATCATCCTGCTGTCCAGCCGCGAGGCGCTGGACCAGGCCGGCTCCGCAGCCGCGGCCGAGGCCGCCGACTGACGCCGGATTACCGCGTCTTTTTTGATGCGAGCGCCCGACTGACGAGTAGCTGATGGACCTCACCTACCTGGAGTTTCACCTCCTCTTTCTCCTCCCGGTGCTGTCCGTGCTGTCGCTCTCGTTGCTCGCCCGCAGAGTCGACCACTGGCGGCTGCAGCTGGGCGGGCTGGCCGTCATCGTGGCCCTGGCAGTTCTGTACACGACCCCCTGGGACAACTACCTCATCGCGCAGGGCGTCTGGGCCTACGGCGAGGGGCGGGTCGCCGGTCGGATATGGCTGGCTCCCATCGGCGAGTATCTGTTCATCCTCCTCCAGCCGGTCGTGGCGGCGTTCTGGCTGTTTCACCTCCGCGCCCCGGCCGTCGAGGTCGGGATGAGCCGCCGTGACTGGCTGGTCGGACTGGCCGCCGGCGGGGTGGTGACCGCGGTCGGCGCGGCGCTGCTCACGACGGACGCGACCTTCTACCTGGGTGCGATCCTGGCGTGGGGCGGGCCGGTACTGGCGCTGCAGTGGGCGGTCGGCTGGCGCTATCTGGTCGCCGTCCGCCGGCACGTCGCGCTCGCGGTCGGCGTCCCGACGCTGTACCTGTGGGTCGCCGACTGGGTCGCGCTCCGCGAGGGAGTCTGGCTGATCTCCGACCGGTACACGACCGGACTGGGCCTGCCGGGGCTCCCGGTCGAGGAGATGACCTTCTTCCTGACGACGAACCTCTTCGTGGTCCAGGGGCTGGTCCTGCTCCCGTGGGTGGTGAGACGGTGGCGGTAGCCGCCGACCACGTGGTCGCCGACGGGCGGGCGCGGGCGTCGCTTCGGTGGCCGGTCTTCTACGGCCCCTGGCTCGTGCTCGGGGCGCTCGCGCTCGCGGGCGCCGCGGGCGTGCGGGTTCCGGAGACCTGGCGATACGCCCCGCTTCTCGCGAGCGTTGTCGCCTTCGGCCTCCCGCACGGCGCCATCGACTACGTCGCCCTGCCGCGGGCGGTCGCCGGCGAGGTGACCCTCGGTCTGGTCGCTGCCGTCTCGCTTCTGTACGCGGTCGCCGGGGCTGCCTACACGCTGCTGTGGTTTCTCGCCCCCGTCCCCGCCGCCGTCCTGTTCATCCTCGTGACGTGGTTCCACTGGGGCCAAGGGGAGCTGTACCCCCTCGTCGGGCTGCTCGGGGCCGACCACCTCGACCGCCCGGGCCGATTGGCGACGGCCCTCGTCCGTGGCGGCCTGCCGATGCTCGTCCCGCTCCTTGGCTTTCCGGAGGTCTACCGCGCGGTCGTCGACTCCTTCGTCACCCCCTTCGGCGGGACCGCCGCCGACCTGGCGTGGCTGTTCGCCGGGGAGACGCGGCTGGCGCTCGGGCTCGGCTTCGGCCTCCTGACTGCCGCCGTCCTCGCCCGCGGGTACTTGCTCGCCGTCGGCCCCCCCGGTGGCGGCGACAACGGCCCGGGCGGCGGCCGGCCGTGGCTCGTCGACGCCGGCGAGACCGTCCTCCTGTGGGTCTACTTCCTGACCGTCCCGCCGGTGTTCGCCATCGGGGTCTACTTCTGTCTGTGGCACGCCGTCCGGCACATCGCCCGTGCCGTGGGTGTCGACCGGCGGGCCGCCGACAGCCTCCGTGCCGGGGACGTGTGGAGTGCGCTCGCCCGCTTTCTGAAGGAGGCGCTGCCGCTGACCGCGCTCGCGCTGGTGCTGTTCGCGGGGCTGTGGCTCGCGGTGCCCGTCGAGCCCACGCTGCGGGAGGCGACGGGGCTGTATCTGGTCTTCATCGCCATCCTCACGCTGCCCCACGTGCTGGTCGTGCTCTGGATGGACCGCGCTCAGGGCCTCTGGTCGCCCGCACGCGGCTGAGAAGGGCCTGCCCTGCCAGGGACCGAAAACGGTTAACCGCCGCCCGTACATGTCCCGACAATGAGTAACGACGTCAAGCCGACCCGGAAGAACCTGATGGCCATCGAGGAGCGCATCGAACTCTCCGAGCGGGGCCACGACACGCTCGAGAAGAAGCGTGACGGGCTCATCATGGAGTTCATGGACATCCTCGACCAGGCCCAGGACGTCCGGTCGGACCTGGAGGCGACCTACGAGGACGCCCAGCACGCCATCGACATGGCGCGGGCGATGGACGGCGACGTCGCGGTCCGGGGGGCGGCGGCCGCGCTGAAGGAACACCCCGAACTGACCACCCAGTCCAAGAACATCATGGGCGTGGTCGTGCCCGAGATCGAGTCATCGAAGGTCCGCAAGACGCTGGACGAGCGCGGCTACGGCGTGATGGGGACCAGCGCACGCATCGACGAGGCCGCCGAGGCCTACGAGGAGCTGCTCGAGCAGATCATCCTCGCCGCCGAGGTCGAGACGGCGATGAAGAAGATGCTCGAGGAGATCGAGACCACGAAGCGGCGGGTCAACGCCCTCGAATTCAAGCTGCTGCCCGAACTCCGGGAGAACCAGGAGTACATCGAGCAGAAGCTCGAAGAGCAGGAGCGCGAGGAGATCTTCCGGATGAAGAAGATCAAGGCAAAGAAGGAAGAAGAGGAAAAGGAGGAGGCCGCCGCCGAGGCCGAGCGGGAACGCGAGCAGGTCACAGCCGACGACTGACCGCTCTCACGCCCGACCGCACCCCTCGCCTGTCCTTCCTGTCGACACCTGTTTTTGTCTCCCCGTCCTGACGGCGACCATGGACTGCCCGGACTGCGGGAGCCCGACGGTTGCCTTCGAGGCCGGCGAGTACGCCGACGCCCTGCCCGGCGGGGGTCGCGGCGAGAGCGGCGGAGACGGTGCGGGGACAGGCGTCGCGCTGTGTACGCGCTGTCTCGCCCTCCACCCGGTCGCGGACCCGCCCGCGGACTCCCCGGATTTCCAGCGCGTGAGCGACGCCTTCCCGGCCGACCCGGCGGCGGCCGTGCCGCTCGCGCTGCTGGTCGGGCTCCTGGAGAATCTCGCGCTGTACCGCGCGGAGATCGCCGACCTGCTCGGCGCGGTCGAGCGCGCGGGGACGGACCCGCTGCTCGTGTTGGACCGACTCGCCGCAGACGAGGAGATCGAGACGGAGGTCGACCTGGCGGGCCGACGGAAACAGCTCGAACAGTTACTCTGAGCTCACCACAGGCGGCCGGCAGCGACGTTAGACGCCCGTCGAATATCGCAACAGCCCGGCGACTCCGCCGAAGGCCGCGAGCAGTTGCTCGCCCTTCTCGAAGTCGGTGGAGATGAACTGCGTCTCCGTCCCGCGCTGCTCGGCCAGCTCCATCAGGTGGTCGATGGCGTCCTCGCGTTCGGTCTCGGTGGGCTCGCCACACCGCGAGCACTCGTGGTCCCCGCCCTTCCCGGGGTCGACCAGTTCGTGTTCGGTGTGCCCGTTGGGGCACTCGTGGGTGAGTACCTCCTTGCGCAGGTCCTCGCTGATGAGCAGAGTCTCGACCGCGCCCATCATGAGGTTCTCGCGGGTCGGGCCGAAGCCGTAGGTCGCGAGGTCGCCGTCGTGCAGTTCCTTGAAGAACCGCTCCATGAACTGCTTGTCCTGGAGCACTTCCCGCTCGGCGAGCACCTCGCCGGCGGCGTCGACGAGGTCGTAGAGCCCGGACTCGTCGGTGTAGGCGACGTCGAACTTCCCGATGACGTTGTCCTGGATCTCGTGGTGGAGATACCCCTCGCTGAGGAACTCGTCTTTGGTGGGGGAAGGGCCGCCGACGAGGATGCCGTCGATCTCGTGGCGCTTGGGGACGAACAGTTCGTTGGCCATCTCCGCGACCTCCTGGTAGTGGTTGTCGATGGCCTCCAGCCGGAGCCGCTCGAAGCGGGCCTGTGACTGCCCCCCTTTCTTCTGTTTGCCCGGCACCAGCGACGTCGTCGACTTGACGGGCTCGACGCGCTTTCCGCGGAGCCAGCCGACGTTTGCCTCCCGGCGGTCGAGGACGATGAGCCCGAACAGGCCCTTGTCGCCGAGCATCTCCGCCAGCGGCTCGGTCAGAAACTCCGAGTCACAGTGATACCGGAACGACTGGATCGGCTCGGGGGGGTCCTCCAGCACCTTGGTGACCATGTCCGTCCGACCGCCGCCGGTGTCGACCGCCCCCGAAAAGAGAACCATCCCGTTCTCCGGGGGGTTCTGGTAGTACTTCAGGCGGTCCTTGATGCTCTTGAGTGCGTCCTGAACGTTCGTGCGGGTGTCCTTGGACTTGATGTTCGACGCCTCGGAGTGCTCCTGGGTGACGTGGGCGACCACGTCGCTTATCTGCTTGTCCGGGGGCACGTAGATGGTGACGAGCTGCGTGCCCGAGCCCCGGTAGTCATCCAGCTCCTCGATGACCTTCCGGTACTCGTATTTTTGTTTGTCACTCCGCTCGGCCGTCGACTCGCTCATTACTGTCAGTTGGTCCGAGTGCTGTAAGTACCTGTTGGACACGTCCGGCCGGGGCAGGTCCACACGCTCGTGGCGCTGTGGCCCCCCTGCCGGGGCCGACCCCCGCCAGTCGGACGGCGCCTTTATATAACCGCCCTCGCTTGGTGACACCACAGGACGATGGCGGGGTACGTCTGCACGGTCGCGGGAGGCAAAGGCGGCGTCGGGAAGACGACCACGGCAGTCAACGTCGCGGCCGCACTCGAGGCGCGCGGACACGACGCCGTCGTCGTGGACGCCGACCTGGGGATGGCCAACCTCGGCGAGATGCTCGGCGTCGAGTACGACAGCGGCATCCACCGGGTGCTCGCGGGCGAGGCAACTGTCGAGGAGACGCTGACCGACGCCGGCGGGGGGCTGACCGCCCTCCCGGGCGAGCAGAGCCTCGACGCCTTCGCCGACGCCGACCCTGCCGGACTCAGAGCGGTGCTCGACCAGCTCCGGGAGTCGTACGACGTCGTCGTCGTCGACACGGGTTCGGGGGTGAGTCACGAGATGGCGGTCCCGCTGGGCCTCGCCGACGGCGTCGTGCTGGTAACGACGCCCGAGGAGGTGGCTCTCGCCGACGCGGTCAAGACCGCCGACCTCGTCGACCGCCTCGACGGCGAGGTCGTCGGGGCCGTCGTCCTCCGGGCCGCCGCCGACACCGACCTGGCCGACATCGAGTCGCGGCTGGGCGTCCCGGTTCTGGGTGCGGTCCCCGACCAGCCCGCGGCCGGGGCGGAACCGGTAGTCTCGGAGGACCCGGACAGCCCCGTCTCCGCGGCGTACCGGGCGCTCACCGAGCGACTCGCCGGGGTCTTCTTCGAGGGAGGCGACCCGGCAGATGTCGACGCGGCCCTCGACGACTCCTGGTTCGAGGACGCTGACGCCGACAGCGGGGCGGCAGACGGCGAAGACGAAGAGGACGACGGGGACTCCGGCGGTCGCTTCGGCGGGCTGTTCGGCTGACTCCTACATCGACTCGGGGGCTTCGACGCCGAGCACGAACAGGGCGTTGGCCGTCGCGGTCCGGGCAGCCCGCACCAGCGCCAGCCGCGCGTTCCGGAGGTCTGGGTCGGCGTCGAGCACCGGACACTCCCGGTAGAAGGCGTTGAACGCCTCCGCGAGGTCGCGGGTGTAGGTCGCGACCGCGTGGGGTTCGAGGTCCGCGGCGCTCTCCTCGACGACCGCGGGGAATCGGGCGATGGTCTCCAAGAGGGCGCGCTCGGTCGGCTCCGCGAGGAGGTCGGGGTCGGCCGGCTCGTCGGTGCCCGTGGCGGCTCCCGCCCCGTTCGCTGCCGGGAATCCCGCAGCCTCGGCCTCCGCGAGGATCCCGCAGGCCCGCGCGTGGACGTACTGGACGTAGGGAGCGCTCTGGGCTTCGAAATCCAGCGCCCGTTCCCACTCGAAGGTGATCCCCTTCGTGGGCTGTTTGGCGACGATGTCGTAGCGGACGGCGCCGATCCCGACTTGGCGGGCGATCCGGTCGACGTCCGCCTCCGTGAGCTCGTCGTTGCGGACCCGGTCGTCGATCCGGTCTTCGACCTCGGCGCGGGCGCGCTCTTCGGCCTCGTCGAGCAGGTCGTCGAGGTCGATCCCCGTCCCCTCGCGGGTGCTCATCCCGCCCTCGGGGAGGTTCACCCATGAGTAGTGGACCGTCCGGATCCGGTCGGTGTCGTGGCCAAGCAGGTCCAGCGTGGCCTCGAGCTGCCTGGCCTGGAGTTTGTGGTCCTCGCCCAGCACGGTGACGGCCTCGTCGAAGTGTTCCAGTTTCCACTCGTGGTGGGCGATATCGCGGGTCGTGTACAGCGAGGTGCCGTCCCCGCGCAGGAAGACGAGGTTCTTCCCGATGTCCTCGAACTCCAGTTGCCAGGCGCCCTCCTCCTTCACGGCGTAGTCGGTGTCCTTCAGTCGGGCGACCACGTCGTCGGTCGAGCCGTCGCGCATGAACCGGGTCTCGCGGACGAATTCGTCGAAGGGGGCGGGCAGGCGGTCGAGCGTCCCGCGCATCCCCGCGAGGACGGTGTCGACGACCTCGGCGACGCGCTCGTAGGTTCCCTCGTCGCCGGCCTCTAGTCCCTGGAGGATGGCCTGGATCTCGGCTTCGGCCTCCTCGACGTCCGCGGGGTCTGCCTCCTCGAGGTACTCGTTGCCCTTCCGGTAGTACCGGACCATCTCGTACTCCGGCGAGTCGCGTTCCGGCTCCGGCAGGTCGCCCTCCTCGAAGGTCCCGTAGGCCCAGGTGAACACGGCGATTTGCCGGCCGGCGTCGTTGACGTAGTAGTGAGTCTCGACATCGTAGCCCGCGAAATCGAGCAGCCGCCGGAGCGCGTCGCCGATGATGGGGTTGCGCGCCCGGCCGACGTGCACGGGCCCGGTCGGGTTCGCGGAGGTGTGTTCGAGCACAAGGTCGACCCCGCGGTCGGGCAGCCGGCCATAGTCCTCTGCCTGGGCGGCCTCGAGCGTGTCGGCGTAGTAGCGCTCGCCGGGGAGGACGTTGACGTAGGCCCCCTCGGCCTCGATGGCGCCGGCGTAGGCCAGGTCGCGCTCGCGGAGCGCGGCGGCGATGTCGGCGGCGACCTCCGGCGGGGGGGCGCCGGCCTCGCCGGCCAGCCGGTAGGCGACGCTCGTCGCGAGGACGGCGTCGACGTCGGCCGGCGGCCGCTCGATGCCGAGGTCGTCGGTCGGGAAGCCCAGGTCGGCCAGCGTCTCCTCGATGGCCGTCTCGACCTCCGAACGGAGCGCGCGGAGCATACCCCCCGTTTCCCGGCACCGGACATAGGGGTGACGGAGTCGGGCCGGTCGGGGGGAGCGGCCGCGGACGGCCGGCAGGAACCGGTCGCTGCGGTGGTGTTTCGTTTGGCGGGATGGCGGTTCAGTCCCGCCCATGTGAAATTAGCATGTGGCGCGCGCTGTCGCGGCCTCGTGCCGTTCCCGTGAGTGAAGCGAACGGGAGCGAGCGGGAACTCGTTCCCGCCCACGCGACAGCACCGTGCGAGGTCTTCCCGAGTGCAACGAGGGAAGGCTCGGAAGGCGAGCGAAGCGAGTCTTCCGGTGGACGAGGAGCGCAGCGAGTCTCCCGAGTCGAACATTTCGGGGCTTGCCTGCTGGTCCCGGGATCCCTGCCAGCACGACTACAGAAACAAACACGACCGTCGCCGCGCCCCCGGGAGTTTTGTGGCCGGCGCTCCCTCTCGGCCCATGGAGTACACGACACTCGGCGACACAGGGATGACCGTCAGCCAGGTCTGTCTCGGCTGCATGAGCTTCGGGACCGGCCGGGAGTGGATGCTCGACCCCGAACAGAGCCAGGAGCTGATCGACCGCGCCATCGAGCTCGGGGTGAACTTCTTCGACACCGCCAACGTCTACTCGACGGGCGAGAGCGAGGCGATCCTCGGCGACGCACTCGCGGAGTACGACCGCGACGAGCAGGTCGTCGCCACCAAGGTCTTCGGGGAGATGGCCGACCACCCCAACGCCTCCGGGCTCTCCCGGAAGGCCATCGAGCAGGAGCTGGACGACTCCCTGGAGCGGCTGGGGATGGAAACCGTCGACCTCTACCAGACCCACCGCTGGGACTACGACACGCCAATCGAGGAGACGCTGGGAGCGCTCGACGACGCCGTCCGCCGGGAGAAGGTCCGGTACATCGGCACCTCCTCGATGTGGGCCTACCAGTTCGCCGAGGCGCTGCACGCGAGCGACCGACTCGGCCTCGAGCGGTTCGCGACGATGCAGAACCACTACAACGTCCTCTACCGCGAGGAGGAACGCGAGATGTTGCCGCTCTGTGAACAGGAAGGCGTGGGCGTCATCCCGTGGAGCCCGCTTGCCCGCGGGGTCGCCGCCCGCCCCCACGAGGAGGTCGAGGCGACCACGCGTGGCGAGACCGACCAGTATCTGGAGATGATGCCCTACCTCCAGGGCGGCGGCGAGGAGATCAACGAGCGCCTCCAGGAGTTGGCAGAGGAGATGGGCGTGACGATGGCCCAGGTCGCGCTGGCCTGGCTCTTGGAGCAGGAGACCGTCGACGCGCCCATCGTCGGGGTCACGAGCATCGAGCACTTGGAGGAGGCCGTCGAGGCGACCGAACTCTCGCTGTCGGACTCGGACCAAGAGTACCTCGAGGAACCGTACGAGCCGCTGCCGGTGGCGGGCCACGAGTAGCGGGCGCCGGGAGCCACTGGCCGTGCCGGGGGCAGGCCCGTGGTCACTGCTGGCCGAGCGTGAGTCCGGTGAATTCGAAGCGGGCGCCCCCGTCCCGCCCGCGGCCAACCTCGACTTCCCAGCCGTGTGCCTCGGCGATCCGTTTGACGATCGTCAACCCGAACCCGGTCCCGCCACTCGCCGAGGAGTGCCCGGGCTCGAACACGACCGCTCCCCGCTCTTCGGGGATCCCCGGACCGGTGTCCTCGACGTAAATACCGTCCTCGGCGAACTGTCCGACCCGGACGGTCACCGTCGGCCCGCCGTGTTCGACCGCGTTCGTAAAGAGATTCTCGAACACGTGCTGGAGTCGACTCCGGTCGCCGTGTATCGTGACCTCGTCCTCGATCTGGACGGTGGCCTCGCCCGTCGACACGGCCTCCCAGGAACCCTCGACCAGCTCGGTCGCACTGACCGGCTCCATGTCCGCGACGACCTGCCCCTGTCTGGCGAGTGTGAGCGTGTCCGAGATGAGCTCTTCCATCCGGTCCAGTGCCTGCACGATAGGAGGGAGGTGCTCGCTCTCGCAGTCCTCGCCGAGCAGTTCCGCCCGCGCCTGTGCGACGTTGAGCGGGTTTCGCAGGTCGTGGGACACCACCCCTGCGAACTCCTCGAGCTGTTCCTTCTGGCTCTGGAGCTGCCGTTCCCGCCTGGTACGTTCGGTGACGTTTCGCGCGATGCCGATGATCCGGCTCACCTCGCCGTTCGTGACGACCGGCGCGAGGCTCGTCTGCCAGAACCGCGCCCCCGTTTCGACAGGGAGTTCCTCCTGGTAGGTCACTGGCTCGCGGGCCGCGACACACCGCCGGTAGTTCGCCTCGAGCTCCGCTCCGAGTTCGTCGCCGAACACGTCGGTCGGCGTCTGTCCGCTGATCTCCTCGGTCGTGATCCCGGTCTGTTCCTCGTAGGCCTGGTTGACCCGTTCGAACCGGAACACGGACTCCGACCCGTCCGACTCCACACGAAGAAAGAAGATGCCGTCCTCGACCGTCTCGAGGAGCGTCTCGTACTCCTCTGCGAGCACGCGGTACTGTTCGTCCCGGCGCTTTCGCTCGGAGATGTCGCGGCTGTTGACCAGGATCCCCCCGATGTCCTCGTCGTCTCTCCGGTCCTGCAGCGTCGCCTCGATCCAGCACCAGGAGCCATCGGCCCGGCGAAACCGCGTCTCGACTACCTGAACGCCCTCGGACTCGGTCTGGACCGCCTCGATCGCGTCGGCAACGACCTCCCGGTCGTCCGGATGCTGGTACTCGTAGCCGACCTCGCCGACCAGCTCCTCCGGTTCGTATCCGAGCGTCTCCGTAACTGACGTGCTCGCGTACGTGATGGTGCCGTCTGAGTCGATCACCGTCGCGATATCGGTGGATTCTTCCACCAGCTTCCGGTGAAACGCACTCGACATACAACCTCTACTCCGTTTGCTCACATAAGTCTGCATTCGATGTTCGCCGGTCCGGTCTCGGAGTACTCTTTCCTTGCTCACGTCCCGGCAGAAATCCTGCTGCTCACACCGACCCCTCGCGAGCCACGAGCACGGCCAGCCTGCGGGCGTCGCTGTCCCTGTCAGGGACGCGCGAGGGAAGATTCAGGTTGACGGGCCGACACGTTCCGACGATGCGAGACACTGCCCCGTTCATCGACCCCGTCTCGGGCGAACTGGACCTCCGACAGATCCTCCGGGAGTCACTCCCCGTGCTCGCACTCGTCGTGCTGTTCGGCGGGCTGGCGCTGCTGGTCTTCCTGGTCGCGCTGTTCGTCGGCGGGCTGGCGGGTGTGCTGTCCACCCTGCTGTCACAGCTGATACTCGCCGTCGGCGCCGGCGTCGTACTGGTCTACGCCGTCGCCCGCGGGGTCCAGCTCTCGGGGGTCTGAGCCTGTGCGGCGGTCGAGGACTCCTTCTTTCGGTTAGTCTACCGCTCGCGGGCCACAAAGCGCGCGGGGGCGCCGTCTCCACCCTGGAGCTTCAGCGGGAACCCCATCACCTCCAGGTCCCGGCCGGCGTCGACGACCTCCTCGAGGTAGAGGTGCTCGGCGATCAGGACGCCCTCCGGCAGGAGCGCCCGGTGGTGGGGGTAGTCGTCCCAGTCCTCGGGGCGCATCGCCCGGGCGCGGTCGGGGCTGATGGTGTCGACCGCGAGCATCCGTATCCCGCGGTCGAGCAGCCACTCCGCGGCGTCGGGGGCGAGCCAGGGGTAGCGCTGGTAGGTCTCCTCGTCGTCGAAGTGCGCGCCCCAGCCCGTGCGGACGAGGACGATATCGCCCGGTTCGATGCCGCCGGCGGCCTCGGCCGCGGCCTCGATGTCTTCGAGGGGGACTTCGCCGGGTTCCTCGCGGTCCAGGTCGAGGACAACGGCCGGGCCGGCGAAGCGGTCCAGCGGGAGGTCGTCGATAGTGTCGCCGTCGGCGACGAAGTGGAGGGGGGCGTCGACGTGGGTCCCGATGTGGGTCGGGGCGGCGTAGCGCTGGACGTGGCTGCCGTCCTCCTCGACGGTCGAGAGTGTCTCTACCTCGGGTTCGGGCAGGGAACTCGAGCCGGGCATCCCGGCGTGGAACGGCTGTGTGAGGTCGTACCAGGCCATGGTGTTTGGTCGCGGCGGGTCTGGATAAGCTTCGGGGTGGGTGGTGTCCGTGAGAGTTGGAACTGCGTTCGGAACAGCAAGAAAGCCCCGAGCCGGTGGACGGCTACGACTCGCTGCGCGCTTCGCTCACTGCGTTCGCTGTAGTGCTTGCGTCGTCTCGCTCGTCCACCGGCTCGCCCCTTTCAGCCCCACCCGCGCTCGCGGCGTTGCCGCTCGCGTCTCCGTTGCGCTCACTCCGTTCGCGCAACGCTTGCCACACACCTCCCCAGCCGATTCGCTCCCTCGCTCCGCTCGGTCGCTCATCCCTCGCACGGCAGTCGTCGCGGCCGGAGCCGCGACAGCGCGCGCCCAATGCTGGCCCGGCATTCCACGCGGGTGGGGCTGAAAGGGGCCGGCGGCTGGGGGAACCCGGGCGACGTAAGCACCGCAGCGAAGCGAGGAGCGCAGCGAGCCCCGGGACCGCAGCCGCCGGGGGCTTTCTTGCTGCTCGGTCTTCTCGAGTGCGAACTCATTCAGCTACACACAAATCGCGGACCGTACTCCATGCAGAGAGCGTGCCGCGAGAGACAGTAGCAACGACTTTACTCCAGGCGCCCGCCATCCCGATAGATGGTACCGGAGGAGGTCAGCGGGGAGTCCGGGCTGGTGGTCGCGCTGGTCAGTGGCTCGCATTTCATCAACCACATGTACCTCGTGATCCTGCCGCCCATCCTCACCGTCCTCACCGGCTCGTTTGCGGTCGGGCTGGGCGCGCTCGGCGTGGCGATGGGCGTCCAGTCGCTGGTCAACACCGCCTGCCTGCTCCCCTACGGCTACCTCTCCGATACCCGCTCGCGGACGCTCGTGCTCGCGGCCTGTCTGGGCCTGGGCACCCTCGGCGTCGCTATCGTCGCCGCCGCGCCCTCCTTCGCGTGGCTGGTGGTCGGCCAGGCCGTCGTCGGCCTCGGGGTCGCCGCCCACCACCCGGTCCACTTCCCGCTGCTCTCCGATGCCACGCCCGAGTCCTACCGCGGGCGGGCCTTCTCGGTGCACGGCTTCGCCGGCAGCCTCGGATTCGCGGCGGCGCCCGCGGTCATCACGGGCGTGCTCGCGGCGGGCTACTCCTGGCGCGTGGCACTTGGCCTGCTCGCCGGCGTCGGCGCGGTCTACGGGCTTCTCGCGACCCTCGCGCTCCACTTCCTCGTCGACGGCTCCGTCACTCGGCCGGCGCTGGTCGAGGGCGATACCCCGGCCGCGGGCGCGAGCGGTGCGGGCGCGGCCGACGCGGGCGCGGCTGACCGCGCGCGGGCGGCCCTGTCGAGCTTCCGCGAGCGGGTCGGCGAACTGACGGACTCGCCAGCGATCGTCGCGCTGGCGGCGCTGGCGCTGGTCTCCTCGACGGCCGCGTGGGGAGTGACCTCCTACGCCGCGGTCTTCCTGGAGAACGGCTACGGCGTCTCCCAGAGCGTCGCCAACCTCGCACTGACGGGGATGTTCGTCGCCAGCGCGGTCATGATCCTCGTCGGCGGGACGCTCGCGGACGTGGTCGCGCCGGGGCCGGTGATGGTCGCCAGCTACGCGCTCGTGGCGCTCGTCGTCGGGGTGCTCGCCTCTGGAATTCTGCCGGCGCTCGCGGCCGTGGGCGCGGTCGTCCTGATAGGCGGGGTCCGCAGCCCCAGCGCCCCCGCGCGGTCGACGCTGGCCGACCGGATCTCCGGGCGCGCGGACCTCGGCCAGAACTTCGCGGCCATCACGGTCGGGATCATGCTCGGCAGCGCGGTCGCCCCGACGGTCTTCGGCGTCGTCATCGAGCGCGCCGGCTACCGGACGGCCTTCCTGTTGATCGCCGCCATCGCCCTTCTCGCGCTCGGGCTGACCGTGTGGGTGCTCCGGCGGTACGGGGCCACCTTCGCAGGCTCCGAGGGAATGGCGACGCCGGGCGACGACTGACCGGCTGCGGCCGGTTCTCCCGACCCGTCGCGTCTCAGCTGACGGTGTGTCGCAGCGTCCCGATCCCCTCGATCTCCAGTTCGATAGTGTCGCCGTGGTCGATCCACCGGTCCAGGTCGTAGCCACAGCCGCCGCCGACGGTGCCGGTGCCCAGCACGTCACCAGGATGGAGGGTTTCGCCCATCGCCGCGTGTTCGAGCATGTCGCCGACGGAGTGGTGGGCCTCGCCGCTGTTGCCCTCGCTCCAGACCTCGCCGTTGACCCGGGCGGTCATCCGGGCGTCGGCCGGGTCGAAGGCATCGGCGGTGACGAGGTAGGGGCCGAAGCCGTTCGCGAAGTCCTTCCCCTTGCCCGGGCCCAGACCCATCTCCATCTCCTCGCTCTGGATATCGCGGGCACTGAAGTCGTTGAAGACTGTGTAGCCGGCGATGTACTCCCCGGCCTCGCTCGCGTCGATATCGCGACACTCCCGACCGACCACCACGCCGAGTTCGAGTTCGAAGTCCAGCCGGTCGGTGTAGTCGGGCCACTCGACCTCGGAGTTCGGCGGGACGGTGCTGTCGGGGTTGCCCTTGTAGTAGGCCGGCAGGTCGTACCACGCGTCGGGCTTCTCGGTGCCGTGGTCCTCGAAGACCGAGAAGTCGCGGATGGTGTTCGGGCGGGGCAGCGGCGCCCGGAGGGACACCTCCTCCTCGCCGTAGACGACCCGGCCGCCGCGCGGTCCCTCCGCGGGGAGGTCGCCGTCGGCGGCGGCCACGCGCACCTCCCGGGCGGCCTCGATGGCCTCGGGGCCGTTGTGCAGCAGTTCGAGCATGTCCGGCGGGACCAGCGCCCGCGCAGCCTCGACCGGGCGGGTCCGGCCCTCAGCGGCCAGGAGAGCCGCGTAGCCGGCCGTCAGGTCCACCAGGCTGTCGCCGTACGTGACGCCGACCCGGTCGATGGGGCCGACCGTCGTCCCGACCGTGAACGTGGCGAGTCGCATGCTCCCCACGACTCGCGGCGACGACAAAAAGGTTCGACGGGAGCTACCGGGTCGAGTCTCCCCTCACTCGCGGCGGTCGAGGACGGATTCCTGCGAGTCCGTGAAGACGACCAGAGCGGTGATCTCCTCGTCGATGTCGAAGAAGTCGTGTTCGAGGCCCTGTTCGACGTAGACGACGTCGCCCTCCTCGACGCCGTACGTCTCGGTTCCGACGTGAACCATCCCGGAGCCGGAGAGCACGACGTAGAGTTCGTCTTCCCTGTGGGGGGTCTTCGGCTCCGGGTTGGGGTAGCGGGCGAGTTCGACGCGCATCGACTCCTCGCTCAGCACCTCGACGTAACTCGTCCCGTCCTGCTCGAGTCGGTCGGCCAGTTCAGCGGTAGAGACGTGGGCCATCGTTCTCGACTCGAAGTACAGGTGCCCCGTCCGATGAACACTTCGGTCGCCACGCCGACTGAGCGACGGCGGTCCCCGGGCAGCGCCCCGACGCCGCGTCGGACGCCGGCAGGACCACTCGTGCCCCAAACCAGTAAGAGCCTCCCCGACGAAACCGCTCGCATGCCAGACCGTGACAACGTGACCCGGTTCGACATGCCCAGGCCGGACCTGCCGGCCTACCTCACCGCCTCGCCCGACGAGCCCATCGGCTGTCACCTCGTCGACGACACCCTCTTCGGGACGGGCTACGCGCTCAGCACCGACCAGCTCCTCCGCAAACTGGAGGCCGCCGGGGGCCTCGAGCGCGTGGTCGTCGAGCACGAGGACACCGACCACTACGGCGCGCTCCCGGGCGTTGTCGAGCGGTTCGACCCCGAGGTGGTCGTCCCCGACGGCGACCACGCCTTCCTCCAGCGGACCTACGCCGACCTCGAGGCCGACCGGCTGGTCGAGGGCGGCGAGGAGGTCGCGGGCTTTCGGGCGATCCGGGTGCGCGGGCACACCTACGGAAACATGGCCTTCGTCGACGAATCCAGGGGATTGCTCGTCGCGGGCGACACGGTCGTCCGGGCCGACAGCGACATCGCGCCCGACCGGCGGTGGTCGGGGCCGCTCGCCCCGCCCGCCGAGATGTTCAACCGCGACACCGAGCGCGCCCGGCGCAACCTGGTCGCGCTCGCGGGACTGGACGTCGAGGATATCCTGCTGACCCACGGCGAGGACGTCCGCGGCGGGGGCGGCGACGCGGTCGACCGGCTGCTCCGGGACCTGGGGCTGCACTGGGAGCTGTAGCGCACCGCCTCCGCCGGCCGCTCCGATGCCTCAGTCGCCGCCGGCCTCGGGGAGTCGCCGCTCCATCGCCGCGAGGTACTCGGCGGCGGCGTCGGGTTCGACCCGGTCAGTCCCTTCGGGGTCGTCTCCCTCCGCGCCCCCGCCGCCGGTCTCGGGGTCGAGTAGCCCCCGGGCCTGCGCGCAGCCGTGCAGCAGTTGTCCGCGGAGGTCGCCCTCCGGGAGCTTGTTGGTCGCGACTTCCTCGGCGCTGGTGACGGTCTCGCGGGCGGCGTCGACGTCGCCGTCGGCCAGTGCTTCCTGTCCCTCGGCGAACAGCTGCGCGAGCACCGCGAGCGCGTCCGCCGGAGGGTCCTCGGTCACACTCCCCATCGTCGCCGGAGGACTATGAATCCCTGCCAACGTTTATCGACCCGCCGGCCCTACCGGACGGCGTGTCCGACCCAGGCTCGAACCCGGAGCCCGCCCCCGCGTCCGACCGCCAGCGGAACGTCCTCGGCGGCTCCCTGGAACCGTGCAGCGAGGAGCCCGCAACCGGCTACCTCCGGGACGGCTGCTGTACCGCCGTCGAGGGTGACCGCGGCCGCCACCACCTCTGTGCGGAGGTCACCGAGGACTTTCTCGAGTTCTCGCGGGCGATGGGAAACGACCTCGTGACGCCCCGGCCCGAGTTCGACTTCCCGGGACTCGAGCCCGGGGACCGCTGGTGTCTCTGCGTCGGGCGGTGGGTCGAGGCGCGGGAGGTCGGCCGGGCGCCGCCGGTCGTCCTCCCGGCGACCAACGAGGCCGCACTCGCCCACCCCGACGTCGACCGCGAGACGCTGCGCGCCCACGCCGTCGAGGACTGACACTCAGTCCGTGCCGGCCACGGTCTCCAGCAGCTCCAGCGCCACCGCCTTGTCCAGCGGGTCGTTGGCGTTGCCACAGTGAGGGGACTGGACGCAGGCCGGACACCCCGCCCGGCAGTCGCAGGCAGCCACCAGCTTCCGGGTCGTGGCGGCGAGGTCGTCGACGGTCTCGAAGGCCGCCCGGGCCAGTCCCACACCCCCCGGGTGGCCGTCGTAGACGAACACCGTCGCGCGGTCTGTGTGCGGGTGGACCGGCGTCGAGAGCCCGCCGACGTCCCGGCGGTCACAGAGAAACTGCAGCGGGAAGGTGGCGATCATGGCGTGCTCGGCGGCGTGGATCCCGCCGTTGAACTCCCCGGCCCCGCGCAGCCGGGTCTCGAGTTCCGGGGGCAGGGCGTAGTACAGCGCCCGCGTCTCCAGGGTCGTCTCCGGCAGGTCGAGCGCCCGTCGCCCGAGCGTCTCCCCGCCCTCCCGGCGCTCGTAGCCCGTCACCCGCTTGCGCATCGTCACCTCGGCGAAGCGGACGGTCACCGCCGGCGCGGCCCCGAAGCTCCCCTCCCGCAGGTCCCGCTCGACCGTGATCTCCTTCTCGTGGAGCGGGCGGGTGTAGTAGTCGGCCCAGGTGCGGTCGAGCGTCGCCACGCCATGGGAGAGGTCCAGGTCGACCACCTCGTAGGTCCGGCCCTGGTGGTGGTAGATGGCGCCCGGGTGGGCGTCCCGGAGGGCGTCCGCAAAGCCCAGCGACCCCACGTCGTCGCCGCCGGTCGTCCGCAGCTGGACCGTCCGGTCGTCGGCGGTCCGCAGGCTCGTCTCCTGCTGTGGGCTGCCGGCGCCGTCGTAGAGCCACCGGATGCCCTCGTCGGTCGAGCGCCGACCCAGCTCGCCCGCGTCGGTCAGCTCGGAAACGACATCGGGAAAGGAGGTGCCGAAGTGGGCCTCGTCGCCGGGGCGCAGCCAGTTCTCGCTGGCGGCCGCCCGGACGTGTGCGGGGAGGATCTGGTCGTTTTCGGGGTTGGTGATGGCGCGCTCGGTTGGCTCGTCGAACAGGGTACCCGGCTCGCGCATCACGTACTGGTCGAGCTGGTCCTCGCCCGCCACGAGGACGACGAGGCTGGGGTCGGTCCCCCGGCCGGCCCGGCCGGCCTGCTGGAAGGTCCGCATCCGGGTGCCGGGGTAACCGTCCAGCACGACGGCGTCGAGCCCGCCGACGTCGACCCCGAGTTCGAGCGCGGAGGTCGACCAGGCCCCGCGGGTCTCCCCGGACCGGAGTCCGGCCTCGATGGCCTCCCGGCGCTCGTCGGGCAGCGCGGCCTGGTAGGCCGCCACCGAGGCTGCGAGGTCGTCCCGACCCCGGTCCCGGAGGGCGTCGGCAGATTCGCTGGCGTACCGCTCGACGCCCTGCCGGGAGGCGGCGAAGGCGACGGTCTGGTGGCCCCGGGAGAGGAGGTCGACGAACAGCCGCTTCGCCTCGGCGTGACTCGACCGGCGCCGGCCGGTCCCGCGGTCGGTCTCGGGGGGGTTCCAGCACAGCCAGTGGGTCGGCCCCGTGGCGCTCGTGTCCTCGTCGACGAGGCGGTAACTGTCCGGCGGCTGGCCGGTGACGGTCGCGGCGTGCTCGACGGGATTGCCGATGGTCGCCGAACAGCAGACGTACTGCGGGTCGGCGTCGAAGCGCTCGCAGACGCGGTTGAGCCGGCGCAACAGGAGCGCGACGTGGCTGCCGAAGACGCCGCGGTAGGCATGAATTTCGTCGACGGCGACCGTCTCCAGGCGCTGGAAGAACCAGTCCCACAGTCGGTGAGCGTGGGGCAGGATCCCGTAGTGGAGCATGTCCGGCGTCGTCAGCAACACGGTGGGCTGGCGGTCGCGAACGGCCTCCTTCTCCGCGCGGGAGAGCCGGCCGGTGTAGCGGTCGACGGTGACCCGCGACCCGAACCCGAGGTCGCCAGCGAGGTCGGCGAGAGTCTCGGCCTGGTCGTTTATCAGCGCGACCTGCGGCGCGATATAGAGCGTCGTCCCGAGGTGGTCCATCGCCCGCTCGAACGCCGGAATCGTGTACGCGAGGCTCTTGCCGCTCGCGGTCGGCGTCGCGAGGACGGCGTTCTCGCCGGCCCGCACCGCGTCGACGGCGTCGGCCTGGTGGCCGTAGAGGTCGTCGACTCCCCGGGCGGAGAGTGCCGACGCCAGCCGGGAGTCCAAGTCGACCGCGCGGGTGCGTGCGTCCCGGCCCGCGAGCACGCGGTGGTCTCTGACCTGCTCGCGGTCGGCGCGGCGCTCGCGGAGCCACTCGACGGTGTCGTCCACGTCCGGGCGAGGGTCCGCGGGGGATTAGCGGTTGTGGTCACTCCTCGGGCTCGGCGACCCGGAACTCCCCGGCGTCGCGCCAGGGCTGGCTGCCGACCCCGAACAGCGGCGCCAGACCCCCGTCGCCGTTGACGAACTGGTCCCAGACCACCAGCGCCGAGGGGAGGACGACCACCGAGGCGATGAACGCATAGAAGATCGAGAGGCCGGTGAGGACGCCGAACTGGCCGATGGCGGGGAACAGGGCGAGCGCGAGCACGCCGATCCCGAAGACCGTGGTGAGCATGCTCCCCAGCAGGGCGCCGCCGGTCCCCCGGACCGTCCGGTCGAGCGCCGGGACCAGCTCCCGCTCGGCGCGCTCGTCGGCGAAGCGGTGGGTGACGTGGACCGAGTAGTCGATCCCCAGGCCGATGGTGATCGCGAGGATGGTGGCGGTGATCGCGTTGAAGGGGATCTCGAGTGCGCGCATCGAGGCCGCGACGGCGACCACGGTCACCAGGATCGGAATGAGGTTGGCGATCCCGAGCGAGCCGTACCCCTCCAGCACGGCGTAGATGAAGACCAGAAACAGCGCCGCGCCGACCAGCGCGACGGCGAGGCTGGTGACCGCCGAGGCGAGGATCAGGTCCGAGACGGCCTGGAAGACGATGGTCTGTCCGGTGGGGGTCGCCGAGGCGCGGTACCGGTCGGCGACCTGTCGGGCGTCGCGCTCGGTCGCGGACTGGGAGGCGTCGGCCTCGATCGAGTAGACGACCCGGGTGCTGCGGTAGTCCTCCGTGAGATAGGACAGCGCCTGCGACCGGGCCGGCGAGTCGAGCAGGGCGTCGTAGACCTCCCCGAGGTTGTCCTCGGGGACCCCGTCCCCGTCGGGGTCGTTGCGGTCGACCAGCTGCCGGAACTCGGGGTCGCGGGCCGCCTGCGACCGAATGACCGTGATGACCGACTGGTACTCCGCCTCCCGGTTCGCGGAGACGAAGGAGTCCGGCGGGTTCTGTCCGGCCCGCTGGATAGACTCCAGGCTGGAGTCGCGTGTCATCGGCGCCTCGATGAACACCGTCGCGGAGGACTGCTGGGCGGCCGCGAAGCGGTCCTCGAGGAGGTTCAGCGTCCCGGTCACGCTGTAGCTGCCCGGCCGGAACGGCTCGGGCAGCTCATAGAGCACTTCGGGGACATCCTCGGGCGGGAGGAAGTCCTCCTGGGCGAAACTGGTGTCGACGCCGGTGGCGTAGACGCCGGCACCGACCGAGAGCAACAGCATGAGCGCCAGGAAGATAGCGGGCGCGCGCTTCCCGACGACCACGCCGACCCGGAGGACCGACGAGAGCAGCGAGCCCTCGGAGCCGAGCGGCGACCGGGAGAACGTGGGGATCGGGTACCGCTGCCGAGCCCGGTCGAGCTTGACCTTCGCCGCGGGCAGGAAGACCCCGAAGATCAGGAACGTGAAGACGATACCGACGGAGGCGACCAGCCCGAAGTCCTGTACCGGGGGGAGGTCGCTCACGAAGTTGGCGGCGAAGCCGATGACGGTCGTCCCGGTGACGATGAAGAAGGCCACGAGTAGCTGGTCGGTGGTGGTCCGCATCGCGGGTCCGATGTCGGCCCCGAGCGCGAGTTCCTCGCGGTAGCGGTTGATCGCGTGGATGCCGAAGTCGATCCCGACGGCGAGCAACAGCGGCGGGACGGCGATCAGCAGCTGTGAGAAGGGGATCCCGGCCAGGCCCATGAACCCGAACGTCCAGATGATCGCCATCAGCAACGCTCCCAGCCCGAGCAGCAGGTCCATCAGGTCGCGGTAGGCGAAGACCAGAAACAGGAAGATGAAAAGCACCGCGGCGGGGACGACGATGAGCAGCGAGTCCGTGATCACCGTGGAGAACTCGTCGGCGAGGATCCCGGAGCCGAAGACGGTGACGGAGGCGCCGGCCATCCGGTCGATGCGCTGCTGGATCGGGGTCAGCGGGCTCGACCCGCCCTGACCGGCGCCGGCCGACAGCCCCGCGGGCACCTCGTGGGAGACCGTCCCGATCGTCGCGCCCGCGCTGGCTGCCCGCGCGTTGAAGTCCGTGCTCAGGACGTTTGTGAACGACCCCTGGTCGGACAGCTCGCGGACCGCGCGGTCGATCTGGGTCGGGCTGGCTCGCTCGACGGCGGTGACCTGCTCCTCGAGGGTCCCCGCTGTCGGGTCGAGCTGCCGGGCGACCTGCTGTGCGGCGCTGCCGGTCCCGGTCACGCGGAACTCCCCGCGGTCCTCGACCCGCTCCTGGAGGCGGAGCATCCGGAGCAGTGCGGGCTTGGCGAGGACGTTTTGCTCCTGCTGGATCAGCTGTGTGCTGCCGGTGTCGGGGGAGAACGTCGGCGAGAACTCGCGGTTGACGTCCTCCAGGGCTTGCTCGGAGGGGAGACCCGTGGTGAACTGGCTGGTGCCGGCTTCGGTGGAGATGTTGCCAAGACCGAACGCGAACACGCCGGTGAGAAGCAGGAAGACGAGCACGACCCGACCGGACTGGTTGACGATGCGGTCGTCGGCCCAGTCGACCAGCGGCTGGTGGTCGATGGCGGCCAGCCGGTCGCGGATCCGGGTCATCGGTCAGGCGAACCTGCGGTAGGCGTACACCCCGACGGCGACGAGCACGACGAGCCCGACCACGAGCGGGAGGGTCGGCAGCCCCCCGTCGTCGGAGTTCTCGGTCACCTGCAGGGGGAGCCGGTACGTGTCGGAGGTGAGGGTGTCGCCGTCCTCGTCGTCGTACTGGAAGTCCATCGACAGCGGGTAGGTCTTGGCGAGCGCCCCGCCGCCGGCGCCGACGTTGAAGACCACGGTCTCGGACTCTCCGGGTTCGAGCCGGGCGATGAAGGCCTCGTCGTCACCGGTCGAGAGAGGGGATTCGGCGAACAGCTTCGCCGAGATGTCGGTGTACGCCTCGTTGCCGTTGTTGGTCACCTCGACCTCCAGTTGCGTCGACTCGCCGGCGGGGACCGACGCGCCCGTCACGTCGAGCCCGAAGGTGTCGGTGTCCGGCCCCACGTCGGCGCGGACGTCGAAGCCGTCGCTCCGGCGCTGCTCGTCGTCGGCGTTGCGGTACTGCACCGCGACCGAGAACTGCTTGGGGCCGGGCTCGGCGCTGCTCGAGATCTCAAGCGGGATCGCGAAGTTCGCCGACTCGCCGGGGCCGAGGTTCCCGACCGGCGACTCGGTCTCGATGGCGGTCACCGTCCCGGATTCGCTCGTGAAGACCACGACGGCGCTGTCGGCCGGGCGCTCGCCGGTGTTGGTGACGGTCCCGCGCAGCTGACCGTCCTGGCCGACCGCGAGCGTCGCCGAGGTGTTCGACACCTCGAAGGTCTGCTCGGGAGCGGGGGCGACACCCAGCGACCTGCTCGGGGCGGTTGCGACGTCGCCCTCGTCGTCGCGGTAGGTGACCGTCGCCGACAGCGTGTACTCCCGGGGTTCGGCCTCCCCGGTCGCCGTGAGGTCGTAGGTCACCGTCCGGGTCTCGTTGGGGGCCCACGAGCCGACAAAGCGGCTGGCGCTCGCGCTCCCGCCGAAGGAGAGCTGCCCGCTCGTCGACTCCAGCCGGACCTCGGCGTCGTCGACCGCGAGGGGCCCGTCGTTACGCAACTGGACTGTCACCGACCCGGTATCGCCGACCGCCACGGCGCTGGTCGCGTTCATTACGCCGAACTCCTGCTGTGGGTCGGGCGCGACGCTGACTGTCGTGGGGTCCGAACTCCTGCTCACGCCGTCGGCCTCGTACTGTGCGGTCAGCGTCAGGGCGTAGTTCCCGCTGCGGGCCGAGGGCGCGGCGGTCACCTCGTAGTCGACCGTGGTCCGCTGCCCGGGTTCGAGCGTCCCGACCGACCGCGTCGCCGAGGTCGCGTCGCCGACGGTCAGGTCGGCGTTGGGTGACTCCAGTGCGAGCGTCGCGTCGGTCGCCGCCGCCGAGCCGCCGTTCTCGACGGTCAGCGAGACCGTCTCCGTCGCGCCCGCCCGGACCTCCGAGTCGACGTCGACCACGTCGAACGAGGCGTCGTCTTCGACTTCGAGGGTGACGGGGAGCGTCCGGCGGACGGTCCGCTCGGTCTCGTCGCCGTCGTTGTCGTCGATCCGGCTCGTGTACCGGTACTCGACGGTCACGTCCACGGTGTAGGTCCCCGGGCTGGCGCCGTCGTCGACGGTGACGGGGATCGACAGCGGCGAGGCCGCTCCCTCGGGCAGCGAGCCGACGGCCTGCGTCCCGGTCCTGACGTCGATGGGGACGTCGTCGTCCTGGACGGTGACGGTCAGCCCGCGCGCGGTCGTGACCCGGTCGGTCCACTGCGGGTTCCGGGCCGACCCTTCGTCGACGTCGCCGCGGTTGATCAGCTGTAGCTGCAGCTGTCTCTCCTCGCCGGGGGTGACGGTGTTGTCGGTGAAGACGGCACTCAGGTCCGGCTCACCGGTCACGTCGGCAGCGGCCGGGGCGGGGACGGCAGCCATCGACAGGACGACCGTCACCGCGACGAACAGGCGTAGGTGTCTCATGGAGTCAGTTGTCCCCCCTGTTGTGATGCCCAACGGGTATACCTGTCCGAAACGGAGAAAAACGGGAGTGCTGTTTGTTCTAAAATACTTACACCACCTCCGGCTCCGTCCGTCGTGGTTACGCGCCGGTAACCGGGTACGGGAAGTGTTTGGTAACTCTTAACAATATCCGGACGTAACCTCGTTGTGTGAGCGAACCAGACAGCCAGTCCCCCTCCGAGGCCCCCGGCAACCCGCCCTCTGCCGACCAGCGGTACGCACAGCTCGAAGTCGGCGACCAGGTGGTCATCTACGACCGGCAGAACCACCAGGCGTGGGTCCAGTCCGACGCCGCGGTCAGCACCGACTCGATGGCGTGAGTTAAGCTTACGTGAAGCAACCCGGTAACCGATTTTAAGTGCCTGTCCCCCGTACCGCCGGACATGGACGACAGCGACCGCGACCGGCTCGCAGTCTGGTGTGCGGGCGACGAGTGGTGCCCCATCACGACGACGGCGACGCTGATCGGCCGCAAGTGGCACCCGGTCATCGTCCACCGGCTGCTGGAGGGCGGGCCACAGGGGTTCAACGCGCTGAAAGGGTCCGTCGACGGCATCTCGAGCAAGGTGCTCTCCGATAGCCTCGACGACCTCGAGGATGCGGGGCTGGTCGAGCGGGCGATCATCTCCGAGAAGCCGTTCCGGGTGGAGTACTCGCTGACCGAGCGCGGCGCTGACCTCGAACCGGTGGTCGAATCGATGCGGGAGTGGGGCGAGCGCCACCTGGTGCCCGCCGAGGACCGGTCCTCTTCGGTCGTCTGACGGGCCGGGTTCGCGCCCCGGGACTACGACGACCCGCGGCTGATCGACCGGTGGGTCTCCATCAGGTCGTCGAACTCGTCGACGCGCTCCCGGAGCTCCCCCGCGAGCTCGTCGGCCCGCTCCTGGAGCCGCTGGAACTCCGCGTTCGCCTCGAGTTCCGCCCGCGTCTTCTCCTCTTTGAGCACGGAGAGCTTCGAGACGACCCGGAAGAACTCGTCGAGGCGGTCGTCGGTATCGGGTGTGCCGAGGTGCTGTTCCAGCGTCTCCACGATCGTCTCCCGGTCGACGGGCTTGCAGAGGTAGTCGTCGAAGTCCATCTCCAGGATGTTCAGGTCCGGGTCGACCGCGGTCGTCATCACGACCACACCGTCGTAGCCGCGTTCGCGGAGCGTCTCGAGGACCTCGTCGCCGGACATACCCGGCATCCGGCGGTCGAGCAACACGGCGTCGACGTCCCCGTCGACGGCCTCCAGCGCCTCTTCCCCGCCGTAGGCGACGCGGGTCTCGTACAGGGTCTCCAGCCTGAGCGCGTAGGTGTCCGCCACGGCCGTTTCGTCGTCGACGACCAGGACGACCTGACTACTCGGTGCCACGGGTACAGTTCGGAGAGCAACTGTATAGACCCTTTGTCCCGCGGCGCTTCGTCCCGCGCTCCCGGCTCCGGCTCAGCTGTGGTGCCGGCCGATCTCCTGGAAGGCGGTGTCGATGTCCTCGAAGCCCTCGAGCGCCTCGTCCATCTGGGCTTTGAGCTCGTCGGCCCGCCGGGAGAGCTCCTGCAGGTCCTCGTTCTCGCTGACTTCCTGGGTGGACAGCTCCGCCTCCAGCAACGCGAGCTTCGAGGTCACTTCCATGTACTCGGAGAGCCGGGCGTCGTACCGCTTGGCGCGGAGTTGCTGGCCGATGGCCGCCGTCAGGTCGTCCTTCTCGACGGGCTTGCAGAGGTAGTCGTCGAAGGGCATGTCGATGATGTCCATCCCCGGGTCGACGGCCGTGAGCATGATCACCCGGGTCTCGTAGCCACGCTCGCGGAGCTTCCCGAGGACCTCGTCGCCCGAGAGGGTCGGCATCCGCCGGTCGAGCAGGACGACGTCGATGTCCCCGTCGACGGCCTCCAGCGCCTCTTCCCCGCCGTAGGCGACGCGGGTCTCGTACTCCGTCTCGAGGCGGAGCGCGTACACGTCGGCCACCTCGGGCTCGTCGTCGACGACGAGCACGGTCGCCTGGGGACTCTCCGACACAGCGGATCCCACGACACCGCCGGTAATAAGTGTGTGTCATCCGCCCCGTCCGCCGGTTGCCGGGGCAGTCCCGCTGGACCGCGTAGCGGAAGTTTAAAGACTGGCTGCGGGCGACTTCCGGACACGGATGCTCGCGCCACTCCAGCTCGTCGACAGCTTCCTCCTCAACTACAACGTGGGGGACGCGTTCGTCGTGGTGTTCGCCCTCGGGCTGCTCGCGACGCTCCCGTTGCGCTCCCGGAAAGTGACCACGCTCCACATCATCCTCTTCGGGATCATCTTCCTCCTGACCCCCTCCAGCGCGATGGGCGTCGAGGGCCCGACACACCTCCTCGGAAGCCCCCTGCAGTACAAGATGCTCGGACTCGTCCTCCTGGTCGTCGGGCCGGTCTTCTACACCACCGCGAAGCGGTAGCCCCGTTCTCCCCCGTCTGCCTCCCCCGGCTGGTGCGAGTCCGTCCCCGTGCCCGGGCAAAGTTAATCCGTCCCCGCCGCGACTGCCCTGTATGGCTGCTGTCGCCACGGGAGAGCCATGAGCGGGGACGAGGACTGGTTCGAGCGGGCCCTCCGGGAGGCGGACGAGCCCGATGGAGCGGACGGCGAGGACGAAGACGAGAACGGGGAGGGACCGCCCGGAACGCCGGGCGCGGCCGAGGCCGGTGAGACGGGCGCCGAGTCCGACGGCGTCCCCTTCGACGGCGACTCCTTCGACGGCGACAACGACACCCCCTTTGACGACGACCCCTTCGGCGAGGCGGGCGGTGAGGACCCCTTCGACGACGCCGTCTCCTTCGGCGACGCAGGGAGCGAGAGCCTCTTCGACGACGATTTCGAGACTGCCTTCGGGGGCAGCGGCGAGACCGACTTCGCCGAGGAGGACTTCGAGTCCGACGTTCCACGCATCGACCTCGGGATCGAGGGGCTGGACGACATGATCCTCGGCGGAGTCCCCGAACGTCACCTGATCGTCTGTATCGGCGGGGCCGGCAGCGGCAAGACCACCTTCGGGCTGCAGTTTCTCCACCACGGGCTGCAGAACGGGGAACAGGGCGTCTTCATCACGCTCGAACAGAGCTACGAGGACATCATGGACACCGCCAACGGCCGGGGCTGGGAGTTCGACCGCTACGAGCGCGAGGGCGCGCTGGCGGTCGTCGATCTTGACCCCGTCGAGATGGCAAACAGCCTCGACAACATCCGCGGGGAACTCCCCGAACTGGTCGAGGACTTCGGCGCCGACCGGCTCGTGCTCGACTCCGTCTCGCTGCTGGAGATGATGTACGACGACGTCGCCCGCCGGCGGACCGAGGTGTTCGACTTCACGCGGTCGCTGAAGGAGGCCGGCGTCACCACCTTCCTCACCAGCGAGGCCAGCGAGGACAACGAGTACGCCTCCCGTCACGGTATCATCGAGTACCTGACCGACGCGGTCCTCTTTCTCCAGTACATCCGCGGGGAGTCCCAGGAGACCCGGCTGGCGGTGGAGATCCAGAAGATCCGCAACGCCAACCACTCCCGCGAGCGCAAACCCTACGAGATCACCGCCGAGGGGATCTCCGTCTACCAGCAGGCCAACATCTTCTAGACCACCTTTTTCTGCGTCGGGTTTCCTCGCGAGCCTCCGGCTCGCTGCGGAACCGCTCCTTGAAAAACGTGGGCGAAAAAGACCTCCGACCTCGCTCCGCTCGGTCGGAGTGAACCGCGCGCCTGCGGCGCGCGGATGCTGGGGCCCGCCTGCTTTTCCCGCCCTCACGGCGCCGCCGTTCGTGTCGGGGCCCACCCCGCGGCGCGCGACGGGACGCGCGCCCGGCCGGTGGCTCCCGACGCGTTCGGGCACGCTCGCGCGGCGAGAACGGCCGACCGGAGACCGGTGATTTTATTCCTCTTCCGTACCAAATTTTACATGCAAACAAAACACGCGGCAAAAGCGATACTTTATTTTATATTCGGGCACAGTTCTGTCCTATCGGAACCCAGTCCGCCGACTGCGTGCACCGGGACGTCCACCCACTCCGTCCGCGCGTGTACCGCGGGCCGACCGCCAGACCCCACATGACAGCTACTCCCCCTCCCGTCGGCACGCTCGAACCGCTCACCGACCTCGACCGGCTCCGCGACCGCGACGACGTCCCGTTCCACCGCGAGGAGGACACCGTCCCCGGGACGGTCGTCGACGACGTGGCCGACCTACCCGACCTCGCCTCCGTCGGGATCAGAAACGACCGCGACGAGGTGCTCCTCCGGCGGCTGACCGACACCTGCCGCTGGAAACTCCCGACGGCGTCGGTCGCACCCGGGGAGGACTTCGTCGCGGCGGCCCGCGAGCACGTCCCCGAGACGCTCGGCCTCCGGGTCGACCTGACGCTCGCCGGCGTCTGGGAGGTCCACCTGACCGCCACCGACGGCGACCGGACGGCCACGCGGGCCTTCGCCGTCTTCGAGGGCCCGCCGGTCGACGGAGCGTACGAGGTCGACACCGCGGCGGCGACCGACCCCGTCGAGGAGGCCGGCTGGTTCGCCGAACTCCCCGAGGACGCCGACGAGATCCCCGGTACCCACCGGTTTCTGTACTAGCGCACCACGGTCACGGGGACCGGCGAGCGCCGGATGACTGTCTCCGCGACACTGCCCAGCAGGAGCCGCGAGACCCCCTTCCGGCCGTGGCTACCCATCACGACGTGGTCGATGGCGTTGTCCTCGTCGCCGGCGAAGTCGACGATGACGTCCGTGGGTTTGCCGACCTCGGTGACTCGCTCGATGGCGACGTCTTCCCCGACCGCCTCCTCGACCTCCTCGAACAGCTCCTCGGCTCGCGCCTTCTCGCGTTCGTACCACTCCTCCGAGAAACTCGGCAGGGTGGCGCTAGGGTAGCTCGTCTCCCTGGCGGGGTCGATGACGTGGATCAGAACCATCGTCGCCTCCGGGAACTCCTCGACGACGAACTCCGTCGCCTCCAGCCCTTGCTCCGAGCCGTCCACTGGAACGAGCACGCGCTCTACCATACCCGGAGCTACCGCCACCCGCGGGATAACGTTTGCCTCCGTTTCCGGGCGGCGGTCGTGGACCGCGGCGACCAGCCCGGCTCAGCTCCGCCCGTGTCTGGTCACGCAGTGTGGAAGCCCCACCAGCTCGACGGGCTCGGAGTTGTCCGGCGAGTAGACCACCATCTGCCCTTTCTCCATGTAGGGTACTTTCGACTCCAGGTTCGTTGGAATGTTGACCGCGGAGATGGCGTCCTCGTCCCCGAGATTCAGGACGACCGTCGTGTTGATCTGCTTGAAGACGGGGTCGGCGATGTCCTGCGGGTCCTGGGTGATCAGAAACAGTCCGAGCCGTTCCTTGCGGCCCTGCTTTGCGGCCTCGGTGAACTTCCCGATCACCTTCCGGGCCTGGACGCTGTCGGCGTCGGTCAGGAAGTTGTGGGCCTCGTCCATCCCCACCACGAGGGGGGTCTCCTTGATCCGGTCGTAGCGGGGGTCGTTCGAGAGTTTCTGGTCGACCAGCAGCGAGGACAGCGCCAGCACCACCGTCTCGGTGTCCCGGCTGGAGGTGATGTGGTAGGTCGGGACGACCGTCAGCCCGCCCGGCCGGACGAGTTCGTGGACCCGCTCGGTGACCGGCTTGGCGTCCTGGTCGAAGACGTTCCCGAACCCGCGGGCCCGCCGGGAGACGGCGTCGAAGGTGGCCTCGTGGACCCGCCCGCTCTCGTCGAGTTCCTCCCGCAGCGCCGGGTCGTCCAGCATCGAGAGGAACTGGTCGTAGGTGCCCTCGCGGCCGTACTCGCTGCGGAAGCGGGGCAGGAGCACGTCGGTCAGCGCGGCGTACTGGTTGTCGTTGAGGCCGCTGCCGGCGATCAGCCAGGGGTTTTCGTACACCATCGAGAAGGGGATCGTGAAGCGGACTTCCTCGGCGCGGTGGCCGCTCGCGGAGTAGGACGCGGAGCCGACCGTGGGAACGAAGGCGACGGTGTCCTCGTGGCCGCCGTGGGCGATCCCCTCCCGGTCCAGCCGGCGGGCGAAGTCCTCGGGGTACTCGCCGTCGTGGCGCATCTGGGCGTACTCGTCCTGGGGGTCGAACTGGACGACTGCGGGCGTGATCTTGCGGTCGGCGCCGGTCTCGACGGGGTAGGTGCGGTCGCCCAGGTACTGCCGGAGGACGTTTTTCGCGGCGTGGGTCTTGCCCGACCCCGTCCCCCCGGCCACGAGCGTGTGCCGAAAGACCAGCGGGTCCCCCGAGTCGTAGTCGTCTTTGAGCCGGTAGTCGATGGTCGGCGGCTCGGCGGCCGTCCGAACCTTCTCGCCGCCGACCGCCAGGTGTCCCAGGAAGACACCGTCGGCGGGCATCTTCAGCCCCGTCTTGATGTCGGCCTTGTCCTCGGCCTCCCGGACCACCGTCTCGGGCTTGGGGACGCGGTCGGTCATCCGGCGCTTGAGGTCCCCGTCGTCCTCGTACAGCACCGCCACCGGGTCCAGCGTCGCCATCAGCTTGAAGTCCTCCTCGTCGATCCCCTCCGAGCGCATCGCCCGGCGGGCGTGGATCTCGGTGGCGTCGTCGGCGCGGTACTCCTGGGCGTACTCCAGCGCGGAAACCCGGCAGAACAGCCGCTCGTCGTCGGGGTAGGGGGCGAGCAGGTACGACCCCACGCGCACGCCCGAACGGTTGTTCGCGGTCACGTACGCCCGCAGGCGGGTCTCCTCCTCCTCCTCGGCGATCCGGAGCCCGTCGGCCGCCGAGAGGACGCCGACGCCGCGGTCCCGGCCGGCCGGCGCCGTCTCGAAGCGCTCGAAGCCGTCCTCGGCGTCCGGCCCGCCGCCGTCGCGGCCGCCGGTCTCGGCCTCCGCTCCCCCGCCGTCGCTGTCGGCGCCGCCCTCGTCGGCGCCACCCCCTTCGTCGCCGTCGAATTCCGTGAAATCCCCGAGGTCGGACATGTCCACAGCATACTCCCGCCGGTACATACCCGTTTCCCCACCGCAGCGGAACTGGTCGGGGGCCGCGCCCCTTTTGCCCGTCCCGCACCTACCCAGTGACATGCTGCTCATCCGCGGGCTGGCCGGGGGAACGGGGCTGACGGGGACGCTGTACGAGCCGGGGGAGACGCCGCCGTCCTACCGGGGAGCGCCCGACGTGGGCGCGCCCTACGTCTGGGTCTGTGACGAGTTCTACGCCGTCGAAACCGGCGGGCAGACGCTCGAACTCGACGACGGCGCGGTTCAGGTCGCCTTCGAGCAGCCCGCCCCGCGGGGCTACGACGACCGCGAGCGGGCCATCCAGGCGGCGAAAGCCCACGTCCGCGAGCAGTTCGCCCGGATCGGCGTCACCGACGAGGTCACCTTCGAGACCGAGGAGGTCGCCCCCGAGGCGGTCGAGCACTGACCGCACGCCGGCCGGGCCGGTCGTGACCCATCCCGACCGGGGCTCAGTAACTCCCGCCGTCCTCGAAACACCGCCCGCACTTGGTCGCGCTGGCCGCCTCACCCCCTGGTTCGGCTCCCCTGACCACCCTGAGGTTGTCGTGGGACACGTGAAACATCGACCCGCAGACGGCCTGCCGGCCCGGCCGACCCGTCTCGTGTCTGTGGACCGTGTTCGTGACTTCGTTCAAAACGAGGTCCATGTGCTGTGGTACCACGCACCGACCAATCATTCTGTTGCTTTGGTCGTAAAGGGCGCGCGGGTGCCAGTCACGAGCGCGACCTGCCCCGACAGCGAGTCGTGGGTGTCGACTCTCACAGCATCCCCTCCAGGGCCGACCACCGCTTGTCGTCGTAGGAGCGCTGGCGGTCGGTGTCGAACTCCCGCTCGATGCGCCGCCGGAGGGTGCGTTTCCCCTGCCGGTCGATCCGGGCGAGCTCGTCGGCCTTCCCGACGGCCAGCGGCGGCCCCCGCTCGCCGGCCACCTCCGACAGCAGGTGGGTGGTCAGGTCCGCCCGCAGGTCCGGGTCGCGGGTGAACGCGTAGGGCGCCTCGACGCGGTAGACCAGGTCGTCTCTGGGATCGTAGACGACGAAGAAGGTGACCTCGTAGGCCTCCGCGTCGAGCGTGCGCTCGTGGGGCACCTCGAGTTCCCCACAGCCCAGCGCGGCGTCGGTCCCAAGCCGCGAGCGGAACCACCCGGTGAATGTCAGTGCGTCCGTCTTCGGCTCTCCGTCCCCGTCGAGGCGTTCGAGCACCCGCCGGAAGAAGGCCTCGTCGTCGACCCACGGCGCGCCGGTTTTCTCCCGGAGCACCCGCGTGATGGCCTTCGAGGCGGAGTTCTTCACGAAGCCCACCAGCGGCACGTCCCGCCGGACGAACGTCTCCACGAGGTCGAGGTAGTTCGCGAGCACGTCCCGGGGCTGTTTCTCGTCGGTGAGCAGCCGCCGGAGTTCCGGGTCCCGCTCCCCCCACTTCAACAGTCCTGTGGGGTACAAGGGGCCGTCGAGCACCAGCAGGTCGTCGACCACTTCCGCCTGCGCGAGGGCGTGCTCGCTCTCGGCGAGATACAGCGCCAGCGCGTGGACGACGGTCTGCTCGTAGCGGTCGACCCGCGGCGCATGGAGTACCCGCCGGCGGGCGTAGCCGCGGTCGCCGCCGCGCCACCCCTCCTCGCCCGGGGCGGCGGTCCGGTCGTTGGTGTGGACAGTCATCACGATGGTCCGGCCGCGGTGGAGGTCCACGTCGGAGGGCTCGGCAGCCATCGCGGCCTGGGAGACGTCCAGCACCAGCCCGTTTTTGAATGTCGTGGGGTTGATCGTCCCCGCGTCGAGGCCGTGCTGGGTGGGAAACGGGGACTCCGTGAGCGCGACATCCTCGATGGCTACCTTCCGGCGGCGGTGCTCCCCCAGGGGTTCGAGCACCGTCTCCCCGTCGTCGTACAGCGGGTCGAGGAACTCCCAGGCGGCCTCGGCGGCCTCGCCGTGGTCGCGGTCGTCCACGGTCCGGCCCACGCGGCCCGCAAGCTGCGCGATACCGTCGACGTGGACGGGGTCGAGCGTCATACCCTCACTTCGGGGCCCCGCTCAAAAACCTCCGGGCGCGTCAGTCGGCAGTACTGTCCGCCGGTCGGCCGCCGACTCAGTCGCCGCCTTCCTCGAGCATCCGGCTCAGCGCCTCCGCGACCTCCTCGTAGCTCTGCATCGAGAGACCGTCGGTGGTGATCAGCACGCCCCGGCGGTCGGCAGCGACGCGGAGCAGGTAGCCGTTCTCGAAGGCACGGACGGTAAAGCGATACCCCCCGAGTTCGGAGTTCTGGTAGGCGTTCTGTGTCTCGCGGTACCCCCGCCACTCGTGGCCGACGAAGGTGTTGAGGTCGGCGTCGCGCTCCAGGTCCTCGCGCAGATAGAGCTGGTCGAAATCCGAGCGGGTAAAGTAGGTGACCGAGCGGAGGCTGTCGCCGGTGGCCGTCCGGGCGGTCGTCACGATGTGCTCGGCCAGCTCCTCCGACAGCAGTTGCGAGCCCATACCCTCCCCCTCGCCGCCCGGATACATAACTTCGGTGCTCTCCCTACTCGCCGGCCGTCCCCGGGTCTGTCACGCCCGCGTCGACCTGCTCGAGGTACCGCCCCCTGGTCCGGTAGACCTGGGCCAGCGTGTCCTCCAGTGCCTCCAGGACCGCCTCGAACTCCCCTTCGAAGACGACCTCGACCGGCGGGTCGATCAGCAGGTTCAGCTCCGAGTCGAAGCCCGCTTCGATGCGGTACTCCCCCTCACCTGCGGGGTCGCCGCCCTCGACGTCTATGGCCCCGAGGACGAAGGGCGGGTTCGACAGTTCGAGCCGGTCGCCCGCGAGGCTGACGTACTCGGGCGCCTCCGCGGGTGGGTCCTCCTCGCCGAGGGCGTACCCGCCCAGCTGTCTCGCGACGTCTGCGTCGCCGTCCAGGGACACGTCCTGGACGAGCGTCTCGACGGCCAGGGCGAGAAACCGCCGGTCCGGGGGCCCGTCGAACACCCGCGGCCGGTCCGGGAGCGCGTCGAGGGTCACGTTCACCGGTAGCGTGCTCTCCCATTTCAACCCTTCCGGTCCGCGCCAGCGTGGACAAGACCTAATCCGTCCCACCTGTACTGTCCGGGCATGAGCGACAGCTCGCTCCGGGAGCCGGCGGAGACCGCCGTCCGGCAGTGCATGGGCCTGGAAGCCGGGGAGTCGTGTGCGGTCGTCACCGACGACAAGCGCCAGGCCATCGGGGAGGCGCTGTACGAGGTCGCCGCCGGAGTAACGGAGGACGCCGCGCTGGTGCGGTATCCGCCGGGCGAGCAACACGGCGCGGAGCCGCCCGCGCCGGTCGCGGCGGCGATGGCCGGCGCGGACGTGGTGCTCGCGCCGACGACCAAGAGCCTCAGCCACACCCGCGCCCGGACCGGCGCCAACGAGGCCGGCGCCCGCGTTGCGACGCTGCCCGGCATCACCGAGGAGGTCTTCCGGACGGGGCTGGACGCCGACTACCAGGAGATCGCGGCGGTCTGTGCGGAGGTCCACGAGGCCGTCGCCGGCGCCGACGAGCTCCGGGTCACCTCCCCCCAGGGGACGGACATCACGGTCCGGCCGGGCGACCGGCAGTGGCGCGAGGACACTGGCGTCGTCCACGGGGCGGGCGAGATGTCCAATCTCCCCGCTGGCGAGGTGTTCGTCAGCCCGGAGACCGCCGACGGACGGGTCGTCGTCGACGGGACGATGATGCCCCACGGCCGCCTCGAGGCGGGCGAGACCGTCGCTTTCACCGTCGAGGACGGCCAGGTCACGTCCATCGAGGACGAGGGACTCCGGGACTCGGTCGAGGCCGCCGCGGCGGAGGCCGGCGACGCCGCCTACAACTTCGCGGAGATGGGGATCGGGACGAACCTCGCGGTCACCGAACTGGTGGGGTCGGTGCTCCTGGACGAGAAGGCCGCCGGGACCGTTCACTTCGCCATCGGCGACGACCACGGCATCGGCGGCGACGTCGAGGCGCCGATCCACCAGGACGGCGTCCTGACGGAGCCGACGGTCCACGTGGACGGCGAGCAACTCGAGCTGCCGAGCCCGAGGTAGCCACACCTGGGACCGCCTCCGACGGGACGCCGCGAGTGCCGACGCCTTTTGTACCTCACTCGCGTACGCGTAGATATGACAGAAACATCGACCTCCGACACGGCCGAGCGGGTCGGGCTCGTCTGCCCGGCCTGTTCGCCGGACGTCGAGACGGTCCACGAGGTGCTCGCGGATGGCGGACGGGCAACCGTCCGCTGTACCGAGTGTGGCCACGTCCACAAGGAGGAACTGCCGGAGCAACGGACCGTCGAGCGCGAGGTCGTCGTCTCGCAGGATGGCGACTCCTTCTCGTCGACCGTGGAGGCGCCGGCGGCCGAGACCGTCGCCGTCGGCGAGGAGTTCCTGCTGGAGACCGACGAGGCCATCATGACGGTCCGTATCACGAGCGTCGAACTCGACGAGGGCCGGGCCGAGGAGGCGGCCGTCGAGGACGCCCGGACGCTGTGGACGCGGGCGGTGGGAAACGTCACCGTGGACGCCACGGTCCACCCCAAAGAGGGAACGCACGACGAGACCCGGAGCGTCTCGCTGCAGGTGCCGGGGGACTACGAGTTCGTCGTCGGCGAGACCGACGACCTCGCCGGCGAGGAGTTCACCGTCGAGGGGATCCACCTCCGGGAGGACGCCGTCGGCTACGAGTTCGACAAGCTCGACCACGACGGCGACAGCGCGCTCGCGAAGGACATCAACAGGGTGTACGCCCGCGACGAGTCGACCAGCGCCTGGTCGGCGTGGTAGGATGAGCGGGGACCGCCGGCGGGAGCGGGAGGCGCTGGTCGACCGGCTGACCGACCGCCGGGACCTCTCGGCGGCGACCGAGCGGGCGATGCGGGCCGTCCCACGCCACGCCTTCGTCCCCGCCGACCGGCAGGCGGGAGCCTACGACGACACCCCACTCCCCATCGGCGAGGGTCAGACCATCAGCGCCCCCCACATGGTCGCCATCATGACCGACCTGCTCGAAGCCGAGGAGGGCGACCGCGTCCTCGAGGTGGGAACCGGCTGTGGCTACCACGCGGCGGTCACAGCGGAGGTCGTCGGTGCCGGGAACGTCTATAGCGTCGAGTACCACGACAGCCTCGCCCGCCAGGCCCGCGAGACCCTCCGCAAGGCGGGCTACGGGGACGTATCGGTCCGGGCGGGCGACGGCCGGGAGGGCTGGCCCGCACACGCCCCCTACGACCGCGCCTACTTCACCTGTGCGGCGCCCGACTTCCCGGAAGCGGTGGTCGAGCAGGTCCGGGCCGGCGGGCTCGTGCTCGCGCCGATCGGCGAGCGCACCCAGACGCTCGTCCGCGCCCGCAAGCGCGAGGACGGCGGGCTCGACCGCGAGCGCCACGGCGGCGTCCGCTTCGTCCCGCTGCAGTGAGCGGGGCCCAGTGAATTCATTACCGTCGGCGCGAAAGCCGGGGTATGGAACCCGCGGTGCTGCGCGACGACATGGTCGACAGCCTCCAACACGAGAGCAAAGGCTGTGTCCGCAGCGAGGAGCTGTCGGTCGCGATGCGGGCAGTTCCCCGGGAGGAGTTCGTCCCCGACGGCCGGGAAGCGTACGCCGACCGCCCCTACGAGCGGCTGGGGACGCGCGTGCTCGCCCCGAGCACGGTCGGGCGGTTGCTCGAGGCGCTCGACGCGGGAGCCGACGATTCGGTACTCGTCGTGGGGGCTGGCGTCGGCTACACCGCCGCCGTCCTCGCGGAGGTGGCCGACCCGCGCAGCGTTCAGGCCGTGGACATCACCCGCAGGCTGGTCTACGAGGCCCGCGAGAATCTCGCCAGCGCCGGCTACGGGGCCGTCCTCGTCGACTGCCAGGACGGCGCCGAGGGCCTCCCGGAGTACGCGCCCTACGACCGGATCCTGCTGGAGGCAGCGGCCGTCCGGCCGCCGCGTGCCCTGCTCGACCAGCTCGCGCCCGGGGGCCGGCTGGTGATGCCGCTGGGCGCCGGCGAGCAGTCGCTGGCGGTCCTCGACCCCGACGGCGAGGCCGAGCGGCTGGGCGGGTGTGCCTTCGCCCCGATGCTCGTCGAGGGCGAGCAGGCCACGACCGTCGAGCGCAACCGCACCCGCCGGGAGGACCGGGAGTTCGCCGAGCGGGCCGCCCGCCGGCGCAAGGGCTGGGAGCTGGACTGGATCGACTGGGACTAACTCACCACCAGGATGTCCGTGTTCCCGCGCCGGTCGGCGTAGCTGTCTGAGGGCGGTTTCACGTCCAGTTCCACGGTCCCCTCGACACGATTGGGGCCCAGTTGGGGGTCGATCGTCAGCGTCGCCGTCCCGTCGGCGCCGGTCTCGGCGGTCGTGACGCCCGACAGCCGCGCGCTCCCGCTTTTCGCGACCACGGTGGCGTTGGCCACCGCGTCGCCGCCGCTGTCGACGACGGTGACGTTGACCTCCTGCGTCCCGGGCTCGACGACGTCCGGCGAAGGCTGGACGTCGAGTTCGCTGACGCCGAGTGCGCCGAGCCCCTGGATCGTGTTCATCATCACGGCGAGGCTGGCGACGCCGACCACGAGCGCGATGACCAGCCGGATCGGAAGTCCCTCGATGGCGCGCTCGTCGCGCCACAGACGGTCCTGTCGTGCCATGGGGCGGGTGGTCCCGGCTTCCGGCATAAACGTCCGGCCGACAGCAGGGGCGGCGGACGACCGCGACCGTAACAGGGTAGTACCAACCCCCCGTCGGCCTGCCCGATGACCGGGACAGGCCGGCTCGCGCGCCTGCGGCCGCTGGCGCTTGTCGGCGCCGGCGGGTTCGCCGGAGCCGTCCTGCGGTACGGGCTGGCTGTCTGGCTCCCCTCGTCGTTTCCCGTCGGGACCCTCGCCGCGAACGTCCTCGGGACCTTCCTGCTGGGCGTTCTGCTGTACGAGGCGCGGCTGGCGAACCTGCTCAGCCCGGAGACGCGGCTGGTCGTCGGGACCGGCTTCTGCTCGTCCTTTACAACCTACAGTGCCTTCGCGCTGGAGACCAGCCGGCTCGCGCCCGCGATGGCGGCCACCAACGTCGGGCTGAACTACGGGCTCGGGTTCGGGGCCGTCCTGCTCGGGCAGGTCGTCGCGAGGTGGGTATCGTGAGAAGGACTGCGAGGTGGGAGTCGTGAACCCGGCACTGCTCGTCGGCCTCGGCGGCGTGGTCGGGGCGCTGGCCCGCCACCTCCTCGGCGAGCGGGTCGACGCCCGCCAGGGAGACACCCTGGCGGTCAACGTCCTCGGGAGCTTCCTGCTCGGGGCCCTCGTCGCCGCACCCGTCGACGCCCCGCTGCTGCAGTTTCTCGGGACGGGCTTTTGCGGGGCCTTCACGACCTTCTCCTCGTTTGCCTTCGAGACCGTCCGGCTGGCCGAAACCGGCGAGCCCGGCCGCGCGCTCGGCAACGCGGCCGTCAATCTCGCGGGCGCGCTGCTGGCTGTCGGCCTCGGGGCACTGCTCGTGAGTGTGGTCTGAAGCCGCAGACGACCCGGGCGCTCCCCCCGGTCCCTGCGCGCCGGCACCCGGCAAGCCAGGGATTCAAGCCCTCCCCGTCCAACCCCTGGATATGGACCCCGGATCGCTCCGTGCCGACATCCCGGCGCTCGCGGACTGTATCTATCTCAACACCGGCGCGAGCAGCCCGAGCCCCCGGCGAGTCGTCGATGCCGCCACCGGCTTCCTGGAAGGCCAGCAGTTCGACGCCCCCTGTGGCGAGGGGGTCTACGGGATGGCCACGGACGCCCGCGAGAGCGCCCGCGAGGCAGTCGCGAACCACCTCGGCGCCGCTCCGGGCGAGATAGCACTCACCGACAGCACCGTCGACGGGATCAACCACGTCGCCACCGGCATCGACTGGGAGCCCGACGACGTCGTGGTGCGGACCGACCTCGAACACCCCGCGGGCGAACTCCCGTGGGCGCGGATGCGGGACCTCCACGGCGTCGAGGTCCGGGAACTGTCGACCGACCGCGGCCGGCTCGACCTCGACGAGCTGAAGGCTGCGGTCGCGGACGCCCGGCTGCTCTGTCTCAGCTCGCTGTCCTGGAACTACGGGACGAAGCTGCCGGTCGCCGAGGCCGTCGACATCGCCCACGACGCCGGCGCGCAGGTGCTCGTCGACGCCGTCCAGTCCCCCGGACAGATGCCGGTCGACGTGACCGAGTGGGGCGCCGACTTCGTCGCCGGCTCCGGGCACAAGTGGCTGCTCGGCCCCTGGGGTGCGGGCTTTCTCTACGTCGACGGCGCCGCGCTGGAGACCCTCCACCCCCGCCGGATCGGCTACTTCGGCGCCGATACCGTCGAGGTCGACGGGGAAGTCGGCGGCGCGGCCGCGGGCTACGAGTTCAACCCCGACGCCAGCCGGTTCGAACTCGGAACCGACGCCATGGCGCCCCACGTCGGGCTGGAGGCCGGCATCGAGACCATCGAAGCCGTGGGACTGGACACCGTCCAGTCCCGCATCGCCGAGCTGACCGACCGGCTGAAGGAGGGGCTGGGCGACCGGCTGCTGAGCCCCCGCGACTACGAGTCCGGACTGGTCACCTTCGCGGCCGAGAACCCCGACGCCGTCGTCGACCGCCTCGACGAGGCCGGCGTCAGGATCCGCTCCATCCCCGACCCCCACGCCTGCCGGGTGTCGGTCCACGTCTTCAACACCGCCGGGGACATCGACGCGCTCCTCGACGCGCTGTAGCCGTCACTGCCGGCGAGCCTCAGACCGGAGTCACCCCTTCCTCGTCCCGAACCGGGCCGTTCGCCAGCCCGGAAGCCGTCGGTCCCGCCAGCCACTGACTTCCGCTTCTGACAGTCCGTCGTGCGTGGACGACAATGAAAGGCAGTGTGTGGTCTTTCGCGGGGTAAGTATGGATGAATACCCAAAGATATTTGTTAATAGTGCCATTCCATACTGGTATGCCAGCAAAAAGTGAAATATCGCCGGTCCAGTCACACACCGAATACGCACGCACCAGGTCCCGGTGTCCGAGGTGTGGAAACAGCGTGCCCGTCGAAGTCGGCCGCGCAGGCAGGCGGCTGTGCGCCGACTGCGGGGGGTCGTCGACCTGATGGACGCAGTACACGAGCCGCCGGCGGAGGCGCTGGGCGAGACGCCGGAGTTCGAACTCGAGTGTCTCTACGACGACGCGGCCGACCCGGCCGAACTGACGGTCTTCGCGCCGGAGAACCAGCGGCTCACGACCGAGTGGGTCACGGCCGACGTCTCGACTGCAGTCCCGCTCGAAGACGTCCGGTAGGGGAGCCACCCCCCGGACTCGTTCCCGGCCCCGGTTTCGCTGATACGCCCGTGCCCGGCCTTACTCCCGGCGCTCGATGGTCGCACGGACCGTCTCCCCGGGAGCGACCGTCGACCCGACGTCGACGGCGACGTCGTCGTGGTCGTGTGTCACCCGGCACCGCCGTGCGACCGTCGCGAGCGCGAGCTTCAGTTCCATGCGCGCGAACCGCATCCCGATGCAGTGACGGGGCCCGCCGCCGAAGGGGAAGTAGGCGTACTCCGGCCGGTCGCCCGGCGGCTCGTCGATACCGTCCCACCGGGACGGGTCGAACTGCAGCGGCTCGTCCCACCAGCGGTCGTCGGTATGGACGTGAAACTGCGGGAGGACGACGTAGCTGTCCTCGGGGACCCGGTAGCCGCCGACGGTCACGTCCTCGTCGGCCTCCCGGAAGACCGCAGCCGCCGGCGGGTACCGCCGCAGCGTCTCCCTGAGGACCTGCTCCGTGTACGCCAGGTCGGGGATATCGGCGAGCGTCGCGTGTGGCCCCGTCACCACGTCGTCGACCTCCTCGCGGAGCCGCCGGGCGACCTCCGGTTTGCGCCCGAGTTCGTACAGCGCCCACGTCAGCGCGGTGGCGCTGGTCTCGTGGCCGGCGAACAGGAAGGTCATCAGCTGGCTGCGGATCTCGCTCTCGGTCGGGCCGGTCCCCTCCCCCTCGCCGTCCGTCGCCGCGAGCAGCAGCGACAGGAGGTCATCGCCGTCCGGGCTGTCGCGGCGCTCGTCGAGGAGGTCGTCGACGACGCCTTCGAGCCGGGTGACGCCGCGCCGGTACCGCCGGTTTCCGGGCGTGGGGAGCCAGTCGGGGAGGTCCAGTGAGACCGGATTCCGGCTGCTGCGCTCGCGGATCGCCTCGGCGCCGGCCCGGACGGCCTCCCGGTGGTCGTCGGTGTTGACGCCGAACAGCGTCTTCCCGAGTACCCGCAGCGTGTACGTCGAGGTCGCCTCCGAGAGAGCGACGCTTCCCTCGGCAGCCCACTCGTCTGCCGCGGCGGCCGCGTAGCTGCCCATCGTCTCGGCGTAGGTCTCGATCCGCTCGCGGTAGAACATCGGCTGCAGCCGCGACCGCTGTGCCTGCCACCGCTCGCCGTCGGTCAGCAGCAATCCGTCCGAGAGGACGTCGACCCCGCCCGCGTCGTCGGGTTTCCGGAACCGCTCGAACTCCTCGACCAGGACCTGCTCGACCCCGTCGGGGTGGAGAACGGCCACCATGTCGTAGCTCCCCATCGAGAACCGAACCACGTCGCCGTTGTCCGCGACGCTCTCGTAGAAGGCGTACGGGTCGCGCGCGAACCGTACCGCGCTCCCGACCAGCGGGAGACCGGTCCGCTTCGGGGGAAGGGGTGGCTCGCGCTGCCGGTCGTGCTGGGTCTGCTGGCTCATACCTCACTGTTGGCGGCCGTGGCCCCTGAGCGTTGAGGCGGCCATACGACCCCGTTTAAGTGATGCCCGCCACACGCTCGGATATGCGGTATCTGTGCGTCAGGCTCGAGTTCTCCCCGGAGACGCGCCATCCCATGCACGACTTCCTCGTGACGCACCCGGAGATGGACCGCGAGGAGCTCTGGACCTGGCGCTTCGTCGGCGAGCGGCCGGCGATGCTGTTCCGCGTCGTCGGGCCCGCCGGGCCTTACCGCGAGCGGATACGGGACGTCGAGACGGTCGCTGACTGCACGCTGACGCCGGCGGACGACGACTCCGTCTGGGCGTTCGTGCACGCAGAGCCGACCAGCGAGGAGTGGGACTGGATCCTCGCGTTCGCCCGCGAGTCGGTCGTCGTCGTGCCGCCGGTCGTCTACACCGACGCCGGGAGCGCGGTCTTCGAGGTGCTCGGTGACCCCGACGACCTCCGCGCGCTGCTCGCCGACCTCCCCGAGGGCATCGACACGACCGTGGAACGCGTCGGCGGGTACGACCCGCGGCGGAATCCGGGAGCGGCGCTGACCGAACGCCAACGGGAGGTCGTTGCGACCGCCGTCGGCCTCGGGTACTACGACGTTCCCCGGGAGGCGACCCTGGAGGAGGTGGCCGACGAACTCGACATCGCGGGGTCGACGGTCTCCACACACCTCCGGAAGGCCGAAGCGGCCGTGATGGGCACCGTCGTCTCCACCCGACGGTGACGCGTCACCCGCCCCTGATGAGTCCGGTGACGCCGAGCGTCTCGGCGACGACCCACGCGAGGAAGACGCCGTACACCGCGAGCAGCGCGTACGCCTCCGCGGTGGTGACCGCCAAGTCCGTCCGGAGGAAGGCGAAGAGAATCACGGTTGCCAGGGTGAGCACGCCGAACATCGGGACGGCAACCGCGAAGTCGACAGTCACGGTCCCGACGAGGAGCACCCCGACCGGGATGACCACCAGGAGGTCGAAGGTGTTCGAGCCGAGGACGTTGCCGAGGCTCGTGACCCCCTTGTCGGCTCTGGCCGACCGAACGCTCACCAGCGTGTCCGGGAGGCTCGTCGCCGCCGCGACGAGGGTGACGCCGGCCAGGAATTCCGGGACCCCGAAGGTCGTTCCGAGCGACTCGACGCTCCCGACGAGCTGCTCGACGGCCACGAGGATGACGAGCAGGCCGGCGGCGAGTTTCGCCCACTCGCGGCCGACGGCCACCCCCGTGACGTCCTCGGCGTCGTGGTCGCTGACGTCCTGCCACTGGATGAACAGATACAGTCCGTACAGAAACAGCGGGAGCACGGCGAGCGGGCGCGTGATCCGGCCGGTGAGCGCGGGGCCGCCGGGAGGCGGGACGTAGATGACCGCGAGCGCGAAGGTCAACACGAGCGCGGCGACGGCGATCATGTAGAACTGTGCCTCCTTGTAGACGAGCGTCCGGTTCGTGTCCAGGTCGCCCCTAGCGGCGAGCCCGGAGAGTGCCGGGATCACGAGGATGTTGAAGATCGCGGAGCCGACGACCGCGCCGACGCCCATGTCGAAGATGCCGGCGAGGGCGGTGAAGACGACGCTCGCGAGTTCGGGGGTGCTCGACCCGACGGCGACGACGACCGACCCCTGGACGACGGCCGGTAGCCCGTAGTACGCCGCGAGGTGCTCGGCGGATTCCTCGAGCCAGCCGCTCCCGAGCCAGACGAACCCGGTCGCGACGACGACAACGACGACGTCGACGACCGGCGTGTTCGGGAGGAGCCCACCGAGTGCCATTGTCGGGCCCAACGAGGGTGGGCCGTGTAACTGTGACTATCCGGGACGCGACCCGAGGCTGTTCGGTCAAGGCGTTATGAGCGCTGCGGCCGTAGCCTCGTTCGTCATGCCTTCGACAGGCGAGACCGCGCCGACGTTCACCGCCACGTACAGAGGGAGCAACCACGAGACGTTCGCCCTCGCTGACCACCTCGGCGACGGACCGGTCGTGCTGGCCTTCTTCCCCGGGGCCTTTACCCCGCCGTGTTCGAACGAAATGGTCGCGCTCCAGGAACGCCTCGGCGAGTTCGAGGACGCGGGAGCGACCCTCTTCAGGGTCAGCACCGACTCGTCGTTCTCCCTGGGCGCCTTTGCCGAGGAGTACGGCCTCGAGTTCGACCTCGTCAGCGACATGGACGGTGACGCCATCGCGGCCTACGACCTCTCGCTCGACCTCCCCGACCTGGGGCTGTACGGTGCCGCCAACCGGGCCGTCTACGTCCTCGACGAGGACGGTACCGTCACCTACAGCTGGGTGGCCGACGACCCGACGAACGAACCCGACTACAAGGCCCTCCTTGAGGCCGTCCGGGCGGTGTAGCGGGACCGGTCGCCGGGCGAGCCCTCCACAACCCTCGTGAGACTACAGCAAGAAAAACGTCGGAATATACAACAGCAGGCAGACGACGGCTGCCTTCCGGTCGATGCCCTGTCGCCAGTAGAACAGCCCCAACACCAGAATGGAGACGAGGAGCATGTAGGTCAACGATGGCCGCAGCGCGGAGATATCCTCGACGACCACGTCGAAAAAGAGGGCACCGATCCCAAGCGAGAACACGGGGTCGGTGATGTTGCTCCCGAGGATCGCGCCGACGGAGATACCGCCCCGACCTTCGTAGGCGGCGATGCCCGCGACGACGACCTCCGGGAGAGTCGTCCCCAGACCGGTCAGCAGGCCGACGAGGAACTCGGGGACACCGACCAGGCGAGCAATAGCGACGCCGTTCGTGACCATCACTTGCCCGCCAACGACGACCAGCAGAAGGCCTCCGACGATCCAGGGGTACGTCTCGCGTGGCGTCCGGGGTTCCTCGATAACCTCCTCGGTGATCTCCTCGCCACCCTTGTTCGTGTACAGCGTGTAGATGAACTGGAGGTAAGCCAGCATCATCAGAAACCCCTCCGAGCGGCCGATGACCCCGTCGTCGAGGGTTAACAGCATGATGACCATCGCGAGGATCATCGCGCTCCCGTAGACGAGGACATGGCGTCGCTGGGTGACGAAGGGGGCGATGAACGCGACGACGGCAATGGCGAGTGTGATCTGTGCGGTCTCCGAGCCGACGATGTTCCCCACCACGAGGTCACCGGCACCGTAGTAAGCGGCGTAGACCGAGGTGACCATCTCCGGGATCGAGGTTCCGATGGAGATGAGCGTGACGCCGATGAAAAACGGCGAGACGCCGTAGTAGAGCGCCAGGTCACCTGCGCTGGTGACTGCACGGTCAGCCCCGGCAGCGAGGGCTGCCAGGCCGCCCAAAAACAACAGCGCCTCCAGTAGCATTATCGACCGCCTCCTCGCGGTGAGTGGTGAGCATCTATCGCAGGGGGTGCAGATGCCTCTTTCGGCAACGACGCCGCACACAGTTACGACCAATTCTGCTCGCATCCACGTCGAGACGAACCCGTCATCCACGACGATACAAACCGGTCGTCCACGTCGAGACGAACTCGTGGGCCACCCACACACGGCGTGGCGGCTCCCTCCGTTCCGGTACGGGGGTCGGCCCCGCTGTGCGTCGACCCCCTCGGACATCGTGTTTTTGTACCGACACCGAGACGGAGTGAGTGATGCCGGAGTTACGTCGCGAACTCGGACTCCTCGAAGCCGTCGTCTACGGCGTCGGCCTGATCCTCGGCGCCGGGATCTACGCGATCCTCGGCGAGGCGACCGGCGTGACCGGCGACTCGATCGTGGTCTCGTTTCTGCTGGCCGCCCTGATCGCGTCACTGACGGGCCTGAGCTACGCCGAACTCGCCTCGCTCTTTCCCAGCGCGGAGGGTGATTACATCTACGTTCGCGAGGCGTTCGACCGGGACATCGTCTCAGACGTGACAGCCCTCGGCCGGCTGTTCATGGGCGTCATCTCGTCCGCGGCGGTTGCGCTGGCCTTCTCGGGCTATCTCTCCGCCTTCGTCGACGTGCCGGCGGTCCCGGTCGCCGTTCTCCTCGTCCTCGTCATGACCGTCGTCAACTTCTGGGGGATCGAACTGTCCACCAAGATCAACATCCTCTTCACCGCCATCGAAGTCGCCGGACTGGTGATAATCATCTGGATCGCGAGTGGGTCCTGGGGTAACGCCGAGATCCTCCACGCCCCGAACGGCGCAGTTGGCGTCGTCCACGCGGGGTTTCTGATCTTCTTCGCCTACCTCGGCTTCGGGTCGGTCGTCAACCTCTCGGAAGAAACCGAGGACGCGACCGTGACGATCCCGCGTGCGATCATCCTCTCGATCGGTATTACGACGGTCCTGTACGTTCTGGTCGGGTTATCGGCGGTCGCGCTGGTCGACTGGCGCGTTCTGGGCCGTTCGGCGTCGCCGCTGGCAGAGGTCGCCCGGGTCGGCTGGGGGCCACTCGGGTCGACAGTTCTCGGCGCGATCGCCCTCTTCTCGACGACGAACACCGTGCTCATCCTCCAGATTTCGACTTCGCGCCTGTTCTACGGCGTGTCGAAATCGGAGTACAACGTCTTCCCGGCGGTTTTCTCTCGCGTTCACCCGTCCCGTCAGACGCCCCACTACGCAGTGGTGGTTATCGGCCTCGCCACGCTCCCCTTCATTTTTCTCGGAGATATCGGGGTCGTCGCCGGACTGGCCAACCTCATGCTGCTGGTCGTCTTCGTGCTCGTGAACGCCGCGCTGTTGAAACTCCGGTATTCGCGGCCGGAGCTGGAACGGGGGTTTCGAACGCCCCTCAACGTCGGTCAGGTGTCGGTCACGGCGGTTGCCGGACTTCTCTCCTCTCTCGGACTGATCGCGTTCTACATCCTCTCGTGGTAGCGAGACCCTCAGTTCGCATGGCCGTCCCCGAGACGCCCTCTGCTTCCGGGGGCACAGTAGCCTTCGGTAACCCCTTCGCGACACGGCCCGGAACGCGGCTCGGATCACTCTCGTCACCATCGGGAGCACAGATATGGCTGTCCCGCGTGAACCAGCGCGCTGCCTGTCTTTCCGTGCCGACGAGACGCCCCGCTGGCGGGTGGAATTCAAAGAAGCGGCCTCACGTCCGTTCGTCGCAGAAGACGCCCGAGGCGGGATTTGAACCCGATTGCAAATCCTCGCTGCCGCTCGGATTTGCGTGATTCAAATCCCTCGTTGCGTATTTGCGGCTCGCGGGTTCGCTCGCCGCAAAAGTACGCCCGAGGCGGGATTTGAACCCGCGTCACGACCGTGACAGGGTCGTATGATGGGCCACTACACCACCCGGGCTCGCACCCCAACGTATCCCGGTTTTACTCTTAAGGCTTTCCAAACCGCCGCGGGCCACCCGAGAGTTTTTCTACCGTGGCCGCACAAGCGTAGGCTACAGGGTACTTTTCCCTCTGCTCGCCCGCCCGGCGGGCCGGGCCCGGTAGCCCGTGCCGGCGGAGTTGGCAAGCGTTAAGTGGCCGCCCGATATATGGGGCTGTAGTATCTCGACCAACATTCTACAGCCGGCCACACCATGGTAGATGTAAGCCAACACGAACTCGTACCGGACCACACCGTCCTCGACGAGGGAGCGCTCGAGGACGTGCTCGAGGAGTACAACATCAAAAAGACGGACCTGCCGAAGATCAAGCGCGCCGACCCCGCCCTGCCGGACGGGGCCGAGGTCGGCGACGTCGTCCGCATCGAACGAAACTCACGGACCACGGACACGGCCGTGGTCTACCGACTGGTGGTGGAATAATGGATATTCAGGACAAACGAGAGATCTCGCGGGAGTACTTCTCCCGTGAACGGCTCGCAGAGCACCACTTCCGGTCGTTCAACGCCTTTCTCGACCGGGGGATGCAACAGGTCGTCGACGAGAAGGAAACCATCGACACCGACATCGGCGACAAGGAGGGTGAGGAGCCCGTCTACGTCGAACTCGGGGACGTGCGCGTCGTCACGCCCCGCGTGCGGGAGGCCGACGGCAGCGAGGAACTGCTCTACCCCCAGGAGGCCCGCCTCCGGAACATCACCTACGCCGCCCCCGTCTTCATGGAGATGGCCATCATCAAGGGCGGCATCGAGGAGGAGGAGCGGGTCGTCGACCAGACCGAGACCAAGATCGGCCGGATGCCGGTCATGGTCGGCTCCGAGAAGTGCAACATCGCGGGCTTCACCCGCGAGGAACTGATCGACATCGGCGAGGACCCCGCCGACCCCGGCGGCTACTTCATCGTCAACGGCTCCGAGCGCGTCCTGATGACCAGCGAGGACCTGGCACCGAACAAGATCCTCGCCGAGACCGACACCAAGTACGGCGACACCATCGAGGTCGCCAAGACCTTCAGCCAGCGCCGCGGGTATCGCGCCCTGGTGCTCGTCGAGCGCCAGCGCGACGGCCTGTTGCAGGTTTCTTTCCCTTCCGTGTCGGGCGACGTCAACTTCGTGACGCTCGTGCGCGCACTCGGACTGGAGTCCGACGAGGAGATCGTCCACCGGGTCTCCGACGACCCGGAGATCGTGAAGTTCATGCTGGAGAACCTGGAGGCCGCGGAGGTCCAGACCACCGAGGAGGCCATCGAGACGCTGGGCCAGCGGGTCGCCTCCGGCCAGGGCAAAAACTACCAGCTCAAGCGCGCAAACTACGTCATCGACCGGTACCTGCTGCCACATCTCCACGAGGAGGGCGTCGACGAGGAGGACGTCCGGATCAACAAGGCCTACTACCTCTGCCGGATGGCCGAGGCCTGCTTCGAGCTCGCGCTGGACCGCCGTGACCCGGACGACAAGGACCACTACGCCAACAAGCGCCTGAAAGTGTCGGGCGACCTGATGCGTGACCTGTTCCGGACGGCGCTGAACAAGCTGGCACGGGACGTGAAATACCAGCTCGAGCGCGCGAACATGCGCAACCGGAACCTCTCGGTGTCGACGGTCGTCCGGTCGGACGTGCTGACCGAGCGACTCGAGCATCCCATCGCCACGGGCAACTGGGTCGGCGGCCGCTCGGGCGTGAGCCAGCTGGTCGACCGCACAGACTACATGGGCGTCCTCTCACACCTCCGGCGGCTGCGCTCCCCACTCTCCCGCTCGCAACCGCACTTCGAGGCCCGCGACCTGCACGCGACCCAGTGGGGTCGCATCTGTCCCTCCGAGACGCCGGAGGGGCCCAACTGTGGCCTGGTGAAAAACTTCGCCCAGGCCATGGAACTGTCCCAGAACGTGGCCGACGAACAGGAGCTGAAACAGGAACTCGCGGAGATGGGGGTCCAGGGCATCCCCGGCATCGAGAGTGTCGAACAGCCCGCGGACGACTAACATGAGCCAGCAACAGGCCAGAGAGGCCAAAGTCTACGTCAACGGGAGCCTGGTCGGGACACACCCCGACCCCGAACAGCTCGCACACCAGATCCGCCAGGCCCGCCGCCGGGGCGACGTCAGCGAGATGGTCAACGTCTCGGTGAACGAACACACCGACGAGGTGATCGTCAACGCCGACGCCGGCCGGGCCCGGCGCCCGCTGTTCGTGGTCGAGGACGGCGAGCCGCTCATCTCCCAGGAGGAGGTCGACGCGCTCAAGGAGGGCGAGCTGGAGTTTCAGGACCTCGTCGAACACGGCTACGTCGAGTTCATCGACGCCGAGGAGGAGGGCGACATCTACGTCGCCGTCGAGGAGGAGGAGCTCACCCCGAACCACACCCACCTGGAGATCGACCCACAGCTGATGTTCGGCATCGGCGCGGGCATGATCCCCTACCCCGAGCACAACGCCTCCCCGCGGATCACGATGGGGTCGGGGATGATCAAACAGTCCCTGGGGCTGCCCAGCGCCAACTACCGGGTGCGCCCGGACACCCGCCAGCACCTCCTGCACTACCCGCAGCTGTCGCTTGTCAAGACCCAGACGACCGAGCAGATCGGCTACGACGACCGGCCAGCCGCCCAGAACTTCGTCGTCGCCGTCATGTCCTACGAGGGGTTCAACATCGAGGACGCGCTGGTGATGAACCAGGGCAGCGTCGACCGGGCGCTCGCCCGCTCTCACTTCTTCCGGACCTACGAGGGCGAGGAGCGACGGTACCCGGGCGGCCAGGAGGACCGCTTCGAGATCCCCGACGACGAGGTCCGGGGCGCCCGCGGCGAGGAAGCCTACACGCACCTGGACGAGGACGGCCTGGTCAATCCCGAGACGCGGGTCGACGAGAACGCCGTCCTGCTGGGGAAGACGTCCCCGCCCCGCTTTCTGGAGGAGCCCGACGACATGGGCGGACTCTCCCCACAGAAGCGCCGCGAGACCAGCGTGACGATGCGCTCCGGTGAATCGGGCGTCGTCGACACCGTGACCCTGATGGAAGGCGAGGACGGCTCCAAGCTCTCGAAGGTCTCGGTCCGGGACGAACGGATCCCGGAACTCGGGGACAAGTTCGCCTCCCGGCACGGCCAGAAGGGCGTGGTCGGCCACATCGCCCCCCAGGAGGACATGCCATTCACCGACGAGGGCGTCGTTCCCGACCTGATCCTCAATCCACACGCCCTGCCCTCCAGGATGACCGTCGGCCACATCCTCGAGATGATCGGCGGCAAGGTCGGCTCGCTGGAGGGCCGGCGGGTCGACGGCACCGCCTTCACCGGCGAGGACGAGGGGGAACTGCGCACCTCGCTGGAGGAGCACGGCTTCGACTCCTCGGGCAAGGAGACGCTCTACTCCGGCGTGACCGGCGAGAAGATCGAGGCGGAGATCTTCGTCGGCACCATCTTCTACCAGAAGCTCTACCACATGGTGTCGAACAAGATCCACGCCCGTTCGCGGGGGCCGGTGCAGGTGCTGACCCGCCAGCCCACGGAGGGTCGCGCCCGCGAGGGCGGCCTTCGTGTGGGGGAGATGGAGCGGGACGTCCTGATCGGTCACGGCGCCGCGATGGCGCTCAAGGAACGGCTGCTCGACGAATCGGACCGCGAGTACATCAACGTCTGTGGCGAGTGCGGGATGACCGCCGTCGAGAACGTCGAGCAACGCCGCGTCTACTGTCCCAACTGCGAAGAGGAGACGGAGGTCCACGAGATCGAGATGAGCTACGCCTTCAAGCTCCTGCTCGACGAGATGAAGGCGCTGGGTATCGCGCCGCGGATCGAACTGGAGGACGCTGTATAAATGAGCACACAAGCACCCAAAGAGATCGGCAAGCTCAGCTTCGGGCTGATGGACCCAGAGGAGTACCGCGAGATGTCGGCCACGAAGGTGATAACGGCCGACACCTACGACGACGACGGCTTCCCCATCGACATGGGGCTGATGGACCCGCGGCTGGGTGTCATCGACCCCGGGCTGGAGTGCAAGACCTGCGGGAAACACTCCGGCTCCTGTAACGGCCACTTCGGGCACATCGAGCTTGCGGCGCCGGTGATCCACGTCGGCTTCGCGAAGCTCATCCGCCGGCTGCTCCGGGGGACCTGCCGGGAGTGTTCCCGGCTCTGTCTCACCGACGAGGAGAAGGCGGAGTTCCGCGACCGGCTCCAGCGCTCGCGGGACCTGGGGGACGACCTCAGCGACGTCACCAAGGCCGCGATCCGGCAGGCCCGCAAGAAGGACCGCTGTCCGTACTGTGGCGAACAGCAGTTCGACATCAACCACGAGAAGCCCACCACCTACTACGAGGTCCAGCAGGTGCTGGCCGCGGAGTACCCCCAGCGGATCACGGCGGCGATGGAGCCCGACGAGGATAGCGAGCGGGTGACGCCGACCGACCTGGCCGAGGAGACGGGGATCGACGCCGGCCGCGTCCAGGAGATCCTCTCCGGGGAGTTCCGCCCCCGCGAGGAGGACCGCCGGGCCATCGAGTCCGCGCTGGACGTCGACCTCACCGAGGAGGACATGAACAAGCTCATGCCCTCCGACATCCGGGACTGGTTCGAGGACATCCCGGACGAGGACATCGCCGTCCTGGGGATCGACCCCGAGAAATCCCGGCCGGAGTGGATGATCCTGACTGTCCTCCCGGTGCCGCCGGTGACCGCCCGGCCCTCGATCACGCTCGACAACGGGCAGCGCTCGGAGGACGACCTCACCCACAAGCTGGTCGACATCATCCGGATCAACCAGCGGTTCATGGAGAACCGCGAGGCCGGCGCTCCCCAGCTGATCATCGAGGACCTCTGGGAACTGCTGCAGTACCACGTTACCACGTTCATGGACAACGAGATCTCGGGGACGCCGCCAGCGCGACACCGCTCGGGTCGCCCCCTCAAGACCCTCTCACAGCGCCTGAAGGGCAAGGAGGGGCGGTTCCGGGGCTCGCTGTCGGGCAAGCGCGTGAACTTCTCCTCGCGGACCGTGATCTCGCCGGACCCGACCCTCAGCCTGAACGAGGTCGGCGTCCCCGAGCGGGTGGCCTCCGAGATGACCCAGACGATGAACGTCAACGAGCGCAACCTGGAGACCGCGCGCCGCTACGTCTCCAACGGGCCCGAGGCCCACCCGGGCGCGAACTACGTGCGCCGCCCGGACGGACGCCGGCTGAAGGTCACCGAGAAGAACTGCGAGGAGCTGTCGGAGAAGGTCGAGCCCGGCTGGGAGGTCTCCCGACACCTCATCGACGGCGACATCGTCGTGTTCAACCGCCAGCCGTCGCTGCACCGGATGTCGATCATGGCCCACGAGGTCGTCGTGATGCCGTACAAGACCTTCCGTCTGAACACGACCGTGTGTCCCCCCTACAACGCCGACTTCGACGGCGACGAGATGAACATGCACGCCCTCCAGAACGAGGAGGCCCGGGCGGAGGCCCGCGTGCTGATGCGCGTCCAGGAGCAGATGCTCTCCCCGCGATTCGGCGAGAACATCCTCGGCGCCATCCAGGACCACGTCACCGCGACATACCTCCTCACGAATCAGAACCCCCACTTCAACGAGACGCAGGCGCTCGACCTGCTGCGGGCGACCCGGATCGACGAGCTGCCCGCACCCGACGGGGAGGAGGACGGCGAGGCCTACTGGACCGGCCGGACCATCTTCTCGGAGCTGTTGCCCGACGGGCTGGACCTCCAGTTCACCTCCTCGGCGGGCGACGAGGTCGTCATCGAGGACGGCCAGCTACTCGAGGGCACCATCGACGAGGACGCCGTCGGCGCCTTCGGCGGCGAAGTCGTCGACACCATCGCCAAGGCCTACTCGCGGACCCGGGCGCGCATCTTCATCAACGAAGTGTCGTCGCTCGCGGTCCGGACGATCATGCACTTCGGCTTCTCGATCGGGATCGACGACGAGTCGATCCCCGAGGAGGCCCAGGAGCAGGTCGACGAGGCCATCGGCAACGCCCGCGAGCGCGTCCAGGAGCTCATCGAGACCTACCGCCGCGGCGACCTCGAGTCGCTGCCGGGCCGGACGGTCGACGAGACCCTGGAGATGAAGATCATGCAGACGCTGGGCAAGGCCCGTGACAGCGCGGGCGACATCGCCGAGGACCACTTCGGCTCGGACAATCCCGCGGTCGTGATGGCCGAGTCCGGCGCGCGTGGGTCGATGCTCAACCTCACGCAGATGGCCGGCTGTGTCGGCCAGCAGGCGGTCCGGGGCGAGCGGATCAACCGCGGCTACGAGGGTCGCACGCTCTCTCACTTCGAGCCCAACGACCTCTCGGCTGACGCCCACGGCTTCGTGGAACACTCCTACCGCGAGGGTCTCGAGCCCAAGGAGTTCTTCTTCCACGCGATGGGTGGCCGCGAGGGGCTTGTGGACACGGCGGTCCGGACCTCCAAGTCCGGCTACCTCCAGCGCCGGCTGATCAACGCGCTCTCCGAACTCGAGACCCAGTACGACGGCACGGTCCGGGACACCTCGGACACGGTCGTCCAGTTCGAGTTCGGCGAGGACGGCACCTCGCCGGTCGAGGTTTCCAGTTCCGAGGAAGGCGAGGCCGTCGATGTCGACGCCATCGCCGAGCGCGTCCTCGACGAGGAGTTCGACGACGAGCGCGAGAAAGCGCGGTTCCTCGGCGAACGGACGGAGCCGACGAACCTCTCCGAACACGCCGACGGCTACTGGGCCGCGGAGGGTGACGACTGATGACCGACTACGACGTCTCCGAGGACGTCGCCGCACTCGTCGAGGACGCCGACCTCCCGCGCCGGCTGAAGGACAACCTGTACGAGGCGCTCGAGGGACGGGACGCGACTGCCGAGGAGGCCGACGAGGTCATCCAGGCGACCGTCGCGGAGTACCGCGAGACCCGCGTCGACCCGCTTGACCCGGTCGGGACGGTCTCGGCCCAGTCGATCGGCGAGCCCGGCACCCAGATGACGATGAACACGTTCCACTACGCCGGGGTCGCGGAGATCGACGTCACGCAGGGGCTGCCCCGGCTCATCGAGCTGGTCGACGCCCGGAAGGAACCGGATACGCCGATGATGACCGTCCACCTCGACGAGGAGTACGCGGCCGACCGCGAGAAGGCCCACGAGGTGGTCTGGAACATCGAGGCGACGAAGATCCTCCAGCTGGGCGACGTGTCGACGAACGTCGCGGACATGGTGGTGCAGGTGGCGCTGAACGAGGAGACGCTGATGGAGCGGTGGCCGACCGCCGAGGACCCGGTCGCCGTCGCCGAAGAGATCGCCGAGACCATCGAGGCCGAACTCGGCGTCGAGACCACCCAGCGCGACCTCGTGGTGCAGTTCGGGCCCGAACAGCCCTCCTACCGGGACCTGCTCCAGCTCGTCGAGGAGCTCCGGGAGATCGTCTTCAAGGGGATCGAGGAGGTCTCCCGGGTCGTCATCCGCAAGGAGGAGACCGAAGACGGCGAAGAGTTCGTCCTCTACACGGAGGGGTCGGCGTTCGGCGACGCGCTGGACATCGAGGGCGTCGACGCCTCCCGGACGACCTGTAACAACATCCACGAGATCTACCGGAACCTGGGCGTCGAGGCGGCCCGCGAGGCCATCATCGAGGAGACGATGAACACCCTCGAAGAGCAGGGGCTGGACGACGTGAACATCCGCCACCTGATGCTGGTCGCGGACATCATGACAAACGAGGGGACGATCGAGTCGATCGGCCGCCACGGCATCTCCGGCTCGAAGGACTCGGTGCTCGCGCGGGCGGCCTTCGAGGTGACCGTCTCGCACCTGCTCGACGCCGCGATCCACGGCGAGGTCGACGACCTCAACGGCGTCACGGAGAACGTCATCGTCGGCAAGCCGATCAAACTGGGGACCGGGGACGTGGACCTGCGGATGGCCTCCGGCGAGCGCGAGACCGGCTCCGAGTCGGGCGCGGACTGAGACGAGATGATCCGCCTGTCCGACGAGGCTCGTCGCCTGCTCGCGCTGTTCGAGGAGGAGACCGACGCGACCGCCCGGGACTGTATCGTCGACGACGAACACGACCGCGTGGTCTATCTGGTGGCGGCCGGGGAGATGGGCCAGGCGATCGGCGCCGGCGGCGAGAACGTCAAGCGCGTCGAGGACCGGCTGGACCGCGAGGTGAAGCTGGTCGAGGACGCCGCCACCCCGGAGGACTTCGTGGCGAACGCCCTGGCTCCGGCGGCAGTCTACAACGTCACCATCAGCGAGAACGACGACACCGTCGCCTACGCCGAGGTGGCTCAGGAGGACCACGGGGCCGCCATCGGTACCGGCGGCAAGAACATCGAGGCCGCCCGCGAGCTGGCCCAGCGACACTTCGATATCGACGGCATCGAGCTGACGTAGCTCAGGCCGCGTCCATCCCGCCGTCGACGAGGACCGTCTCGCCGGTCGTGTACGGCGAGGCCTCGCTTGCCAGGTAGAGAGCCAGTCCCTTGAGGTCCGCCGGCTGTCCGATCCGGCCGGCGGGGATCTGACCCACGAGTACGTCCCTGTCGACCTCGCCGAGTCCCTCCTCGGTCATCGCCGTCTCGATGAAGCCCGGCGCGATGGCGTTGACCCGGATGTCGTGGTCGGCGAGTTCGGCCGCCAGCTGGCGGGTGAGGTTGACGACGCCACCCTTCGCCGCAGTGTATCCCGCCAGTCCCTCCAGTCTCGTCCCGTTGAATCCCAGGATGGACGCAGTGTTGACGATGCGGCCGCCGCCGTGGTCCCGCATGTGGGCGGCCGCTGCCCGCGCGGTCAGGAACACGCCCCTGAGGTTGACGTCCATCAGCTCGTCCCAGGCGTCCATGTCGTACTCCGGCGCCGGGCCGCCGCGGATGGCGACGCCGGCGTTGGCGAAGGCGACGTCGAGCCCGCCCAGCGCCTCGACCGTCCGGTCGACCATCCCCTCGACCTCGCTCTCCTCGCTCACGTCGGCGACGACCGGCTCGACAGCCGCGTCGGTCTCCGCAGCCAGCCGGTCGGCGACCGCGTGGACCTCCTCGTCGATGTCGGCGACCGCGACGTCCGCCCCGCTCTCGGCCATCGCCTCCGCGAGGGCGCCGCCGATGCCGCCCGCAGCACCCGTCACCAGGGCCACGTCGCCGTCGAGCCGGAACCGGTCGAGCACCGTCATCGCCGTTCACGCCCGTTCATGCCGCCCCGTTCGCCGGCCGGGCTGGTATGTCTTGGTATCGCCGGGACCCGGCGGCTGGCAACTGTCGGGCGCGTGTTCACCACGGCTGCCGGAGGCGTACTCATGCGCCGCCGTCTCGACGCCCTGCCTGCCGTGCTGTTCGCGACCGGCGGGCCCGGCGGTGGCAGTCGGGGGGACCGTCTCGGTGACCGTTCGCGAGGTGTGGCCCATCTAGACCCGCTCCGTCTCGCGTACGGACAGGCCCGGCCCGGCGACCACCCGCAACTGCTCGCCGTCGGCGGTGTAGGTGACGGCGACTTCGGGCGGGTCGTCCGCCAGGACATCGACGTCGTGGGTGACGATGAACCGGTTCAGCGGCCCCTCCCGGACGTCGAGGCCGTGGTCGGCGTAGAAGCCGACGACCGCGGGCTCGAACAGGAGTGCGGTCCCGAGGTCGGTCACGAGTTCCTCCCCGCAGCGGGCGCAGGTGTACCGCGCGGTCGGGAAGTCGTACTCGTAGTCGTCGGCAGCGACCCCCGCGGGGTCGACAGCGACGTCGAAGCGCCCCTCGCAGAACGGGCAGAAGCCACTCGCGGCCTCGTACAGCATCACCCGGAGATACTGCCGGGCGACGACGGGGAACTGCCCGCGGTCGTAGCCGGCGAACACCCCCGGGGGGACCTCGAAGCGGGCCGAGAGCGAGCAGTCCGCGCAGTCGATGGTGACCCGTTCGTCCTCGTACCGGAAGGTGCGGTCCCCACCGCAGTACGAACAGGGCCGGTCGAGCGCGATGGGGTCGATGGACCCGCGTTTGGTGTAGGCACCCTCGAGCAGGCTCCCGATGACGCGGCGGCCGGCCAGCGCGAGTTCGTAGCCGTCGTCGGTCCTGCGGAGGAAGTGGCCGGCGAGCTTGTCGAGGTGGTAGTTGAACTGTCCGGAGTCCCCGACGCCGACGGCCTCGCGCAGCTCGGAGAAGGTGGCGGTCTGGTCGTCGGCCTCCCACAGCGCCTGGAGGATGGCGACGCGGGTCCCGTCCGCCAGGGCGGCGAAGGCGTCGGCGGGGTCGAGCGCGTCGGGGAACTGCTCGCCGTCACCGGTCTCGGACATGCCGGCGGGTCGGCCGGCGCGCACAAAAGGCTCCCGCCGGTGGCGAAGGTAGCGTGTAGTTGGGCTGTCGTGCTGCAGGGATATTGAGAGCAGCAAGAAAGCCCCGCCCAATTCGGCTGTCCAGGCCGGGCGGGACTGAAAGGGGCCGCTCGCGTGGCGGCTTCGCCGCCACGGCATGACGAGGTCGGCGGCGCCGACCTCGCGCTCGGCGCCTGAGACGACGCAAGCCGCGAGGCGCCGCAGGCGCCTCGGCCCGTGCGAACGGCAGCGAAGCTGCCGTGAGCAGACACCGCAACGGAGTGAGGAGCGTGGTTCGAGAGACGGCGAAGCCGTCTCTCGTCATCTGCTCGCGGGCGCAACGCGCCCGCTCGCACGGTTCGCGGGACGGAGTCCCGCGCTCATCCCGGAAATCTCCGATTTCCGGAGACAGCGAGTCGCAATAGCCGAGCGAGCGGGGGCTTTCTTGCTGCTCTCAGGTCTCTCCCGCCCTGAATCCCTTCACGAGACACCCCGTGGCGAAAGACGACGCTTAAGTGGCTCGGGGAGGTAGCGGAGTGCACTATGGCAAACGGCAAGTACGCCGCGCGGAAACTCAAGAAGGACCGCCAGAAGCGACGGTGGTCCGACTCGGAGTACGCGCGCCGCGAGCGGGGGCTCGGCGAGAAATCGGACCCCCTGGAGGGCGCCCCGCAGGGCCGGGGTATCGTCCTCGAGAAGGTCGGCATCGAAGCGAAACAGCCCAACTCCGCGATCCGGAAGTGCGTCCGGGTCCAGCTCATCAAAAACGGCAAGCAGGTCACCGCCTTCTGTCCCGGCGACGGCGCCATCTCCTTCATCGACGAGCACGACGAAGTGACCATCGCGGGCATCGGCGGCGCGAAGGGCCGTGCGATGGGCGACCTCTCCGGGGTCAACTACAAGGTTGAGAAGGTCAACGGCGTGTCGATGATCGAACTGGTGCGGGGCAACGCGGAGAAGCCAGTCAGATGAGCACCGACCAGCCCGAACCCGAGGCTCCAGGCAGCGAGGACAGCGACGCCCTCCTCTTTCAGCGCTGGAGCGTCGACGACATCGAGTACACCGACCCCTCCACCGAGCGGTACATCACCGTCACGCCCATCGCCCACACGATGGGGCGCCACGCCGACAAGCAGTTCAAGAAGTCGGAGATCAGCATCGTCGAGCGGCTGATCAACCGCCTGATGCAGACCGACGAGAACACCGGCAAGAAGCAGCTGACGACCTCCCTGGTCCGGGACGCCTTCGAGGCCATCCACGACCGGACCGGCGAGAACCCCGTCCAGGTGCTCGTCGAGGCCATCGAGAACAGCGCCCCCCGCGAGGAGACCGTCCGCCTGAAGTACGGCGGGATCTCGGTTCCCAAGGCCGTCGACATCTCCCCCCAGCGCCGGGTCGACCAGGCGCTGAAGTTCATCGCCGAAGGAGTCCACAGCGACTCCTTCAAGACCGAGACCGACGCCGCCGACGCCGTCGCCCAGCAGCTCATCGGCGCCGCCAACAACGACGTCTCCACCTACGCGGTCAACCAGAAAGAAGAGAAAGAGCGCGTCGCCGCCGCAGCACGGTAACGCGACCGGCTCTTCGCCTCACCCTGTTCGTTTTGCGCGTTCGCTCCGTCGTTCACCTGTGCCCGGAGCCGGCCGTCGGTCCGGGGTGTCCGCCCGGCTCGTAAACCAATGATTCTTTTATCGTTGACGTCGCACCGCCGGGTATGGCAGAACGATACGAGTCCGTCGAGCTGGTCGGCGACCGGACCGTCCGCTACGTCGCGTCGGCCGTCCTGCTCGCGTCGCTGACGGCGGTGCTGGCGTACGTGTCGATACCGGTCCCGGGGATCGCCGTTCCGTTCTCGCTCCAGCCGTTCGGGGTCTTTTTCGCCGGCCTCCTGCTCGGGCCGGTCTGGGGCGGGTTCGGGTTGGCGCTGTACCTCGCTGTCGGACTCGCCGGGGCACCGGTGTTCTCCAACGGCAACGCGGGACTCGGGTACGTTCTGGGTCCGACGGGTGGATTCCTGGTCGGATTCCTTCTCGCGGCGGTCCTGGTCGGCGCCGTCGTCCACCGCCGGGTCGAACCCCGGGACCTCCGGAGGGTGTCGGTCGTCACGCTCGCCGTCGCACTCGGCGTCGGGGTCGCCGCCATCTACGCCGTCGGCGTCCCCTGGTTCGCGTGGGCGCAGGGTATCCCCCTGGAGGCAGCAGCGACGGCCATGGCGCCGTTTCTCCCGCCGGACGTGCTGAAGGCGGCGCTGACCGTCGGCGCCGTCGCGAGCGGGAACGAGGCGCTCCGTCGGGCCACATGATCGAGGTCCGGAACCTGGTCCACCGGTACGACGGCGAGCCCGCGGTCGATGGCGTCTCCGTCACTATCCCGGACGGCGAGTGGGTCGTCGTCGCCGGCCCGAACGGCAGCGGGAAGACGACGCTGGTCAGACACTTCAACGCCTTGCTCGTGCCCGACGAGGGGGAGGCGCTGGTCGACGGGCGGTCGGCCGCCGACCACCCGGTCGCCGCGCGGACGGCCGTCGGGATGGTGTTCCAGCGGCCACGCGACCAGTTCGTCGCCGGGACGGTCGGCGCCGACGTGGCCTTCGGCCCCGAGAACCTCGGGCTGGCCCGGGAGGCCGTCGACCGCCGGGTCGAGGCGGCGCTGGCGGCCGTCGACATGGCCGGCCGCGGCGACGAGCGGGTCGACGCGCTCTCGGGGGGCGAACAGGCCCGGGTCGCGGTCGCCGGCGCGCTCGCGATGGAGCCCGACCACCTCGTGCTCGATGAGCCCTTCGCGGGGTTGGACTGGCCGGCGCGGCAGTCGGTCCTCGCCCACCTCGATGCCCTGCACGCCGACGGGACCGGTGTCGTGGTCGTCACCCACGACCTCAGGGACGTCCTGTCGCGGGCCGACCGGGTGCTCGGCCTGCGGGACGGTCGACTCGTCGTCGACGCCGACCCCGAGACAGCCCGCGACCGGTTACCCGACCTGGGTGTGCGCGTCCCGGGATGCTGAACTACCGGCCCGGCGACGGTCTCGCCCACCGGCTCGACCCCCGTTCGAAGCTCGCCTTCCAGGCGGGGTTTGCCGTCGCCGTCTTCGCGGGGCCGACGCCGGCGTGGCTCGCCGCGATGACCGCGCTCGCGGCGGGCTGTCTGGCCGTGGCGCGACTCTCCCCGCTTCGCGCGCTGTGGGCCTACCGCGTCGTGCTCGTCGTCCTGGCACTCGGGCCGGTCCTCGGCGGGGTCGTGCCGGGGCCGCCGTGGTTCCGGGTCGGCCCCGCTCTCGAGTCACTGCGGGCGGTCGCGCGCGTGGTGCCGGTGTTGCTCGTCAGTGCCGCGTTCATCCGCTCGACGCCCGTCCGGGACACCCGGGCCGCGGTCCAGCGGACCGTCCCGGGCCGTCCCGGGCAGCTGTTGGGCGTCGGTGTGGGGCTGACCGTCCGGTTCGTGCCCGTCGTCCGCGCGGACGTGCGCCGCGTCCGGGACGCCGTTCGCGCACGCGGGGGTGACGGGCGGTCGTTGCGGGACCGCGCGAGCCGGCTGGCGACCCTGTCGGTCCTGCGGGCGCTGGCCCGGTCGGACCGGCTGGCACTCGCACTCCGGGCCCGGTGTTTCGCCTACGACCCGACACTGCCGGCACTCCGGTTCTCGCGGCCGGACTACCCGGTGCTCGCACTGGCTGTACTGCTGGCCGCGACGCCGCTTCTCTAATGGCCGCGAACCTGGCGCCGCCGGTTAGTCGGCCGCCGGCCCGGAACCGCCCGCGTACGCGCGCGTGACGTCGACGAGGGCCTTCCGGTACTCGCTCTCGTCGGGCTCCGGCGACAGCGAGCGGAAGTGCCCTTTGAACTCCGCCAGGTCGACCTCGGGGGCGTCGGCCGCGGCCGCGTGCGCGAGGTCGTACAGCCGGTGGTCCTCGTCGACCAGCCCGTGGCGCTCCACGAGCGCGAGCGCGAAGGCGGCGTTGACGGCAGTGATCTCGGGGTCGGCAGCAGGAGTCAGTCGGGAGACCGGCTGCGCCGACTCCCCGTCCCGGGGCGGCTTCGCCGCCACGTGCTCCCGGGTCCCGGTGCCTGGCTCGGCGGGCCGGTCGGCGACCGCGGCCGCAAGCGAGGACTCGAGGAAGGCGACGAGCTTGTCGGCGGGGGCGACCTCCAGCCAGAGGTCGTCGGCGTAGATGTCCTTCATGTGGTTGGCGATCTGGTAGCAGTGGGTGAGCTTGCGCTGCTCGACGCTCCTCCCTGCGAGCGCGAGGAAGATGGCCTCCTCGGTGGACTGAGTGTGGGAGGGGTGGTCGGCCTCGTAGTGGTGCATGTGGGCGAACTCGTGGAGTGCGAGTTCGCGGGCCATCGCCGAGGTGGCGGCCTGCCGGGAGATAGTCAGCCGGTGGGCGTCGTCGGTGTGGCTGGCCCGGGTCCGTTCGTCGGGGTCGTCGACGATCCGCACGGTGACCGGCCGGGCGAGGTCACACTCGGTGGCAAAGAGGTCCCGTGCCCCGAGAAACGGGTCGGCCGGCCCCGGTCCGCGTACCTGCACGTCCATGCCTCTAGTGGGGGGACGTGACCGTATGACGCTTGCGCCGGTCGCAGGGTTTGCGTCCCCGTCCTGCGACGGTCGTTCTCGCCCGCCGTCCCGCCACGTGCCGCCCGTCGTCTCCGCGGCCGGTCATCCGGGACCGAACCGCGCCGTCGCGAACGCCTCGAAGGGGCCGGAGTACTGCATCAGCAGCGTCCCGACCACGCTCATCACGAGCACGTAGCCGACGGTGAAGGCGTAGAGGGTCTCAGCCACCTCGGTCGACAGCCCCGCACCGGCACCCGCCAGGGCCGCCGTCGCGATGATGAGGGAGAATTCCCCCCGGGAGACCATCCCCAGACCGACCCTGGCGGACCGCCGGGGGCTGAGTCCGTAGGTCCGCCCGCCCAGGTATCCCGAGACGAGCTTGGTCGGCGTGGTGACGAGGACGGCGACCAGGACGAGCCCGGCGACACCGGGCAGCAGCGCCGGGTCGGTCTCCAGCCCGATCCAGACGAAGAAGACGGCGGCGAACACGTCCCGGACCGGTTCGAGTAACCCCTCGAGGCGTTCGACCTGCGAGGTCGAGCCAAAGCCCATCCCGACGAAGAAGGCGGCGACGGCCTCGCTGACCCCGACCGCGAGCGCCACGCCGGCCACCAGGACGGTGACGCCGACCGCCCGCAACACCAGCAGTTCGTTCGAGCCGGTCCGGAGCGCCCGCTCGAAGGCGGGCGTCCCGACGTGGACGGCGACGACGAGGACGGCGATGAACCCCAGCGCGACCCCGACCGACAGCGCCGCGTCGCCGAGGCCGTCCCCGCCGGCGACGAGCGCGGCCGCCACCGCGAGGTAGACCGCGATGAACAGGTCCTCGTAGACAAGCGTCCCCAGCATCGGGTCGGCCTCGGGGTTCGCGATCCACCCCAGGTCGATCAGCGACTTGGTGATGATCGCCGACGAGGAGATGTAGACGATCCCCGCGACCAGCAGAGCGGCCAGCGCCTCCCCGAACAGCGCGAACCCGAGGACCAGCCCGACGCCGAAGTTCACCAGGAGGTCGACCGTACCGGCGGTGCCGATCCGGCTCCGGCTGGCCAGCAGCCGGTCGAGGTTGAACTCCAGCCCGAGAAAGAAAAGCAGAAAGACGATCCCGAGTTCGGCGCCGAGGTCGACGAACTCCGAGGCGGTGACCGAGGGGACGGCGACGCCCGCGACGGAGAGGTCGCCGGCGACCGAGGGACCGAGCGCGATCCCGGTGAGGATGTAGAAGGGGATCACGGACTTGTCGAGCCGGGCCGCGACCGCGCCGACGGCCGCGACGGCGGCGAACAGGACCCCGACCTCGAGCAGGTCGGCCACTACCGTCCCCCCTCGCGTGCCGGCGGGCCGATTACAGCCCGTGTTGTCTTCTGCCCGCCGCTCATTCGGCGCTCCCCAGAAGCGTCGCCTCGAAGGCCTCGCAGCTCTCGCGGTCGCCGACCACGACCAGCGTGTCGCCGGCCTCGATGGTCGTCTCCGGCCCGGGCCCGGCGATGACGTCGCCGTCCCGCTGGACCGCGACCACGGTCACCCCGGTCCGCTCGCCGACCGCGGCGTCTCCGAGGGTCTGCCCGGCCAGCGGCGACCCCTCGTCGACGGCGTACCACTCGAGCAGCGTCCCCTCGCTCAGCATCGTCTCGACGTGCTCGGACTCGACGGGCTGGAAGTACGCCCCCTCGAGGATCGTCCCGACGGTCCGGGCCAGCCGGTCGGACAGTTCCAGCAGCTTCTCCGAGTCGGCGTCGGGGCTTTCTCTCACGAACACCTCGCGTGTGCCCGTGTTGTGGGTGACGATGACGAGTTCCCGCCCGTCGCCCAGCGGGACCTTGTGGCGCTTGCCGACCCCGGGGAGGTCGCTCTCGGTAACGTCCATACCCGACCTTGTGCTCGCCCGGGGTAAGTATCCAGGTGACCGGTCACTGCATCGTCACGTAGCTCAGAAAGACCAGCGCGAGAAACTGTAGCGCCCGGAGGACGAGTACCGCCTCGCCGACCAGCGGGCTATCGGCGTACAGCGACCCCATGCTGAAAAAGAAGTAGATGGCCATGAGGTTCTCGAGGAGAAGCACCACCCCGAAGGCCAGCAGCGCGAGGGTGAGATTCGAGCGGAACGTCCGGTAGTTGCGCACCCACACCCCCGAGAGCACGACCAGGATGAGGGCGTTGACTCCCGCCAGCCCCATCGCGCCCATGACTGCCGGTCCCATCGCCATCTCAGTTCACCTCCTCGGTAATCTCTTCGAACGTATCCCAGTGTCGTTCGAACCGGTCGGTCAGAAAGTACAGCGTGCCGTAGTCGCTCCCGCCGGGTTCGACGACGTCGTGTTCCTCGAGCATGTCCAGGTGGTGGGTGACGGTGTTGTAGTCGACGTCGAGGCGGTCGGCCAGTTCGTTTGCGTTCCGGGGCCGGGCCTCGAGTTCGCGGACGATACGGACCCTGTTTGCCCCGCCGCGCGTGCCCGCGAACAGGTACCACAGGGCCTTCTCCATTGGCTGTCCCTTGATGCCGGGAGTATCCTGAAAGTCGTTTCGACACCGTGTCACGGCCGACCGGGGCCGGAAAACGTGACGGGCACCGGTGGCTCGATCCGGCCGGACGGGCGCCACGCTACACACCGACCGTCCGCCGGACCCACCCGGAGGCCCCGGAGGGGAACGACGCCGAGCGCTCGCCGGGCTGGACGGTTCCAGTCCCGTCGACCGCCCGGACGACCACGTCGTGGCTCCCCTCGGGTACGAAGCGGTGGCGCCACTGCCGCCAGACGTCCTCGTCGGGCAGCGGGTCGGAGAGGGTCGCCTCGACCCAGGTGTCGCCGCCGTCGGTCGACACCTCGACGGCGTCGACCCCGCGGGTCCCGGCGTAGGCGTGGCCGGCAAGCTCGACCCGACCGTCCTCCAGTTGGGTGACCCCCTCCTCCCAGAGCTTCGCGACGGTGTTGACCGGCCCGGTCCCCTCCCAGCCCCGCTGCTCCCAGTAGCCGTCCACCTCCCGGTCGAGCACCTCGACCTCGGTGAGCCACTTGACGTTGGTCTCCCCCCAGTGACCGGGGGCCAGTATCCGGACCGGGTGGCCGTGCTGTGCGGGGAGTTCCTTCCCGTTCATCCCCCAGGCCAGAAAGCCGTCCCGGAGGACCTCGATGGGGTACTCCACGAAGTAGCCGTCCTCGCCCCGCAGGACGACACAGCCACACTCCCCCTCGGGGTCGACCGCGTCGAGCAGCGGCGCGATGGGCGTCCCGGTCCAGACTGCGGTGTCGAGTTTGCGGCCGTTGAGGTCCTCGCCGACACACCGCAGCGTCACGAAGCGGTGTTCGACCGGCCGCTCCAGCAGGTCCGCGAAGTCGACGGTCAGCCCCCGTTCGGTCTCGCCGGTGACAGTCAGCGACCACTCCTCGGCCGGGAGTTCGGGCTCGAACTCCGCGATGTCGACGTTGTAGAAATTCCCGATCTCGCTGACCAGCCCCGGGAGCTCGTCGCTCTCGACGGACAGCGACCGCTCCTCGGCTTCCTGCAGTCGGACCTCTGCACCGTCCGCTCCGGGGGCCGCACCGAGCGGGTCGGTACCCGAGCGGAGAACGCCGACGCCGGTCGCGGCCCCCAGGAAGGCGACGGCGCCCGCGACGCTCCCGAGCGCGCGCCGGCGGGAGGCGTCGAGTTCGGGCGGAGTGCGCCGGGGGCCCGCCGCTGCTCCGACAGCGACGGGAACGGCGGCCCCGAGTGCGAGGGCGGGGGCTCGCGTGAGCAGTGCCGCGAGCGCCCAGGCCGCCAGCCCGGCCAGCAGGCCGCCGGCGAGCCGGCTGTCGAGACGTTCGGCGACCCGGACCCCGCCGAGTGCGGCCGCGCCGAACAGCCCGACCGCAATCGCGAGCGCCAGCCCGATGTGCAGCAGGTGGGCCTCCGCGCCCACGTTCTCGATCATGAACGCCACGACCGGCCCCGGCGTGGCCGTGACGACGGCGGCGTCGATGGGCGCGGCGACGAACGACCGGGTGTAGCCCGCGACGGCGAAGGAGCCGGCGACGCCGGCCGCGCCCGTCAGGCCCGCGGCCCCCAGCTCGTACCGGGAGGGGATGTCGACCATCTACCCGTCCATCGACCCGCCCGGCGTCAGGGTCACCCGGATGGCGTCACTCACCGCGGGGTAGTCGTAGCCGTCCATGACGCCGTCGACGGGCCGGACGACGCCGCCCTCGTCGGCGCCCTGGTCGGGGCTGTCCTGGGCGGGCGCCTGGTCGGGGTCCCGGCCCGGCTGCCCGTTGGGCTCGGTGCCGGCGTCCCACAGCCCGACGCTGTCGGTCACGTCACCCGCCACCGGCTCGCCGCCCTCGGGCCACAGCTCGATCCCCTCCGCGCCGGGCGCGAAGAAGAGGTCGTTCGAGGGGACGAACATCGAAGCGAAGGAGAGCCGCTGGCCGGGTTCGGCCTCGACATCGAACTCGAAGGCCCCACCCGGGGCGATCGGGGGTGCGCCGGGTACCTCTCCCATCGGGTCGTTAGGGTCCGCGACCGTGTTCTCGGGCGTGTAGGCTCCCGCGGCGTCGACGCCCATCGAGCCCGCCATGTCCTGGAGTTCGTCGACCAGCCCCGGCTCGTTCATGAAGCCGGTCGGCGGGCCGGCCTCCGCCAGCGCTTCGAGCCCGACCGAGGCTTCCTCCCCCTCGGTGAAGATGGGATTCTCGCCGGTGTGGACCGCGTACGCGCCCGGGGTGACCCATATCGCGCCGCCCGTCGACGTCTCGGCGCCGTAGAAGTCCGTCGGGGCGACGTTCTCGATCCGGACGGTCACCGTCGTCGGCCCGCGCATCATCCCCTCGTCCGTCTCGGTCATCCCACCGTCCATGGAATCGGTTTCGGTCATCCCGTCGTCCATGGACTCGGTTCCGCCACCGTCCCCGCCGTCCCCGTCGTCGCCCCCGCCGGCACAGCCGGCCAGGGCGAGCGCAGTCGTGCTTCCCGCCACCGCGAGGAACCGTCGCCGCGTCGTGTCGTCTGACATCACGGCCGGACCGAGGGAGGACTGTTGAAAGTAAATTTTTCAACATGTCTTCGGAGTCGGGGCAAGATGTCTCCGGGGTCGGGCCAAACACTCTCTAGAATTCGTTCGGATTTGGCCCCGGGTTCGGCCGTGCCGGGTCCCTCGGCCGTGTCACGCGGACACAGCCGCCGGTCGAAACACTACCCTTTTGACCCTCCTGCCGGTAATCGGGGTAAGAATGGGCCGACGCAAGAAGATCGTCCAGGAGTGTGAGGCGCTGATGGACCGGCCGGAGAACATCCGGAACATCGCCATCGCCGCCCACGTCGACCACGGGAAGACAACCCTGACCGACAACCTGCTGGCCGGTGCGGGGATGATCTCCGAGGACACCGCGGGCGAGCAGCTCGCGATGGACACCGAGGAGGACGAACAGGAGCGGGGCATCACGATCGACGCCGCGAACGTCTCGATGACCCACGAGTACGAGGAGACCAACCACCTCATCAACCTCATCGACACGCCGGGTCACGTCGACTTCGGCGGGGACGTCACCCGGGCGATGCGCGCCGTCGACGGCGCGCTCGTGGTGGTGGACGCCGTCGAGGGGGCGATGCCCCAGACCGAGACCGTCCTGCGGCAGGCGCTGCGTGAGGGGGTCAAGCCCGCCCTGTTCATCAACAAGGTCGACCGCCTCATTTCGGAGCTCCAGGAGGGCCCCGCCGAGATGCAGGAGCGGCTCACCGGCGTCATCCGGGACGTCAACGAGCTGATCCGGGGAATGACCGAGGAGATGGAGGATATCAACGAGGACTGGACGGTCTCCGTCGAGGAGGGGACCGTCGGCTTCGGGTCGGCGCTGTACAAGTGGGGCGTCTCCATGCCCTCCATGCAGCGCACCGGGATGGACTTCGGGGACATCATCGACCTCGAGCAGGCCGACAAGCGCCAGGAACTCCACGAGCGGACGCCGCTGGCCGACGTCGTGCTCGACATGGTCTGTGAGCACTTCCCCAACCCCGTGGACGCCCAGCCCCGCCGGATCCCCCGGATCTGGCGCGGGGACGCTGACTCCGAGATCGCCGAGCAGATGGAGCTGGTCGACGAGGACGGCGAGGTCGTCTTCATGGTCACCGACATCGGGATGGACCCCCACGCCGGCGAGATCGCCACCGGCCGGGTCTTCTCGGGCACCCTCGAGAAGGGCCAGGAGCTGTACGTCTCCGGCACCGTCGGCACCAACCGCCTCCAGAGCGTCGGCATCTTCATGGGCGGGGAACGCGAGGAGGTCGACCGCGTCCCCGCCGGGAACGTCGCCGCCGTCACGGGGCTTGACGACGCCATCGCGGGCTCCACCGTCTCCAGCGTGGAGATGACCCCCTTCGAGTCCATCGAACACCTCTCCGAGCCCGTCATCACCAAAAGCGTCGAGGCCCGGAACATGGACGACCTGCCCAAGCTCATCGAGACCCTCCAGCAGGTCGCCAAGGAGGACCCCACCATCCAGGTGGAGATCAACGAGGACACCGGCGAGCACCTCATCTCGGGACAGGGCGAACTCCACCTCGAGGTCATCACCCAGCGCATCGAGCGCAACCAGGGGATCCCGGTCACGACCGGCGAACCGATCGTCGTCTTCCGTGAGGCTCCCCAGGGGTCCAGCCGCGAGGTCGAGGGGATCTCCCCGAACCGGCACAACCGCTTCTACCTGACCGTCGAGCCCCTCGAGCAGTCGGTCATTGACGCGCTCAAGCTGGGCGAGGCGACGATGGACATGCCCGAACTCGAGCGCCGGGAGGCCCTACAGGACGCCGGGCTGGACAAGGAAACCTCCCAGGAGGTCGAGCACGTCCACGGCGCCAACATCATCATCGACGACACGAAGGGGATCCAGCACCTCAACGAGACGATGGAGCTGGTGCTGGAGGGCTTCGAGGAGGCACTGAACGACGGCCCGCTGGCGGCCGAGCCCGTCGAGGGCGCGCTCATCCGCCTGCACGACGCCCGCCTGCACGAGGACGCCATCCACCGCGGCCCCGCACAGGTCATTCCCGCGGTCAGGGAGGCGCTGCACAACGCGCTCATCGACTCGGAGATCCGCCTGCTCGAGCCCATCCAGGAGGTCCGCATCGACGTGCCCAACGAGCACATGGGTGCGGCCTCCGGCGAGATCCAGGGACGCAGGGGCCGCGTCGACGACATGTACCAGGAGGGCGACCTGATGGTCGTCGAAGGCGTGGCTCCGGTCGAAGAGATGATCGGCTTCTCCAGTGACATCCGCTCGGCGACGGAGGGGCGGGCCTCCTGGAACACCGAGAACGCCGGCTTCCAGGTGATGGCCGACAACCTCCAGCGCGAGACGATCATGGAGATCCGCGAGCGCAAGGGGATGAAGCTGGAGCTGCCCCAGACCGTCGACTACCTCTAGACCCACCACCTTTTTCCGCCTCGGGTTCGCCGGAGGCGAACCACTCGGCGCAAAAACGTGGGCGAAAAAGGCCGCTCGCGCCCGCCGGGCGCGAGCGGTGTCCTCGTGAGGGGACCGAACGAGGGCTCGTCAGAGCTGCGCTCTGACGGCGAACCGCGCGCCTGCGGCGCGCGGATGCTGGACCGCGACCCCTGTGTCTGCCGGGCCCAGTGCGTTCTTGATCGCCGACGGAGGTGGTGTGCTGGATACAGAGAGGTTACTCGACAGGTCTCGAACGGGTCGCGCGAGCCGGACCCGGGGCTCGGTCAGTCCCCGCCCCGGACGTAGGCACTGCCCGGTATCTCGCGGCGTGCGAGCGAGCGGCGGCCGAAGTACGCGACGACGGCAACGACGACGGCCGCCTGCACTGTCAGCTGGGTCACCGTCACCGTCGCGACGGCGCTTTCGACGATGAAACCGTCTCTGACAAGCTGGTCCGGGGCGAGTGGCAACAGGACATCAGCGGTGTTGACCATCGCATGGAGAACCATCACGACCAGCACGCTGCCGGTGTTGTTGTAGGCCCATGCCAGAATGACCGAGAGGAGCAGGATCCCCAGAAACCAGCCGGCCTGGTTGACCGGAGTGAAGCTCGAGTGGGGGGTGATCGGGATGAAAAAGTACGGGAGGTGCCAGCCCGCCCAGACGACTCCAACGATCAGACTCGCCGTCAGCGCACCGTACCGGTCGTTCAGATACGGCTGGGCGAACCCCCGCCACCCCGGCTCCTCGTTCAAACCGCCGCTCACCGTGAGGCCGAAGACGAAGATGACAGCGACCAGGACAGGCGATGCCGAGAGCTGGGCCAGGTCGACCGGGCCCCCGATAACCACCAGGAGACCGGTCGTGACGACGACGATGGCGACTGGAACGCCGAAGGCGGCGAGCCACCAGGGCCAACCGACGCGCCATCGGCCGATCTGACGGGCCCAGGCGCGGACGCTTTCACCCTGCAGCCAGGTGACGACAGCGGCACTTATCGGCGGGCCAAAGCTGCCGAGATAGATGAGAAGCCAGGGGGTCCAGCTCTCTTCCATAAAAAAGGCGGGGGATGAGACCACCCACGTGTAGACGTACGCACCGATGGCGAACGACGCCACCGGATGCGCGTCGACCCAGGAGAGGCGGCTTTCGTCCATAGGGGAGGTATGCAGGATCCGGAGAGATAATGTTGGTGAATTGTGTATAATATATGTTACTTATTTCGCGCCGCGACGACCGTGCGCTCCGGATCCTCACCGTGTGCGTAGCGGGCGTGAGGACGAGGTGGAGATACGACGACCAGCGCGCCTATTCGTCGGTAGATTGAACAGACGCTGCGTCGTACCGGCGAGTATGGGTCGCGACGGGGGATCCCCCCTGCGCTCGCTCGCGGTCTACACCTGTCTCACGTACGCCGTTTCGTGGACGAGTTGGGGGCTGTGGGGAATGCTCCCGGCCGGACCGTCAGCCCTCGGGACTGTCCTCTTCGTGCTCGGCGGCCTGGGGCCGTTCCTCGTCGGTGTGGCGCTGACGTATCGTTCACGCCGGCAGGTCCGGTCGTGGCTCGCGGCCATCTTCCGCATTCAGGTCCCCGTCCGATATTACGCCGCTGCTCTGGCCCTGCCGGTCGCCGTTATTCTCGTGGCCGGAGCGGTCCACACCGTCGTCTTCGACGGAGGGTTGACGCTCGAAGCCCTCCCCGGGTCCTACGAATATCCGCTCTTTCTGGGGTTTATCCTCCTGTTCGGTGGCGGTCTCGAGGAGCCGGGCTGGCGGGGGTATCTCCTGCCACAGCTCCAGCGGCGGTACAGCGCTCTCGTCGCCGCGCTCGTGGTCGGGGTCGTCTGGGCGGGCTGGCACCTCCCGCTGTTCGTCCTGCCGGGGACCGTCCAGAGCCAGATGTCCCTGGTGCTGTATCTCTCCCAGATACTGGCGATGTCGGTCGTACTGACGTGGCTGACGAACGCCGTGGGAGGGAGTGTCGTCCCGGCGGTCCTGTTGCACGCCGGTGGGAACGCCGTCCTGAACTACTACCCGGTCGGCGGGGTCGCAGGAGCGACCTCCGCGCTGGGACTGGGACTCCTCGTCGCGACGCTTCTCGGGGTCGCCTCGCTGCTGGTGGTGGCCTACGGGCCGAGCGACCTCGCACCGCACCCTACGTAGGGCACTGTCGTCCGAGTGACCGTCGGTGGTCGACGAGATAGGTGGGGCCGGCCCGGACGCGTCTCTGCGACCAGCCACGGCTGTACGACCGACTGCGCCGCATCGGACGGTGAAGACCGTCTCACTCCGCGTCGGAGGTCGAGACGTCTTGCCACGACGACTCGCCGAAAAACGACTGTAGCGCCATGAGCACGCCCACGTACGTCCCGAAGGCGATCGCCACGACGGGGACCACGAGTGCTATCACCAGGCCGCCGAGCGGATTGACCCCGAACATCTGGAGGAGCATCGTATCCCACGGTAGCCCACGCTTGTGTATAATATTGTCGAAGTTATACACAAGCACTCGCGGCCGCTGCGAGCGCGTCGGTACCGCGTACCCACCCCGGCAGCGGCGGGGCGCCGGCCGAGTCACCCGGGTAGGTCGTGGATTATTATACCGGCTTGTGAGAGAGCCAGGACAGATGAGCGAGGGAGACACGGTTGTGAACGCAGTGATCGGTGCAGTCGTGACGGTCGTCCTGACGTTCACCGGCTTCTCCCCGGTTCTGGGTGGGATGGTCGCCGGCTACCTCCAGCGGGGGGACCGTACCGACGGCGTCCGCGTCGGTGCGCTCTCCGGCGCTATCGCGATCCTGCCGTTTCTCCTGTTGTTTTTCGTGTTTGGCGGGTTCCTGTTCACGGGGTCCATGATGGGGGGTGGTATGGGCGTGCCCGGTGGGTTCGTCGTCGTGTTTCTGTTCGGGGTGGTGTTTGCGCTCGTCTGGGTCATCGGACTGAGCGCGCTCGGCGGGTATCTCGGCGTCTATCTCGCTACCGAAACCGACGTGGGTCGCTGAGTCGCGCTGGTCGCCAGGGCCTGGCCCGCGAGCGAAGCGAGCGCGGCACTTAGGTGCGAGCGGCGGGTAGGCCCGGTATGTCCCTCGTTCACCAGGTCGCGGACGTGGTCGTGGGCGGGCTGATCGCCGGCGTCTCGACCTTCGCCTTCAGCGCGGTGATGCAGGCGTACCTGGCCATCTCCGTCGGGGCCTTCCTCGCGGCGACGTTCTACTTCTCGCGCAACCCCTGGGGGAGCCCCGACGGCGACCGGTACAACGAGATGATCGACGACGTCTACGACCGGTATCTTCCCTGACCGCCGGAGCTGGCGCCCCGGCCGGGGGCGACCGGCCGGCTCCCGCTCTCGAACGGCGGGATTCTTATACGAGGCCACCCGAGGGTGGCCAATGAGCCGCCGAGAGGTGACCAGCGGATGAGCGACTCGACGGAGGTCAGGTCCTACACCGTCCGGCTGGAGCTGGTCGACCGGCCCGGCGAACTCCTCCGGGCGCTGTCGCCCATCGCCGAGCACGGCGGGAACCTCCTGTCGATCTTCCACGAGCGGGGCAACGTCACGCCCCGCGGGCACATCCCCGTCGAGGTGGACATGGAGGCCACCCCCGAGCAGTTCGACGGCATCGTCGACGCGCTCCGCGATGAGGGGATCAACGTCATCCAGGCGGGCGCCGAGCAGTACACCGAGGAGCTGACGGTCGTGCTCGTCGGCCACCTCGTCAACACCGACCTCTCGAACACCCTAGAGCGGATCCAGAGCGCGACGGGCGCGAACGTCGACGACCTCTCGCTGTCGGCGCCGGAGGGCGACGAGGGGATCTCGAGCGCCCGGGTCAGGCTATCGACCAACGCCGGTGGGGCGGAGTCGGCCCTGGAGACGATCCGTGCGGTCGCCGACGACAAGGACTTGCGGGTCATCGAGCCGCTGACGGCGGGTGAGACCGCGTGAGACTCGCAGTCGTCGGTGCGGGGGCGGTCGGCTCTTCGGTCGCGGAGCTGGCCGGGGAGTACGGCCACACCGTCACCGCGCTCGCGGACTCCGGTGGCGCCGTCGTCGACCCTGATGGGATCGACGTGGATGGCGCCCTGGAGCGCAAGGACGCGGAGGGGACCGTCGGCACTGCCTCCGTCGCGGACGCGCTGGCAGGTGCCTATGACGTCCTCGTGGAGGCGACGCCGACGACGCTCGGCGACGCCGAGCCCGGCTTCGGCAACGTGAAGACGGCCCTGGAGCGGGACCGTCACGTCGTACTCGCGAACAAGGGGCCCGTCGCCGAGCGCTACGGCGAGGTCCGGGAACTGGAACGGGAAAGCGCCGGCGAGGTGTACCTGGAGGCGACGGTGGGGGGCGCGATGCCCGTCCTCTCGACCATCGCCGACTTCGGGGCCGAGCACATCGAGGCCGCCCGGGGCGTGCTCAACGGGACCGCCAACTTCGTCCTCTCGCGGATGGCCGCCGAGGGACTGGACTACGAGCACGTCCTCGCGGAGGCCCAGGACCTGGGCGTGGCGGAGGCCGACCCCTCCTTCGACGTCGAGGGGACCGACGCCGCTCTCAAGTGTGTGATCCTGGCGAACGTCCTCTACGACCGGGAGTACACGCTCTCGGACGCGGCCGTCGAGGGGATCCGCGACCTGCCGGGCAGCGCGCTCGAACTCGCCGCCGAGGACGGCCGGACGATCCGGCTGATCGGCGAGGTCCAGGACGGGGCGATCCGGGTCGGACCCCGGCTGATCCCCGAACACGGCGCGCTGGCCGTGACGGGGACCCGCAACATCGTCGAACTCGAGACCGAACATGCCGGCCTGCTCGATATCTCCGGTCGGGGAGCCGGCGGCCCGGAGACGGCGACGGCGGTGCTCGCGGACATCGGCCGGCTGTCGGAGTGACACGGCGCGGGGCCACCGGGTCCGTGGAGCGCGTCCGGCATCCGGTCGCCGTCGGCGTGTCACGGGCTCCCAAATCACCGGACGGCAGAAGGACGGCCTGTACCCCGTATCGAAATGGTTTTATGAACAACCGCGCTACAAACCCGACAGAGCGCCCCTGCGCGTGAGATATCATGAGTGAAGACCAAGCGCACCAGAACCTGGCCATCATCGGCCACGTTGACCACGGAAAGAGCACGCTCGTCGGCCGACTCCTCTACGAGACGGGGTCGGTACCGGAGCACGTGATCGAACAGTACAAGGAAGAGGCAGAGGAGAAAGGCAAGGGCGGCTTCGAGTTCGCCTACGTCATGGACAACCTCGCTGAGGAGCGGGAGCGGGGTGTCACCATCGACATCGCCCACCAGGAGTTCGACACCGACGAGTACAACTTCACCATCGTCGACTGTCCCGGCCACCGTGACTTCGTGAAGAACATGATCACGGGCGCGAGCCAGGCCGACAACGCCGTGCTCGTCGTGGCTGCCGACGACGGCGTCCAGCCCCAGACACAGGAGCACGTCTTCCTCGCCCGGACGCTGGGCATCGGCGAGCTCATCGTCGCGGTCAACAAGATGGACCTGGTCGACTACGAGCAGAACACCTACGACCAGGTCGTCGCCGAGGTCGAGGAGCTGCTCCAGCAGGTCCAGTTCAACGCCGACGACGCCAGCTTCATCCCCGTCTCGGCGTTCGAGGGTGACAACGTCGCCGAGCGGTCGGACAACCTCGGCTGGTACGACGGCAAGATCCTGCTCGAGGCGCTGAACGGCCTGCCCGAGCCGGAGCCGCCGACGGACGCGCCGCTGCGGCTCCCGATCCAGGACGTCTACACCATCTCGGGCATCGGGACCGTCCCCGTCGGCCGCGTCGAGACCGGCGTCATGGAGACCGGCGACAACGTCTCCTTCCAGCCCTCGGACGTTGGCGGGGAGGTCAAGACCATCGAGATGCACCACGAGGAGATCCCCCGGGCCGAGCCCGGCGACAACGTCGGCTTCAACGTCCGCGGCATCGGCCAGGACGACATCCGCCGCGGCGACGTCTGTGGCCCCGCCGACGACCCGCCGTCGGTCGCCGAGACGTTCCAGGCCCAGATCGTCGTGATGCAGCACCCCTCGGTGATCACCGCGGGCTACACCCCGGTCTTCCACGCCCACACCGCCCAGGTCGCCTGTACCATCGAGTCCATCGACCAGAAGATGGACCCGGCGGGCGAGGGCGCCGGCGAGGAGAACCCCGACTTCATCCAGTCGGGTGACGCCGCCATCGTGACGGTGCGGCCACAGAAGCCGCTCAGCATCGAGCCGGCCGACGAGATCCCCGAACTGGGGAGCTTCGCCATCCGCGACATGGGTCAGACCATCGCGGCGGGCAAGGTCCGCAGCGTCAACGAGCGATAAGATGCAGCAGGCACGCGTCCGGCTGGCGGGCACCAGCCCCGACGACCTCGACGACATCTGCGCCGACGTCCGCGACATCGCGGACAAGACGGGTGTGAAGCTGTCGGGCCCGGTGCCGCTCCCGACCAAGACCCTGGAGGTCCCCACCCGGAAATCGCCCGACGGCGAGGGGACCGCCACCTGGGAGCACTGGGAGATGCGCGTCCACAAGCGGCTGATCGACATTGACGCCGACGAACGCGCGCTGCGCCAGCTGATGCGCATCCAGGTGCCAAACGACGTCAGCATCGAGATCGTCCTCGAGGACTGAGGACCGCCTCGCCCCGCGCAGGGGCTTTCGCGGGCTCGTAGATCAGTGGCAGATCGCTTCCTTCGCAAGGAAGAGGCCCGGGGTTCAAATCCCCGCGAGTCCATTCACTTCCTTCCCTCGCTGCGCTCGGTCAGTGGTTCATTCCCTCGCGTGGTCTCACTCGCTCGCTTCGCTCGCTCGCGAGACCCCCGCGAGTCCATCCCACTTTTTACTTCGTCGGGTTTCCTCGCGAGCCTTCGGCTCGCTGCGGAACCACTCCTCGTAAAAACGTGGGGAAAAACGACCTCGCCGCTCACTCCGTTCGCGGCGAGTGAACCGCGCTCGCTGCGCTCGCGCGGATGCTCGCGACGGCCGCTTCAAATTGGCCCCTCAGTCAAAGCATGTCGTCGGTCGTCTCTGCGGTTCGCAGGTCACCGAGAGTCGTATACCGTAGTCCCTGCGGATATTTCGATTCGAACGGGACCGGGTCTTCGAGTTCGTAGAGCGAACCCGGCTGGAACCGGACCACCTGCTTTCCTTCTTCGATTTTTGCCCCGTCCTTGTAGCCGGAAGGCTCGCGCACCAACTCAGCGTCCGCGGGATCGACGACGTCCCGGACCGTGGCGAAATATTTCACCTCTCGAACATTCCCGGTAACGTACATCGCAACATAATCGAAGTCGCTCCCAACCCGGACGAATCCCCACGCCTCGTTTTCTTTGAGAAACGGGAGCCCGGATTCTTTCGTCGGAAACACCGCAACGCGCGCATCGGGGTCGCCCTCTATGTCTTTCCGCGCTATTTTGCCCGCTACTCGGTTTTCGAGCGGGTCGGTTTCGTCGGGAACATCACTGGCTGCTTCTTTCGTTCTCTCGCTCCGTCCATCGGGGTCGCTGGGCGATTCCTCGCTAACGAAGTGTCGCTGTTCGCGGAGCACCGAGACGAGATTCTGAACGAACTCCCGAGACTGCTCCTCGATGTCGATGGTGAGTCCGTTGACTTCGTTTTCCACCGCCTCGGCGACGGATTCGGTCACACTATCCTCGTGGTTCTCCAGATGCCGGATCGCGCGGTTCGTCTGGGCGACCTGCTCCGCCACTTCGTCGGATTTCCCCGAGCGGATCGACTCCTTCGTGAGCAGTTCCAGCACCTCCGGATTCTCGGCGAGGTCGTCGAGGTCGAACTGGACGACCGAGACCTCCTCGCCGCCGTTCCCGCGGCGGTTCTTCGTCAGCACCTCGAAGGATTTCCCGTTGGTCAGGATTCCCCAGTCGACGTCCAGTTCCTGTCGCATGTAGCTGCGTAACTGCCGGACCTCGTCGTCGGTGAGTGTCGACCGGACCGGCTTTGCCTCCACGAACACCACCGGGGAGTCCCCGACGAGCAGGGCGTAATCGACGTGAGTGCTCCCCGAGGCCATCGGGATCGTGTATTCGAGTGCGACCTCCGTCGAGTAGAGGTCCCACCCGAGAAGTTCGAGAAACGGCTGGATGAGTTTGACCTTCGTGTTCTCCTCGTCCATCTGCGGTGACGACTCGATGAGTTGCTGGCACCGCTGGACGTACTCGTCGATTTCCTCCCGGTCCATTGCCAGGCCGTCCGTAGCGAGTCCCTTTTAATATGGTGCAAGCCAGGCGGATCGTTACCGGTCTTCGCCCGGTTAGCTGTGCTCGTCGATCCACCGGCACCTCACGGTGCTCCCGGCGGTCGCGGAGGTCGGGTGCGCGTCTCACTCCCCGGATGGGACTGGAGTCGCTCCCCCACTGGACGGGTCCGGGAGGTCGACCCCGGCCCGGTTCTTTGCCAGCTCGGTCCGGAGGATGTCGCCCTCAAGGTCCGCGCCGGCGAGATTCGCGATGAATTCCAGTGACTTGGCGTGTGCGCCGAACGGTGTTCCGGATAGCGACGCGAGCGGTCCAGTGAGATGGCCCGGCTCGTCGTATTTCTTCGAGTGGATCTCCTCGATCGAGAGCCCCTGGAGCTGCTGCTCGACCTCGACTCTGGCCGCCGGAGTGAGCCAGCCGAGCCGTTCGTAGTACCGGAGCGCACAGAGTGCGCCGCTGGTCCCGAACGTCGTCCCGAGGTACTTGGCCCACTGGATGAGCGTCTCCGCCCGGTCGGTGTCGACCGGGCCGTCGAGGTACGGCCGCGTGTGGTCGGCGTCTCCCATGTACCCAGCGTGGTGTTCCCCGGGCTAAAACGTCGGTCTCGAATCGAACGGTGAGTCGGGCTCATGCCAGGAGGCCGCCGGCTACCACCTGTGTCGCGGTGGCCACGAGCGCGCCGGTCCACGTCAGGAATACGAAGTGAGTCAGCGCGCTCACGAAGTGTCCGCGGTCGATCACACGGATCATCAGCGCAGAAAGCACGGCGTTCAGGAGCACGACCACGAGCAGCAGAAACTCCATGAGCGCGATGTCGTAGTTGCCGGTCGAGAACAGCGACCCGATCAGGTCGCCGTTCTGTCCGCCGAGTCCGTCGGCGATCGAGAGCATCTGTTCGGCGATCTCCAGCCCGATGAACGCGGAGAACAGCGCGGCGGCGGTAACTCCGTAGACGACGCCGATGAACGTCCGCGTCGCCTGCTGGCGTTGCTCGCGCACCCGCAGAACCTCATTGATGTTTGCGGATATGATCCCCCCGAGCTGCCGTGGGTCACCGCCCATCCGCCGCCCGACGACGTACATATCCCCGAACTTGTGGATGAGATACGACCCGGTCTCGGCGGCAAAGAGCTGCCAGGACCCCTCGACATCGATCCGTGTCCGGAGCCGCTTGTAGAGGTTGTCGACGTTGTCGGTCAGCGAGCCGAAATCCTTGTGTCGGAGTGACTCGAGGACGTTCGCGGTTGAGGTCTGTTTGACCGATTCGACACTGCCGAGTGCGCGAATGAACGCGGGAAACTCCCGGTCGCGGTCGGTAACCTTCCGTCCCTCGCGTCGCATCGCAAGCCCCGGAATGAGCATCGGCGTGGTCGGGATGGCGAGATACACCGGCAACGGGAGCACGTCTCGCGCGAGCGGCGTGTACCCGAGGCCGACGGCTGCCACCACGACCGTCGCCACCACGGTGAGGGCGGCGCCGGCGATGACTGCCGGCCATACCCGGTAGGCGGGGGAGTGTTCGCTGCCGGCCTCGATCCACAGCGGGTCGCTGGGAGCAGTCGTGTGGATCAACACCAGAAAGCCGACCTGGACCACTCCGAACATCGCGATGACACCGCCCATCAACAGCGTTGGTGGGGTCCCGAGCAACAGCGGCAACACTGTGGCGAACACCAGGATGAACGTCGTCGACAGCATCATCGAGAGGTACAGCTCTTTCATCACGTCCAGCTTCGACAGCGCCGACTCGTACCGGATGACGAACTCCTGGATGATCGACTCCTGTTCGTCGATCAGGAACTCGTCCAACGCCTGTCCAGCGCCGACGGTGTAGGCCAACCGTTCGAGAAAGTCCGAGAGCAGCTCGGAGGAGACGCGTCTCGACCGGCGCCGGCAGGCGTCGTCCAGCGACTGGTTCCACGTGTCGACGAGGGCTGTGACCCGTCCCATCTCTTCGGCGAGTACGCCGTACTCCTCGACCCGAGCCAGCGTCCGGAAGATCTCCACGCGGTCGATGTTCGTCGTCGAGAGCACGGTGATGTGTGTCAACAGGAGATGAAACTGCTCCCGGACCTCGCGGCGGCGCCGGTCGGCAGCGATCTTCGGATAGATGGCCGCGACCACCGGCGGGATGAGGCTCAACAGTCCGAGCGGGATGGCGACGAACAGCGGCGGTGTCGTGACCACGAGGCCGAGAAACGTCACGACCGGGACCGCGAGCCCCGGCAGGAGCACGAGGAGTGCGTAGCGTTCGGCCGGCATCTCCATGAACCGGTACGCATCGGCGACCGACCGGAAGAGCCGGCGCAGTTGGCCAGCCACGCCCCCCGGGTCGGCGTCCGGGGCCGAGTCACGACGGGTCGCCACTACCGACTCACCTCCGCGAGCCCCTGGATGTCGATGGGGAGGGCTTCGACCCCGTCGCGCTGGAAGGTCTCGATGGCCTCGTTGACCTCGTGGTACCCCACGACGTCCGCGTCGATCAGCCGGCGGATGATCTCCGCACGACGGTCGAGTTCGTCGTAGATCTCACGGGTATCCTCATAGCCCAGCAGGGTCGCGATCTGGTTCTCGAGGACGTGACTGTTGTTCCGGCCTTTGAACACGACCTCGTCGTCGCGGGGGTCCCAGGTGAACGATTCGCGGGTCACGACGCCACCCTCCTGTTCGGAGTAGCCCTCGATCTCCTGGACGCTCGTTACCCGTCTGAGGATGTCGTCGTCCTGCTTGACCCGGTTCTGGAACAGCGCGACGTCGCAGTTGTCCATGAACGTCTCGGGGACGTTGATCGGGTTGGAGGTGAACCGCTGGATCATGGAGACGATGTCGCTGGCGTGGAAGGTGAGCAACACCGGGTGGCCGGTCTGTGCCGCCTGGAACGCCATCTGTGCCTCGGCGCCGCGTACCTCGCCGACGACGATGTACTCCGGACGCGACCGCAGCGCCGCAGCGACCAGGTCGAACATGTCGACCGCGGAGTCGTCACCGCCGCTGCCCTCGCGGGTGAGGAGCTGTTGCCAGTTGTCGTGGGGGGGCATCACCTCGGCGGTGTCCTCGGCGGTGTAGATCTTGTGGTCCCGCGGGATGAACGAGAACATCGAGTTGAGCGTCGTGGTCTTCCCAGAGGCCGTCTCGCCGACCACGAACACCGTCTGTTCGTTCTCCATACACAGCCAGAGATACGCCGCGAGTTCCGGCGACAGAGTCCCCCACTTCGTGATCTGGAATATCGACAGCGGGACCTCCTCCCCCTGGCGGATCGTCAGTGAGGGCCCCTTGATGCTCACGTCGTCGGAGTAGATGATGTTGATCCGGGAGCCGTTCGGGAGCGTCGAGTCGATGATCGGGTCCGAATCCGACACCGGATGGTCCATCCGCTCGCCCATGTTCCGGATCCAGCTGTCGAACTGCTCGGTGTCGCCGAAGTCGACCGTCGTCTCGACCATCCCGAACACTCCGTGGTCGACGTAGCAGGCGTGGGGCCCGATGACGTGGATGTCCTCGTTCATCGAGTCGGCCATCACTGGCTCCAGTGGCCCGAGCCCGACGATGTCCCGCTTGAGGACGTACCGGAGCCGGTCGTAGGTCCGCCGGTCGACGGTGAACTGACCACCCGTGACCGCCTCCCGCACCCGACCCAGAACCGAACTCCCGTCGCCGTCGACGGTCAGGACGGCGTCGACGAGGTCGTCGATGTGGGTGTCGAAATCCTCACTCTCGCCGGGGACGGGCTTGGAGACCGAGCGGTCGAGCACCTCCTCCCGGAGCCGGCCGTAGAGCCGTTCCTCGCGGGGGGACAGCGACGGCTCGAGGCAGTAGTAGGTGGTGTCGCTGCCGGGCTCGCCGTGGACGTGGACGTACACCGGTGGTTCAGCCGGGTAGAGGAGGTTCGGCTTTCCCGTGGCGTGCTCGTCTGTCGGCTCCTCGGCGTACACGGGGTAGGTCCCGGTCCGTTCATGGAACGACTGGAGGTGGGCAGCGACGTGGTCGTGGTCGTCCATGACGGCGCGTAGCGGCTCCGTGAGACGGGTGTTCGCTCTCATGCGACGGTCCTCGACTCGATGACAAGCCCCCGACCCTGCTGGACGGAGAAGCTGATCGTGTCGTCGACGGGACTTTTCATGCCGGCGAACCGGCGGACAACCGCACTCCGCCGGACCGACTGCCCGACGACCTCGGTTTGTATTTCCAGGAGCACGTCGGCGGCCGACCGGAGCGGTCCCAGCGCACGGTCACCCACCGTGGCGGGGTCGACGGTCAACACCACGACCGTATCCGCCGCGAGCGCCGGTTCGAGCCGGGAGACGACCCGCTCCATCGCCAGGTCCGCGTCGTCGGTGCCGAGCACCGGCCCCAGCCCCGGGTCGTTCCGGCAGAGCGTTCCGAACCCGTCGGCGACAACAGCCGCCCGGTCCCACAGCGGGCTCGGGCGCAGAAACCGGTCCAGTAACCGCTGGTCGCCGTCGACCCGCGCACGGAAGTACCGCAGGCGGTCCTCGAGGAGGTGGTCGACGACGCCGTAGGACAGCGAGTGCATCTGCCTGACGTACTCCCCGACCGACAGTGCCGTCGACACCGCTCCGACGGTCGTTCCCTCCTCGCAGAGCCCGTAGACGACCCGGGAAGCGAGTACGGACTTCCCGGCCCCGGTCCCGCCCTCGACGAGGACGAGACTCCCCTCGGGGAGTCCGCCACCGAAGGCGTTGTTGACCCGGTCGCGTTTCTCCAGGCCCAGCGAGAGGTGGTTCATGTTCGGAACCTGAGGGTCTCGCGTTCGCTATCCACCACGACGGTGACGCGGTGGTCTCCGGCTGTCACCGACTCGTTTACCACGACCCTGGCGACCGTTCCGGTGTGCCACGCATCGCTGTCGAGGACAGTGACGTCGTACGCTGAGGGGGGGACGTACCGTCCGTCGACGAGCACTTCGACCGCCGACGACCGGGCCTGTACCGTCCGTCTCCCGGTGTTTTTGACGAGCACCGTCACCTCCTCCTGGCTGTCGTCGTACACCGCACCGCTGCCGGGGTCGCTGATGATCTCGATGTCGGTGTCGATGTCAGCGGCGACGTCGCCGCCGCGCTCGTCCACCGAGTTCGCGATGTCGCCAACAGTCGTGACCATCACGCCCGAGACGGCGGCCGCGATGCTCACTGCGGCGATGAAGATGACGAGCGTCGAGACGGAGGTGCTGGCCACTCAGACCACCTCCACGGTCCCGGTGACGGCGACCCCCAGTCCGGAGGCGACGAGCACCCGTTCGGGCGCGTCCGGCTCGCTCCGCGTGAGCGTCAGCGTCTCGCCCGGTTCCCAGACGTCGGTCGCCGCGTCTCCCTCGACGGTGCGGTTGGCCGCCGCGGGTGTCGCGTACGTCCCGTCGACCAGCAGGTCTACCGCCCGAACGTCGAGCGTCGAGGCGCCGGTGTTCCTGACGGTCACGGTGAGCGTCTCCCGGCTCGTGTTGTACGTGGCATTGACCAGGCTGATCGCCGTATTCTGGCGCTCGAGGGCGCGCTCGTTGCGCGCGTCGACCGCGTCGGCGCGTCGCTCGCTCGCCCGGTCGACGGCCGGGTAGAGGGTCGCGGCGCTGACCAGCAAGCCGACGAACACCACAGCCACGGCCCCACTCACGCTGAAGCCCATCAGACGTCGTCGAGCTGAGCCAGGACACTCAGATAGCGGTACGAGATTGCGTGTTCGTCGGCCGTCGACTCATGGGACTGGGTCGGGTCGACGTGCACGTCGAGTGTCGGTCCGCCGATCACGTCGACGAGATGGTCTCTGACCTCCCGGGAGATCCACCCCGCGTCCTCGTAGTGCCCGACCGCGCGCAGCGCGTCCGCGGGGCCAGACCCCTCCATCAGCACCGACAGCCACTCCATCACGAGCATCTCGCCCGCGTAGCTGTCCGGAACCGACTCCAGAACCGGCCGCGTGTCGGGGTCACTCACCGCCTCACTCACCGGCGCGTGCGCGCCGTCACCGTCCGCGCCTGCGCCGTCAGACGCCCCCCCGGGAGGGTGCTCGCCGTCGCTGGAGGAGTCCTCGTGGCTCCGGCCGAGATCACCGTCGCCGTCGCCGTCGCCGTGGTCTCCCCCCTCGAGGTCGTCGAAGCTGACGACCGACCCCTCCTCGCCGACGTGGTCGGTTCCGGCTGGTGTGGTCGGCCCTCCCGGGCCAGCCCCACCGGACCCGCCCGCGGCGTCAGCCCCACCCTGCTGATTCGTCTCTCGCGCGCGGGCGTCGGGGTCGTCGACGAACGGGTTCTCGGCCGCGTTGAGACGGTCGTAGATGCCGACCAGCCGGCGCACCCTGTCGTCCATCTCCTCGATGCTGTCGGCGAACTCCTCCTGCGAGCTCCGGACTGCGCGCAGGGAGGACTCGAGCGAGTCGACGTCCTCCTCGAGTTCGCCAAGGCGCACGTCGAGTTCGCCGACGTCCGGCCCGTCGTCCGCGCCCTCGCTGTCGCCGTCGCCGGCCATCAGGTCGCCGGGCTGCCCCGGCTGTCCCGGCTGGCCGGGTGCGGCGGGGTCACCCGGAGGCTGTCCGCCGTCCCGTCTCTGGTCGGCTCGGTCCTCCTCGTCACCGTCGTTCCGTCCGAACAGTCTATCAAACATTGTTGCTCGTGTGTGGCGGTCCTTGACGGCGATAACGGAGCGTCCCTCTTAGTCCGGCGGACGGCCTCAAGGTACGATTCGAGCCGCGATTCGAGACTCGATTCGAGTCCCGAGTCGGCCCCTGAAACCGTTCGCCGGTCTAAGTGGGTGTGGTTCGTTCGTCCCGGTGGGCACACCCCAGCAAACAGGTGTGATAGACGAAATGAACATACCAACACCCGACGACTCCGGCCGCGGGCAGGTCGGCATCGGCACGTTGATCATCTTCATCGCGCTGGTGCTGGTCGCGGCGGTTGCGGCCGGGGTCCTGATCGACACGTCCGGGCAACTCGAGTCCCGGGCGTCCGATACTGGCGCAGACGCACAGGCAGAGGTTTCGAACCAAGTTGAGGTCGTCTCGGCGACTGCTGAAACTGATAGTAGTAAGGTTCAACAGATCACACTGGTCCTCAAGAAGTCAGCAGGGGCAGACCCGATCGATCTCGATTCGGCCACTATCCAGTACACCAGTGACGAAGCGTCAAAAACAATAGACGTTTCGAATCTCGACACTGGTGACGACGATGGCCCAGTTCTCTCGAGCACTGGAGACCGTGAGGCGGTCACGATCGAGGTTGGCAGCAGTGGTGATGTCGATGACACGCTCAACGGAGGCGAATCGGCAGAGCTCAAGATCGTTGACCAGTCCGGTGCGTCGACCGTCTACGGCGTTAATGTTCCGGACGTGATCAGTTCGCAAACGTATGTCGGTGTGTAAAGTATGAAAGAGTACTTGGCGACCGATACCGAGAGCCGCGGGCAGGTCGGCATCGGCACGTTGATCATCTTCATCGCGCTGGTGCTGGTCGCGGCGGTTGCGGCCGGGGTCCTGATCGACACGTCCGGGCAACTCGAGTCCCGGGCGTCCGATACCGGCGCAGACGCACAGGCAGAAGTCTCCAACCAGGTCGAAGTTGTTTCGGCGACTGGCATTGACACCAGCGATAACAACAAGATCGATGAGATCGAACTGGTAATAAAGAAGTCAGCCGGCTCTGACCCGATTGACCTCAGCTCGACAACGATCCAATACAATAGTGGTTCAGCGGTCAAATCACTTGAACAAGGGAGTTTAGCGAGTGATAAATTCTCAGTCACCAGCGTAGTCGACGATTCGGGAGAAATAAGTGCAAGTAACGTGCTTGCAAACAGCGCTGACCGTGCGAAGATTACTATCGACGCCGATGCTGTCGAAGGATCGACCGACCTCTCGGCAGGCTCGGACGTCGACCTCAAGATCGTCGACCAGTCCGGTGCGTCGACGGTCTACGGCGTGAACGTCCCGGACGTCCTCACCGGAAAGTACGTCCCGGTCTAAGCAAATGACCACCGACCGCACACCGACGGTCGCGCTCGCGGCGGCCGTGGTCCTCACGGCAGTCGCGTTCGGTCCGGCGGTGTCCGCGGTCGACCTTCCGCGCGATTCGCGCGCCGAGGAACCGGTCTTCGACGGCTTCGCCGAGACTAGCGACTTGGGCGTCTCCGAGCGGTTCTCCTACGCCGTCGACGAGACGCCCGGGGCCGCGACGGCCGCCGACGGCACCGTCTCGACGGGGCCGACGGCCGTCACCGTCGCTGCGGGGACCGACCCCGTCGCGCTTCGATACCGGCTGCAGGTCGGCAACCGGTCCACGAACCGGACCGTCGTCGTCCCGGCCGGCGAAACGCGAACAGTCGCCGAACCACTCACCGTCGACGCGCCCGACACCGACGCATTCGGTTCCACCCCGACCGCGACGCTGCGGGTCACCGCGGCCGTCGACGGGCGAACCTACACCCTCCACAACGGGACGCTCGAGGTGACGAGCGATGCCTGACGCCTCCCGCGGGTGGCTGCGGGGCCGCCGCCTCCGCGAGCCGCTGGGCCGTGCGGCCGACTCGCCCGCGGCGACGCTGGTTCTCGCCGCGCTCGTCCTCTTCGGCGCCTCCTGGCGGGTCGACGTGTTCATCGTTGACACGGTGGCGGTCGCGAACGCGCTCGCCAACCTCGCCGACGGGTCGCTGGCGTTCACGCAGGTGTACTTCGGCCCCGCGGACGCCGCGACGCCCGGCGTCTACGTCGCCGGCGGACAGCTCTACGGCCGCAACTACGGCCAGGTGGTCGCGGCGCTGCCCGTCCTCTACCTGCTGGAGGCCGTCTCGACGGTCGCGGCGCCGCGGCTCCTGCTCGCCGGGGCCTGGAGCCTCTGTCTCGCCGGCCTCGGCGGTCGGCTCGCAACCCACTTCGGGCGGCCGCGGCTCCGCACCGCCGGCATCGTCGTCGGCACCCTCGCGTTCGTCGCCAACGTCGCCTTCGCCACCGCGCTCGCGCCGCGACTGTTCCCGCTCGTGGCGCTTCAGACGGTGACCGTGCTCGCCGCCGCGGGCCTCGTCGCGGGTTCGTATCTCCTGGTCAGCCTGCTGTACGACCGCCGGACCGGCGTCGCCGCCGGGGTCGGGACGCTTCTGCTCGGACCCATCGGCTTCTGGGCGACGATCCCGAAACGACACGTCATCACCGCGTTTCTGGTCGTCCTCACGGCCTATCTCTTCGCCCGGAGCCGCTACACCGGTCGGGTCCGCGACCGGGCCGCGGCGTACCTGCCGGTGGGGCTCGCGGCGTGGATCAGCGCCCCCGAGGGGTTCCTGTTGCTCGTCGCGCTCGTCCCGGTCGACCTGGCGACGAGCCCGCGAAACGACCTGCGTGCGCTCGCGCCCGCGGCTGCCGCGCTGGCAGTATCGCTGGTCCCGTTCCTGCTGACCAACGCTGCTGTCGCCGGGAACCCGTTGGTGCCGCCCCGGCTGCTCACCGCGTACGCCGCCGGCGACCCACTGGCACTCGACCCCGGGCTGGCCGGGAGCCACCCCGGTGCCGCCGGTCCGGGTGGTACTGCGGCGACCCGGGCGGACCCGGCAGGCGCGACCGCCGGGGGGCAGTCGCCGTCGACCGCCTCGAGGTCGGAGGGCGGGTCGTCGGGGAGCCCCCTGGACGTCGCCGCCTCGTTGTTGACCAGTACGGCCACCACCGGAGTGGACCTCTCGTTCCGGGCGGCGGCCAGAGTCGAGCAGGGGGTAGCCGCGCTGTCGCCGGAGCGCCTCTACCACGTCGTCTTCCGGAGCGGACGGATCCCTGGGGTCGATTACGCCGAGACCGGCGGCGAGACGATCGACCTGGCGCTGCTCGAGTCCGCGCCGCTCCTGGCTGGTCTTCTGGCGGCTCCGGTCGTCTGGCTGCGACGGTCTCCGGAGCACCTCGTGGCGAAACTGCCGGACACCAGCGACCCACGCCGGGCGACCGACCTGTTCGCGCTCGCCTTCGTCATCCTGTTCGCGCTGCCCCACCTCCCGCGGCTCCCGCTTCACTCGACGGTCACCGTCCGGTATCTCGTCCCGACCGTCCCGCTGCTCGCCTACGGCGTGTTCCGCTTGACGCCGGTCCGTCGGGTGGTGCAAAGCGCCCCGCGGCAGGTCACGACGACGTCGCTGCTCGCGGCGGGAGCCGGCGGTGCCGTCTGGGTCGTCGCGTTCGCGGCGGTCGAGCCGGCCGTCGGAACCCTGATGCAGACCCACGCACTGGTGAACCTCGCAGTCGCAACGGGGCTGGTCCTCTGGCTCGTCGTCTGTCCGGACGACGACCGGATCGGCGCCCTGGTGCTCGGGCTGGCGGCGGCGGGGATGGCGCTGTTTCTGGGCTTTACCGGACTCGAGTACTTCGCCGCCGACCGGCAGTATCTCCTTCCGGTCGCGCGGCTCGTCGAACGTGCAATCCCAGTCCTTCCGTAACAATGACAGAGGATAACCCCAACGGCGTTCTGACGCCGGACGAACTCGAACCGAGCGACGAACACGTCCGCGAACTGGACGACGGGCGACGGGTGGTTCACACCGACGGTGGGGAGGGAGTCCCGCCGGACGGTGACCCCAGCTCGCGACCACCCGGCAACCACCGAGTGCACGAACGCGACGGTCAGCCGGGCGCGGAGACCGCCCCGGGCGCGTACGCCGACCTTACCGACCTCACGGGCGCACACGCCCTCGTGGCTGGTGCGCGCGCCGGGGACGCCGAGGACACCGTCGTGGCCGACACCGACGACGTCTCCGAGGCCTTCGAGTCGCTGGTGTACTGGTACGTCGGCCTGGTCGCTGGAGAGCACCGACCGGAAGCAGCCCTCGCTATCCTGCTCGAGAACACCGCCCTCGACGTCGAGGTCGAGCCGTGCTGACCGGGAAACGAGACGCCGCTGCTCCGCGCTCAGGATAGCTCTTCGAGTGCGGCGTGGAAGAACAGCCCCAACGTGAGGTGTTGCTCCGCGGCGGCGGTGACCCGCTCGGCCAACGCCTCCTCGTCGTCGATGCGGTACTCTTTGGTCCGGACGAGCTCCTGGGCCTGGAGCAGACCCTCGTCCTCGAGTTCGTGGAGCTGTGGGTAGAGTGTCCCCGGGCTCAGACGCGTATCGAATACCGCCGCCAGGTCACTCATCAGGCTCTTGCCGTTGGTCTCGGAGCTCCGGTGTGCGACCAACAGCAACAGGATCTCGTCGAGATTCTCTTTCACGACCGACTCCCTGAACTGGAAGCCGGACTGGCCGAACAGCGTACTCGTCACGTCCTCGAGGACTGCCTCGGAGTGCTGTTCGGGAACCAGACGGACCCCGTCGGTGTCGGAGATGACATCACCCGAGCGCAACTCGTTGTACAGCTGACCGAGCGTCACACCGTCGTCGCCCCCCAAGCTCGTGTCTGTGTCCACTCCGGACAACGCAGTGGACGCGCCCTCCAGAGAGTGCTGGGAACGAGACCTCGCCTGCTCCGTTGTCGAGTTCGACTGGTTCATCTGCTGATCGGTACAAAGGGTTGTTTCCACTTATACCGTGATCAGCTATTTCTATCTCTGAAAAACAGCCAACCCGTTACCAGTTCCCTTTTTCTGCCCGTAATTCTCAGAAGCAAAAACAGTACGCGGTGCGGTCCGGCGAGCTGTGGCTCCGAGCCGGGTATCGGTGAGTCCGCGGCTACTCGGTCTCCCCCGAACCGCGTTCCGCGGCGTGTGCTTTCAACCACTGGTCGAGCAGCTCCCGGACCGCCGCCTCGCGGTGGTCGCGGTGGTCGCGGAAGGCGAGTTCGTCGACCTGCTCGAGGACCTCCTCGTCGAACTCGACGGTGACCTCCGTCAGGTCGAGCGACTGGTCGGTCATCGTTGCCCACATCGACCGCCGGGGGACAAAAACCCCGGTCAGACGCGCGTCGTCCGGACGGGCACTCACCCGCGTTCCCTGTCGGCGTCAGCTACAAGCGGACTCCGGCCCTACCGGAGGTGTGACACGCGCCGCAGTCCGCGAGGGATTCGAGCGGTACGTCGACCGGGCGCTCGACCGGACGGCCGAGGCCTTCCGGGTCGCCCGGGCGCTCCGGGAGGGTGGCCCCGGCAGCGGGGTCGTCGACAGGCTGCTGGGGAACTCGGACCTGCTCCGCGAGCGGGTCGTCCGCCCGGAGCTCGACGCCCACCGGGCGCAGGTCCTCGACCAATTCGAGACGCTGCTCGACTTCGTCGAGAGCGGCGACGACATCGAGGGCTACCGCGAACCCCTGCTGGCGGCCGACGCCTACGACGACGCGCTCCGGCCGGACCTGCCGGCCGAGCGGCGCGGCCGGGTCCGCGACCGGCTGGTCGAGCGCCAGCGTCGCTTCGGCGAGGCTATCGCCCCGCTGGTGGCCGCCGAGCAGGAGGCGTTCTGGCCCGCCGTGACGGCGACACTCCCCCACGAGGAGGCGGTCGCGCTCGTCGAGAACCACTTCGCGTTCACGGGGCCGCTCCGCGACCATCCGGGGGCGTTCCGGATGGCAGTCACGTTCGACCCCGGCGAGGTGCTGGGCGGGCTCGCGGGGCTCGGAGCGACACTGGGCGGGCTCCCGACCGTCGAGGTAGACTACACCGACGAGGCGCTGCGTGCGATGCGGCGTGCCGAGGAGGCCGTCATCGCCGACACGAAACGCGACCTCGCGGAGCGGTACGGCTGACCCGCGTGCGCTGCCGGGATACGCCGGCCGAACGGTCATGAGGGCGTGGCCCGTACCGGGGGACGTGACCGACGCCGACCCAGTCACGCTCTCGGCGGAGTTCCTGCTGGCCGTCCGGCGGGGGGAGCCCACCGCCGGGCCGGCGGCCGACCTCGCCGACCTCGGCGACCGGGAGCTCGCGGCGGCGCTCGACACCGACCCCGCGCGGCTGGCCTTCTGGACCAACGTCTACAACGCGGCCACCCAGCGGGCGCTCGCGGCCGACCCGTCGCGGTACGACAACCGACGGCAGTTCTTCACGGCCGACCTGGTGGCGGTCGCCGGCCGGCCGCTGAGCCTCGACGACATCGAGCACGCGGTCCTCCGGCGGTCGTACCACAAGCTCGCGCTGGGCTATCTCCGGGTGCCCGGGCCGCTCCGGAGCGCGTTCGCCGACAGACACGCCCCCGACGAGCGGGACCCCCGGGTCCACTTCGCGCTGAACTGCGGGGCCGAGAGCTGTCCGCCCGTCGCCGCCTACACCCGCGAGGCCGTCGACGAGCAACTGGACCTGGCGACCCGCGGATACCTCGAGGAACACGTCGACTACGACCCCGCGGCCGACGCGGCGCTGGTGCCGCGGGTGATGCTGTGGTTCCGCGGGGACTTCGGCGGCAAGCGCGGGATATACGACTTCCTCCGGCGGTACGACCGGATCCCCAGGGGCGCGACCCCGTCGCTGTCCTACCGGGAGTGGGACTGGTCGTTCGACCCCGGGGCGTACGCCGAGCGCGAGCGGGCTCCACACTAAACCAGACACCAGCCGGCGAACTGGCCGGCCGCCAGCGCGACCATCCCGGTCACGGTCGGCCACGGGACCCGGCGGCGGGTGTACCCCGTCCAGCCCACCACCAGCGGCGGGACGGCGACCAGACTCCCGAGCGCGACTGGCGTCGGCAGCGGGTCCGGGTGCAGCGCCAGAAGCGAGCCGGCTGCGGCCGCGCCGACGAGGGTGTAGGCCGCCCGGAGCCGCCGGCGGGGCCACCGGACGGCCAGGGTCCGCTTGCCGACCGCGGCGTCGGCCTCGCGGTCGGGCCACTGGGTCGCAAAGAGGTTCAACAGGACGACCAGAAAGAAGGGGACCGAGACGAGCGCGACCCGACCTGTCGGGCCGCCGATGGCCGCCGCCCCGTAGGCCGGCAGCGCCAGCCCGCCCAGCGCGGCGTTGTCGAGTTCGCCCAGCCCCCGCCAGGCCAGCCGGAGCGGGCCGACGGAGTACTGCCAGCCGAAGGCCGCGACGACGGCGATCAGGGCGAGGGCGCGTCCGTCGAGCAGTCCCGTCGCGACCAGGCCTGCCGCCAGGGCGCTGCCGGCGAACAGGCAGGCCGCGCCCGCCCGGAGCAGCACCGAGCGGTCGAGTCCGCTGGCCTGTAACGCGCCGCTGCCGCCGGAGAAGGGTGTCCGCTCGGTCAGCGCGTCGGTCTCGTGGTCGGCGTACTCGTTGGCGTAGTGGACGCTGGCGGCGACGGGCAGGAGCGCGGCCGCGCCCGCGGCGACCCCGGCGGCGTCGACGGTGCCCCCGAGCGCGTCCGCGGCCTTCACCCCCAGCAGGTAGACCCCGAGGACCAGCAACAGCTGCGCCGGGCGGCTCGCCGCCCAGAGCGTCCGCAGGACGGTACGAGACTCCCGGAGCATCGGCGGCTCAGTCCTGGCGGCCGTCGGCTTCGCCGCCGGCACCGGTGTCGCCGTCGGTGGCGTGGTGCCCCCAGAAGCCGCTCCTCTTCCTGACCAGGAGGTCGTCCTCGACGGTCACCTGACAGGCCAGGCGGAGCCCCGAACCGGGGTCGTGTGGCGGCACGGACAGACGGACCCGCTCGCGGCCGGCCGGCGCGGGCGGCTCGACCCGTCCATCGACTGCGACGGCACAGGTCCCACACGACCCGTGGCCGTGACAGGAGACGAGCCGCGGCCCGTTGTGGACCGGGAGGTCGGCTGCCAGGAGGGCGTCCCGGAGCGTCGCTCCGGCCGCACACTCGACGGTCGTCCGCTCGCCAGTCGCGTCCTCGAACTCGACGGTTGGCACAGGGACGTTACGGGGCCGGGAGACTTGTCGGTTCGGGCGGCTCGATCATACGCCCCAGAAGAAGGCGATGCCGAGTGTCGTCACGACGGTGAAGATGGCCTGCAGCGGGCCGCCGACGCGGACGTAGTCGGTGAAGCGGTACCCGCCGGGCCCGTAGACGAAGAGGTTGGTCTGGTATCCCACCGGCGTCATGAAGGCCGTCGAGGCGGCGAACGTCACCGCGAGCACGAACGCGAGCGCGGCGTCCCCGGGGAGCTTGCCGGCCACCTCGATGGCCACCGGGACCATCAACACGACGCTCGCGTTGTTCGAGACGATGTTCGTGAGGACGGCGGTGATCACGTAGAGCAACCCGAGGACGGCGACCGCGGGGAGGGTAGCCGAGGCAGCCACGACGCCATCCGCGATGAGTGCCGCCCCGCCGGTGGTCTCCAGCGCGAGCCCAAGCGGGATCACCCCCGCAAGCAGGAAGATCACGTCCCACTGGACGGTGTCGTACACCTCGGTCGGCCGGAGACAGCCGGTCAGCACCATCCCCAGCGCCCCCGCGAGGGCGGCGGCGACGATCGGGATAGGGGTCAGCGCCGCCAGCCCGACGACGGCGGCCACCAGCCCGACCGCGACGGGCGTCTTCGAGGAGCGGACGTCCGGGCGCTCGATCTCCTGGGCGACGATGAAGTCGGGGTTGTCCTCCAGCCGAGTCAGGCTCTCGGAGGCACCCTGGACCAGCAGCGTGTCCCCCACCCGGAGGGTGAGGTCGTCCATCCGCTCGCGGATCAGCTCGCCGCCACGCCGGAGCGCGAGGACGGTGGCGTCGTACTGCTGGCGGAAGGCCATCCCGGCCAGCGACTCCCCGACCAGCCGGGAGCCGGGCGCGACGACCACCTCGACGAGGTTGCTCGCCTCGTCGGGCGCCTCCAGCTCCTCGTCGGTCACCTCCACGTCCGCCAGGACGTCGAGCCCCTCGGCGTCGAGCAGGTCGACCAGCGTGTCGCGGTCGACCCGGACCGCCAGGACGTCGCCGGCCCGGATGGTCTTGGGCTCGAGCGGCTCGGCGAAGGCCCGTCCGTCCCGGACGAGCTGGAGGACGTCGACGTCGAACTCCACGGCCGAGAGCCCCTCGCTGACGGTCTTGCCCACGAGCACGGAATCCTCCCGGACGACGACCTCGGTGAGATACTCCTCGAGCCCGAACTCCGAGGTCAGGTCCGCCTCGGGTTCGATCCGGGTCGGGGTGAGCCACCGGCCGACGGTCAGCAGGTATGCCGCGCCGACGACGGTCACGACCACCCCCAGCTGCGTGAACTCGAACATCGAGAACGGGCGGCCGGAAAACTCCGCGTACAGCTCGCTGGCGAGGATGTTCGTCGAGGTGCCGATCAGGGTCAACATGCCGCCGAACATCGAGGCATACGAGAGCGGGAGCAGCAGCTTCGAGGGGGAGTTGCGGGTCTTGTGGGCCAGGTCGCTCACCATCGGCAGCAGGACCGCGACCGCGGCAGTGTTGTTGATGAACCCCGACAGCGGGCTGACGATACCGATCGTCGCGGCGACCTGGCGACCCTCGCTGTCGCCGGTCAGGCCGGCGACCCGCTCGCCCAGCCGCTGGACGACGCCGGTCCGCTGGACCCCTCCCGAGAGGATGAACATCGCCAGCACGGTGATCGTCGCACTCGAGGCAAAGCCAGAGAGCCCCCGCGCGGTCGCCGCGGCCACGTCCTCGCCGGGGCTCCGGAGCACGTAGACCGGCTCGGCGAGCAGCCCGGCGTCGGCCATTCCCTGCGTGACCGGGTCGACGAGTACCAGTGCGACCAGAAGCGTCAGCGCCGTCACGTCGACCGGGACCGGCTCGGTGGCAAACAGCACCAGCGCGGCGAGGATGAGAACGAACACGACGACGGTCCCGGCGGTGACGGCTGGCACGTGCCGGGGGTCGCCCGCTGGCATCAAAAAGGCCGCGCCCCGGGTGGGGGTTCTGCCGGGCCCGACGAGTCGGCGGCCGGGCTACCGGTCGTCCTCGCGCAGCTCCATCCGGGCGACGAGGTCGTAGGCGTCCTCGCCCTTCCGGAGGCTGTCGAGGATGGCGAAGGCGTCCCCCGGCGAGAGGAAGTGTCGGGTCACCGCCCGCCCCAGCGGCGTCGGCTCCAGCCCGTCGATGAAGCCGTACTCGATGAGTTTTCCGAGGGCGTGTTTGGTCGGGACCTCCCCGACCATCGACTCGTTGAGCGCCTTGGCCCGCGAGCCCGCGACGGTGATGTTCGCCAGCGTCTCCTCGACCGCGGCGGGGCCGTCGTAGCGGGTCCGGACGGGCTCCATCTCCCCCTTCAGGAGCTTGAAGGCCACCTCGTCCTCGGTCATCTCCTGTGAGTTGTGGTAGGTGCCGTCGGGCTCGACGAGCAGGTAGACCGTCCCCTTGTCGTGGTAGTCGGGGCGGCCGGCCCGGCCGAGCATCTGGCTGAACTCCTGGACGGAGAGCCACTCGATCCCCATCGCCAGCGAGTCGAATATCACCTGCGAGGCCGGGAAGTCGACCCCCGCCGCCAGCGCGGCGGTCGTCACCACGGCTGCGAGCTCCTGGTCGGCGAACTGCCCCTCGACGCGGGAGCGGCGTTTGTTGTCCAGGCCGGCGTGGTATGGGGCGGAGTCGTACTCCAGCCGCCGGGAGATCTCGTGACACCGCCGCCGGGAGTTGGTGAAGATTATCGTCTGCCCCCGGTAGCCCTTGCTGGATTTGCTGTCGAAAGCCCGCCTGACGAGCCGGTTCTCGACGTCTATCTTCTCGCGGCCGTCGAGGAAGGTGACGTGGCGCTCGATCGGGACCGGGCGCTCCTCGAACTCGATGAGCGTCGCCTCCAGCGCCTCCGCCAGCGCCCCCGGGTTACCGACCGTCGCCGACAGGTAGACCCACTGGGCGTCGGTTCCCCGTTGCCGGCAGTAGTCTTTCAGGCGGGCGATGAGGCCGTCGAGCCGGTGGCCCCGCTCTGGCTCGCCCAGGGTGTGGACCTCGTCGATGACGACCGTCCCCACCTCGCCCAGGTCGCGACCGGTCCGGAGCGCGTGGTCGACTCCCTCGTAGGTCCCGACGACGATGTCCGCGGAGGGGTCGAACCCGGAGCCGTCGTCGTTGATCCGGCTGGCGCCGACCCGCAGCGTCACGTCCGCGATATCGCCGTAGCGCTCCTGGAACTGCTCGTACTTCTGGTTTGCCAGCGCGACCAGCGGGACGAGAAAGAGCATCTTCCCCTCGCCATTCAGGACGCGGTCCAGCCCGGCCATCTCCCCCACGAGCGTCTTCCCGGTCGCCGTGGCGCTCACGACGAGCTGGTCTTGGCCCTCGGTGGCGCCGTTCTCGACGGCCAGGCTCTGGACCGGCAGGAGGGTGTCGAACCGCTCCTCCAGTTTCGACTGGATGCCCGGGTGGAGGCTCAGCTCGGCGGTCGGCACGGGGTCGACCTCGTCGACGGTCGCGCTGATCTCGTCGAACTTCGTCAGGTCGGGGTCGAGTTCCCCCGAGAGCAGGTCGGTGATCCGGTCCAGGTCCTGGACCTCCAGGAGCAGGTCCTCCAGGCGGTCCCGCGCCGAGCCGGTGATCTCTCCCCGATACGCGAGTTCGCGGTCGAGCTCCGCGCGGGCACAGTCCGGGCAGATGGCCTCCCCGTCGGCGCTGATGGCTGTCTCGGCGGTGATCGGGGAGTAGCGGCCGCTGTTGGCGCAGTACCGGCAGGTCCGGACCACCTTCGCCTCGAGCTGGTAGGCGTCGAGCAGCTCCCGGATGGTCGCCCGGCCGGCCGGGGAAGTCTGCTCGGAGACGCGGATCCGGGCGGCCCCGCGGGCCAGGTCGACGAACTCGTCGGGGCTGTACAGCTGTTCGCTGGACCCGTCAGTCACCCGGAGCCGGGCCGGCCGGGGGCCGGCGTCGCGCTCTGTGACCTCCAGCCGGCCCCGGAAGACCCGGTCGCCGTCCCGGCTGGCGACGACCCGGAACTCCTCGCCGTCCTCGTGGAGGAAGACGGTGTCGACGCGCTCGACCTGCTGTGACACGTCCTTCTGTAGAGGGGCGGCGTATTTCAGTGCCCCGGACCCACCTCGTTACTCCAACACCTGGATCGCGTCGTCGCCGGTCGGGACCGCACAGACGAACACGCCTTCCTCCTCGCCCTCGTTGCGGTACCAGTGGACCGCCCCCGCGGGGATATGGACCGCGTCGCCCGGCCCGACGGTGTACTCCTCCCCGGCGCTGACGGCGTCGCCGTCGCTCCGATGCGCCTCCGGCGCATCGCCGATCCCGACCACGTACTCGCCCTGCAGAACGTACTGCTCGTGTTCGATCTCGTTAGTGTGGCGGGGGACGGTCCCGCCGGGCGCGAGCCGGAATTCACGGATGGCGACGTTGGGCGCACCGTGTTCCTCGCCGAGCAGCACGGCTTTCGTGAGCCCGTCGCCTGCCTCGACGGTCTCGGCCTCGATGTCTTCGCTTCGGCGGACGAGTGGCTGGCTCTCGGTTTCGCTCATGAATCTGGGTCGGCGCCCCACTGGCATAAGTCGTCAGGGACCGCACGGCGGGCACACGACCCCGGACCCGGCCGAAATGCTGTCCCTTTTCCGTCCACTGGACGACAGGTCAGCCATGAGTCGGGCTGGGAGCCGGCCGGCGGCATCGATCGACACGAACCTCTTCATCACCGTCTCCGGACCGCCCGGGTGCGGTGCAACGACGCTGTGCACGCAGCTCGCGGACGCCATCGGCTGCCCGTACATCTCCGGCGGGGACGTGTTCCGGGAGCTCGCCGACGACCGTGGGCTCACGCTCACACAGCTCAGCGCGAAAGCCCAGGAGTCCGACGAACTCGACCGCGAACTGGACAGGCGGCTCCGCGCCATCGCCGAGGAGTGGGGAACCTCGAACAAACCCTGCATCCTCGAGTCCCGCCTGGCCGGGTGGCTGGCCGGCGACCGCGCGGACCTGCGGGTCCGGCTGGACGCCCCCGACGAAGTCCGCAAACAGCGCGTGAGCGACCGCGAGGAGACCGTCGCCGAGATGCAGGTCCGCGAGGTCGGCGAAGCACAGCGGTACGACGCCTACTACGAGATCGACGTCGACAACCGGGAGTTCTACGACCTCCACCTGAACACCGCACGCTGGGGGAAACGGGGCGTCTTCGAGGTCGTGCGGGCGGCCATCGAACAGTACGACCCCGCCCGCGACGAGGGGGCGTTCGAGACGCCGGACGTGCCCATCTGAGCGCGGCCCCGTCGACGACTCTGCCGCTCCGTGTGCTCACATAATTATAAGAAAAGAGATAATATTGGCGAAAATACGCGTACGTAGACGGGGTATAAAATGTCAGTCCGGGTGCGAGAATTGAACCCGCGTCTCAGCCTCCACAAGGCTGAAGGATAGTCCACTACCCTAACCCGGACGCGGCGTGCACGCGTACCTAATCCGCGAGCGCCTCAAATACGTTACGTTAGCCGCGCGCCGCCGCCCTGGGTGAGGGGTGCTCCGAGACGTCCCTATCCGCCGACCCGGTCGTGGAAGCTCCCGACCGCTCCGACAAGCGACCTCCGGACAGACTCGAACTGCATGAAGTGAGTGCCGCCGGCGACCTCGGTGTAGGTCCGGTCCCCCGCTCCGAGCGCGTCGTACAGCGCGAGCGCGTCGGGGCGGCGCGAGGCCGTATCGAGCGACCCCCGGACCACCAGCGTCGGGACCTCGATGGCACGGGGGTCGTACAGCGGCTCGTCGACGGCCGCTGTCAGGTCCACCAGCGTCCCGTTGGGGGCGACCACCCGGCCCTCGCCGGCGTGCTGGCCGGAGTCGAGCAGCGTCTCCCAGAACGCCTCGAAGGCCCCGTCCGGGACCGGGTCGGGCCGTTGCTCGGCCCACCGCTCCCGGGTCTCGGCCTCGGTGACGGTCCGGTAGGCCGCGGGCGGGTCGCCCGGCGAGAAGTCGGACTCCCGGTCGGCGGCCGGCGAGTAGACGGGGGCGTACTGGACCAGCGAAGCCACGTCGACACCCAGCCCCCCGAGCAGGACGCCGGCGGTCATCGACCCCCAGGAGTAACCGACCAGGTGGACCGTCTCGACGGACTCCCGAACCGCGTCGAGCGCGGCCTGGGCGTCCCGGGCGGCCGTCTCCGCGCGGACCACGGGGTCGCCGTCCCCGGCCGGCGCGTCGAGTTCGGGCGGGCGCCCGGAATCGCCGTACCCGCGAGCGTCGAGCGCGTAGGCGGCCCGGCCCGCGTCAGCCACGTCCTCCAGCCAGGAGTACCCCTCTGGGGCGAACGCGGCCCGCCCGCCGTAGGTGGCGCCGTGGACGAACAGGACGGCCTCGGTCGCCTCCTCGGGGGCGCGCCGCCAGACGCGAATCCGTGTTCCGTCGGCCGATTCGACATCCAGCGCGTCGAGTTCGCTCATGAGGCTCTCTCGGCGGCCGCCCACTAAACATCGGGGGAGGGACCGACAGCCGGCGGTCCGTGTCGCTTTTGTCCGCAGACATGCTGGGTCCTACAACGCGTGGCTGTCACCGACAAGATATACATCAAAAACCACCGCCAGCTCGCCTCCCAGTTAGAGACCTCCTTCCCGAAGGGGGCGTTCAAGGGGGCAACACTGGACATCCTCTTCTCGGGGGAGGGGCTCTCGAAGCTCGACGACGCGACCCGGGACCGGGTGCTCGACTTCGCGGAGGACTTCATGGACTGTGACTGCCAGGCCAGCCCCCACTGTGGCTGCCCGGAGCGGAAGTTCGTCCGCTACCTGCTGGAGCTGCGCGAGCAGGGACTGGGGCCGGACGCCATCGTCGACGTGATGGGCGACGACTACATGTTGTACGCCTACCCCGGCGACATCCTCTCATTTCTCGACAGCTCGGTCCGCACTCTGGAGGCGGCGGAGGCGCTGGCGGACGTCGACGGACAGGACGACGCGGCGCGCGAGGTGCGCGCGCTCAAGCAGGGACTCGTGCGGTAGCGAGGCGGAGAGAAGGGCGGTCAGCCAGGAAGGGGGTCAGAAGGAGCTGTCTTCGAAGCTGGAGCCGATCCGGTAGGAGGGTTCCTCCTCCTCGTCGCCGTCGAGCTCCTCGAGCTGGACGACGTCCTCCTGGTCGGCCTCGTCGATCTCCTGGCGGAGCTTCGTCACGTAGCGCTTGTGCTCCTCGAGCTGTTCGCGGAGGTGCTCGGCCTCGAGTTCGAGGCGCTCGTGCTCGCGGACGAAACTCTTCGGCACCTCGACTTTCGGCGGGAAGCTCTCCGTTCCAGAGCTTTCGGACTCGCTGACCTCGTGTTCGGGGACGACCTCGACCTGGCCGTCGTGGGCAACGAGCATGTCGACGTAGTCACGGAAGACCGCCGAAAGCGAGATGTCACGCTCCTCCGCGATGTCCCGGAGCGTCTCGAACTTCTCCTGGCTGACGCGAAAGGAGATCGTCTTGTTTTTGTTGCCCATCGTGCGAACTGGTCGTCGCTCCTCCTACTTAACCGTTTGTCAGACGGACGCATGACCGACCGTGTCACGGCTGGGGCGCTCGCAACGGCAAAGGGACGCGGGGAAGGAAGGGGAACGCGGGGGGTGTGTGGCCGCTACGCGCCGGCTTCCGGTTCGGCCTCGGCCTCGGCGTCGAGGCTCTCCAGGGCCTCGATGGCGGCCTGCTTGTAGGCGTCGACGGAGCCGCCGTACTGCTCGCGGGCCATCTCGACGTACTCGTCCACTCCGGCGGCGTCGCCGCCTTCGTGCGACGCCTCCGGCGTCTCGCTGTCGAAGGCCCGGATCCGGTCGAGGGTCTGCTCGGCGGTCTCGACCACCCAGCGGTCCCGCTCGGCCTCGGTCACCTCGGTGATCGACTCCGGCCGGACCGAGACGTTGACCTCGCCGTCGTCCGTCTCGAAGGTGCGGGGCTTGCCGACCACCGAGACGTAGGCCGGGGGTTCGAGTTCCCGGAGCGCCGAGGCGGCGTCGGGCTGGTACTGGCCGGCGTAGGTGAAGAAGGTGTCACCGTTGGGGTCGACGATCCGGCCCTGCCAGTACTCCGAGTCCTCGCCGACGTCCTCGGTCTCGGTGAGCGTGCCGACGACGAACACGCGGTTGGCGCGCTCGCCGGTCGGCAACAGCAGGTAGACCGGCGCGCGCTCGTCGTCCGATTCTTTGAACGTGAAACTCGCGTCGTTGAACTCGCGTGCGAAGACGCGCCGTGCGACCTCGCGGGTTGGGGTGCTCGCCATTATATCGACCTCGCTTTGATGAGGGCAGCTTCAGGGTCGACCCCGCCGGCCAGGTGCTCGGTCTCGTTGGCCAGGACGTACCGGCCCAGCGTCGGCCCGACGACGCGGTAGTACCGGCCCAGCGTCTTCTCGCGCATCTCGTCGGCCACGACGGTCGTGTCCAGCGCGTCCATGGCCATCTCCTTGGCCTGTTCCAGGGTGATCCCGGTCAGCGCCTCGGTGGCCTCCTCGTCGAAGATGACCTCGTGGACGTCGGTGCCGTCGTCGAGCACGCCCTTGATCCGGAGGTCGAACTCGCCCTCGACCTCGCCGTGCTCGGAACAGCGGCCGTTCTGGAGGACGCGGGTGCAGTCCTCCTCTGGACAGCGCTTGATCAGTCCGGAACCGGACTGGATGTCGACCAGCGCGCCCTCCACCTCGACGGCGTCGTCGCCGACCTCGATCTCCTCGTCGAGTTCCTCGATGACGGTCGTCCGGTTGAGCTTCACCGAGAACCGGCCCTGGTACTCGTCGGTGACGACGTTCCGGAGGTCGTAGACTTTCCCCTCCTCCAGGCTCGGGAGGTCAGACTTCGACCACTTGGTGAATTTTACTGTTCCGGTCTCGTCGCCGAGCAGGCCGACCTGGGCGACGGCGTCGCTGGTGGCGTCCCAGAGGTCGACGACCTTCGCGGTGAGGTCGACCCACTGCTCGGGGGCGTCGATGTCGGCGACCTCGACGCGCTCGTTCCCGCCCCCCTGGGAGATCTCCTCGCGGTCCATCCCGGCCTCGTCGAGGTAGGTGTTCGTGACGCTGCGCCGGGCCTCGCTGACGGGGACCTTGTACTCATTGACCAGCGTATCGAGGCGCTCGGCCACCTCCTCGACGGTCACGTCGAGATGGTCCGCAAACTGTTCGTGTATCTCGCTCGCGTGGGTACGCAAATCTGTCTCACTCATTGGGCTCACTGTCTCCGGTCTGTGTTTCGGTGGGAGACATACGCTGATTCACGCCCGATAGTATAAAAGGTTCCGCAGGCGGGGTGAAAGTGTATCCGCGGGAGGGAACCGGACCGTTCGTGCGGTCTCCCCGCCCGGCTGGTGGGGTCGTGGCGCCCGGCTCGCCAGCTACGCCTCCTCGCCGCGGAGCTTCCGGCGCTGGATCTTGCCGGTCGTGGTCGTCGGGAGTTCGTCGACGAAGTCGATCTCGCGGGGGTACTCGTGTTTCGCCAGATTCTCGCGCACGAGGTCGCGGATCTCCCCGCGGAGTTCGTCGTCGCCCTCCACCCCCTCGACGGGCTGGACGAAGGCCTTGATCACCTCGTTGCGCGTCTCGTCGGGGATCCCGACGACGCCGGCCTGCTCGACGTCGTCGTGTTCGAGGATGGCGCTCTCGACCTCGCCGGGCCCGACCCGGTAGCCCGACGTGATGATCACGTCGTCGTCGCGGGCCTTGAACCAGAAGTAGCCCTCCTCGTCCCGGTAGCCCAGGTCCTCCGTCAGGTGCCAGTCGTTGCCCTCGGGGTCGGTGACGGTCACCTCCGCGGTCTTCTCCGGGCGGTTCCAGTACTCCCTGAAGACGACCGGGTCGTCGGCGTCCCGGCGGACCGCGAGCATTCCGACCTCCTCGTCGGGTTTGCGCTCGCCCGTGTCGGGGTCGACGGCCGCCACCTCGTGGCCGGGGACGGGCTTGCCCATGCTGCCGGCCTGGGCGGGGAACCACTCCCGGCAGTTCGTGACCAGCAGGTTCGCCTCGGTCTGGCCGTACAGTTCGTTGACGGCCACGCCATCCAGCGTCCCGTCGGCCCACTCCAGGATCTCGGGGGTGAGCGGCTCCCCGCCCGAACAGACCGCCTTCAGGTCCAGGTCGTACCGCCGCTCGGGCTCGTCGACGGTCATCATCATCCGGATGGCCGTCGGCGGGAGGAAGCTGTCGGTGACGCCGTGTCCCTCCAGGATCCGGAACGCCTGCTCGGCGTCGAACCCCTCCATCGGGTAGCCCACGACGGGGCGGCCGTAGTGCCAGGCGGGAAAGACCAGGTCGCCGAGCGCGCCGATCCACGCCCAGTCGGCGGGGGTCCAGAACACCGAGTCGCCAACGTCGCGCTCGAAATACATGTAGAAGGCGGGACAGTGGCCGACCCAGACCCCGTGGCCGTGGAGGACGCCCTTCGGCGGCCCGGTCGACCCGGACGTGTACATGATGATCGCGGGCGTCTCCGGGCCGGTCTCGGCGAGGCTCATGCTCCGGGGGTACCCCCGCCGGAGCGCCTCGAACTCGTGGGCGTCCTCCGGGTCGTCGGCGTCGACGGCGACGACGTACTCGAGGTCCGGGCAGTCCGCGGCGGCCGCCTGCACCGCCTCCAGGACCGACTCGTCGGCGACGACCACCTCGGCGCCGCTGTCCGCGATGCGGTGCTGGAGAGCGTCGACGCCGAAGAGCACCGACAGCGGCAGCGAGACCGCGCCGAGCTTCCAGCAGGCGAAGTGGGTCAGCGGGTTCGCCGGCTTCTGGGGGACGACGACCCCGACGCGGTCGCCGCGGTCGACCCCCAGGTCCGCGAGTGCGTGGGCGAGCTGGTTCGACAGGTCGTCGAGGTCCTCGAAGGTGTAGGTCCCGGTATCGCCGTCGGGGTCGTGCTGGTACAGCGCCGGCCGGTCGGTCCGGTCGTGCTTGCGCAGGCAGTCGTGGGCGATGTTGTAGTCGTCGGGCAGGTCCCAGTCGAACTCCTCGCGGGCACTCTCGTAGCTGTCCTGGTCGAGTCGGACGTCCCACGCCATGTGTCGCCTGTTGTCGTGCCCCTGGCTTGTAACCCGGGGGCGAAGCCGGGTGGGCGCCGGCGGCGACGACCGGGCCGACCCTCCGTGCGGGGAGCCGGAGGGTCTTTGTGGCTGTCGGCCCCAGCGCTCGTATGAGCGACCCCGACGGGCTCCCGGGCTTTCTCCGGGCGAAACTCCGGGCGGCGGGCCGGCAGTACGCCGAGGCCAGGGAGGCCTACGGCGAGGGGAAGGCAGCCGCGGTCGCGGACCTGCCGACCGACGGGGAGGGGCGGACGAAGCTGGTCTGTCGCCGGTACGCCGAGCGCCGCGCGGTCACACTCGACGGGGACGGACGGCCCGCCTGCTACGAGGACCACCCCGACTGCGAGGGGTGTGTCGAAGACATCCGCGACGGGGCGGTCCAGACGTGGGAGTGACCGTCGTCGCGGTCGTCCTGGCCGGCGGGACCGGCACCCGCCTGTACCCCGCCAGCCGGCCCGACCGCCCCAAGCAACTGCTCGGACTCGGCGGCGAGGAATCGCTGCTCGCCCGGACCGTCGACCGCGCCGGCTTCGCCGACCAGCGGTACGTGCTCACCCGTCCATCGCTGGCGGACGCGGTCCGGGAACATGCCCCCGGCGCGGCAGTGCTGACCGAACCCGAGCCCAAAGATACCGGCCCGGCGCTGGTCTACGCCGCTCACCGGGTCCGCGAGCAGGTCGGCGACTGCGTCCTGGTCTGTCTGCCAAGCGACCACCACATCTCCGGGGACTTCGCGCCGACGATGGAGCGAGCCGCCGGCGTCGCCGCCGACGCCGGCCGGCTGGTCACCGTCGGCGTCGAGCCCTCGCGCCCGGCGACGGGGTACGGCTACATCGAACCCGGCGCGGACCGGGGCGAGTACCGCGAGGTCGCCCGCTTCGTCGAGAAACCCGACAGCGAGACCGCCCGGCGGTACGTCGAGGCGGGCTGGCTCTGGAACGCCGGGGTCTTCGCGTGGACGCCCGAGGCGCTGCTCGGGGCCGCCCGTGACTCGCCGCTGGCCCGGCTGGTCGAGGCGCTGGAGGCCGGCGACCCCGCGGGCGGCTTCGAGGCGGTCGAGCCCGTCAGCGTCGACAACGCGGTGCTGGAGCGAGCGGACGACGTCGCCGTCGTGCCCGCTGACTTCCCGTGGGACGACCTGGGCTCGTGGGATGCCGTCGGCCGCGTGCTCGAGGCGGACGGCGACAGGAACGCCCGCCTGGGGGAGACGCTGGCGGTCGACGCGACCGACTGCGTGCTCGCGGCGGGAGAGGACAGCCACGTCAGCGCGGTCGGCGTCGAGGGGCTGGCGGTTGCCAGTTACGACGGCCGGACGCTCGTGGTTCCCCGCGAGGACGCCGAGCGGGTCCGCGAGGTCGTCGACGCCCTCCGGGAGTGAGCTGACCGGAGATCCAAGCACTGATATCCGCCCGTCGCCGCTGTTCACTGATGGCGGGGAACCACGACCCACTGTCGGTCACTGTGGAGGACGGCGAGGTCGTCCTGTCGGTGTTCAACATCGACACGTACGACTCCGCCCGGGTCCGACTCGACCCCGAGGAGGCACAGTCCCGCGCACGCGAGGTCCTCGAAGCGGTCGACGGGTTGCTCGAGGGCCGAGAAGGCGACGGCGAGGGTGCCGACCTCGACGCCGAGACCAGCGAGGCCGGCTCCGAGGACAGAGACCACCGCAGCCAGATGGGGATCCCCCCTGGCGCGCCCTCGGCGACGCCGTTCCGGGCCTGACAGGCCCCGCGGTCGCTTCGCACGCGGTCACGTCTCGGGCAGGACATGCAGCCCGGCCCGGCTCTTCAGTACGGTCACCGTCTCGGCGTCGGGGTCGAGGTAGTCCGGGCGAGCGATGGTCTCGGCCTCGTAGGTTTCGGGGTCGAGGACCTGGACGGCGCGGTCGTCCTCCACGGCGACCAGCGTCGTCTCCTGGCCGTCCGCACGCCAACCCAGTCGCGTGGCCTCGGGCCGGTCACCGTCCTCGAAGGCCGCCTCGTAGCCCTCGCCGGTGGTCAGCCGCACGCCCTTCAGGTTCCCCCGGACGCTGCGGACGAGTACGGGGCCGTCGCCGTCCCCGGGGTCGATCACCTCCCCGGGCCGGTAGGCGGGCAGCCGGGCGACGTAGGCCATCCGGTAGACCCGCTCGCCGTCCTCCTCGGTGATGAGCCGGCGGGACTCGCTGACCTCCCCGCCGAGCTGCCGGACCACCCGCTCGGCGACCGCCCGGCCGATCTGCGTGGTCGAGACCTTGACGTCCAGCCCGCCGTCAACCTCCCCGAGTTCGGTGATGTAGGCCCCGCGGTCGCCCTTCCCCTCGCGGTCGGCGACGTACTCTCTGGCGACCTCGGTGGCACGCGCTATCTCCTCGTCGCTGGGCTCGCGGTCGGCGGCCCGGACCTGGACGGTCGCGGCGAAAGAGCCGCCGGCGACCTCGCCACACCGGTCGCAGGTCTCCCGGCTGATCTTCACCGGGACTGTGACCTCGGCGGTCACCGGCCGCTCGCGCAACAGCCCCGAAAACTGGCAGTGCATCCGGATGGTGGTCTCGTCGACCTGCTCTGGGGCGACCTGCCAGGATACCCCCTCGGCGTCGACGTGGACGCCGAGCGCCTCCGTCACCTCCTCGACGGCGACGTCGGTGTAGTCCTCGGCGCCGACGTCGACCCACCGGTTCCCCCGGTGGACCGCGCCACACTGTGCACAGACCCGGACTTCCACGCGGTCGGGCGCGTCCACGAGGTCGTGTTCCTCGAGGTAGCACTCCCCACACAGCGCCCCGTCCTCGAGACTCCCCCCGACGGGGTCGCCACACCGCGGGCAGAAGGTGCCGGACCGACTCATTACCGGGCGTAGGCCGCTCGCGCGCTTAAGCCGCACGTTCCGGTCCCGGATACCGGCGGTCGCGGCCCCCGTGCCGCGCGCTTCACACATCAACCCCAGCCCGACCAGCCCGAGCGGCCTGCTTCCGTCCCAGTGTTTCACTTTCACCAGGCTGTTAACGAGGCTTTATGTGGGGGGAGGCACAACCCCGGTGTATGTCCGCAACAGAGGACCTCGAGGAGCTGCCGGGCGTCGGTCCGGCGACCGCGGAGAAGCTCAAGGACAACGGGTTCGACTCCTACCAGGGGATCGCCGTCGCCAGCCCCGGCGAGCTCTCCAACACGGCCGACATCGGCGAGTCGAGCGCCGCCGACATCATCAACGCCGCCCGCGACGCCGCCGACATCGGCGGCTTCGAGTCCGGGGTCACCGTCCTGGAGCGCCGGGAGAAGATCGGCAAGCTCACCTGGGGGGTCGAGGAGGTCGACGACCTCCTGGGCGGCGGCGTCGAGACCCAGTCTATCACCGAAGTGTACGGCGAGTTCGGCGCCGGCAAGTCCCAGGTCACCCACCAGCTCGCGGTGAACGTCCAGCTCCCCGCCGAGCACGGCGGGCTCGAGGGGTCGGCCATCTTCGTCGACAGCGAGGACACCTTCCGCCCCGAGCGCATCGAGCAGATGCTGCTCGGTCACCCCGACGAAGTCATCGCGGACACGATGGTGCTCCACGGGGTCGCCGAGGAGGGCGACGCCGACCCGGCCGACGAGACCCTCCAGGAGGCGCTCGTCGAGTCGATCCTCGACAAGATCCACGTCGCCAAGGCGTTCAACTCCAACCACCAGATCCTCCTGGCCGAGAAGGCCCAGGAGATCGCGAGCGAGAGCCAGGACGACGAGTTCCCCGTCCGGCTGCTCTGTGTCGACTCGCTGACCGCGCACTTCCGGGCGGAGTACGTCGGCCGCGGGGAACTCGCCGAGCGCCAGCAGAAGCTCAACAAGCACCTCCACGACCTGATGCGCATCGGCGACCTCAACAACACCGCCGTCGTCGTCACCAACCAGGTCGCGGCCAACCCCGACTCCTTCTTCGGGGACCCGACCCAGCCCATCGGCGGCAACATCCTCGGGCACACCTCGACGTTCCGGCTCTACCTGCGCAAGTCCAAGGAGGACAAGCGGATCGTCCGGCTGGTCGACGCACCGAACCTCCCCGACGGCGAGGCCGTGATGCGCGTCGACGAGGACGGCCTCATCGCCGAGTAGCTCACCCTTCCGGCTCCGGCTGCCGCCGGTCCCCGTCGCCTCCGTCGCCTGCCGTTCCAGTATCGGTTTCCCCCGCCGCGTCGCCGTCGGGCTGTCCGTCCGTGTCGGCGTCGGGGCCGTCCCCCTCGTTCGCCCCGTCCGCCCGCTGGACCGCCGGCCGCTTGCGCAGGTCCGGCTCCGCGATGTGCGTCTGGAGGAAGAGTGCCCCCTCCGACCGGCGAACCCACAGGAGGACCAGCGCGGCCCCGACGGCCAGCGCCGCGAGCATCAGGACCCCACCCTCCGGGCCGAAGGCCCCGCCGGTGAGCACCCGTGGACCGTCGGGCTCGACCGCGAGCAGCGCCGAGCTCGTCTCCAGCCCGCTGACCGGCAGCCCGTACACTGCCCCGACCGCGAAGTTCCAGGCCGCGTGGATCCCGACGGCCATGGCGAGCCGCCCGGTCAGGACGTACGCCCCGCCCAGGAGCACGCCGGCGAGGGTGACGTTGAGCAGCCCCAGTATCGTGCCACCAGGGTTCGAGGCGTGGAGGATCCCGAAGAGCCCGGCGGTGACGGCGACGGCGGCGAGCACCCCCCGCTGGCGGCCGAGCCGGCCCGACAGCCCCTCGGCGGCGTTCACGAGCAGGTAGCCACGGACGGCGACCTCCTCGAGGGTGGCGGCTCCGGCGTAGAACAGCGCCCAGAGGCCGGCGCTGGCGAGCGGGCCGACCCCGGTCACCGTGAGTTGGGCCTCCCGGCCGGTGACCGTCCCGGCCACCGACGCCGTCCCCGTCGCCAGCAGTGCCGCCACCACGGCAGTCGCCATCGCCCCGCCGACGGCGAGGCCGGCGGCACAGTCCCGGTACCACCGGCCGCTCAGCGCGACCCCCAGGTCGCGGGTGTACCGGCGGTCGACGACCCAGGAGAGGCCGACCACCGCGACCGAGAGCCCGAGGAAGGCGCCGGCGAGGACGACCAGGTCCCAGCCGCTCCCGGGCGCGTCCAGCCCGGTGAGCAGGCGGGCGAGTGGGGCGACGACCACCGCGGCCAGCAGGAGCAGGGAGAGCGTCGCCCCGACCCGCCAGGGCGCCCGGAGCCGCGCCTCGGTCCCGTTCCAGAACAGCCCGCGTACGCCGCTCATGCATCCACTACGGGGCGGGGTGGGTTTGAGACTGCCGGACCGTGGCTCGGGCGGCCACAGCGGACCGCAGTGCGGGGGCCGCGGCCGGGGGCGGGACCGAAGCCGCGGCCGCCGGTCCCGGTACGGCTCGAACGGCGGCTCGCGCACGCACACGCAACGACTATCAACGCGGCCGGGCAAGGTGGTGGGTATGACCAAGCGACACGTCTCCCTCCCTCCGCTGGCCGAGGAGGGACTCCAGCAGTTCATCCAGGACGTCGACGGGCGCCTCTCCAGCGACGAGGAGGACGTCTGCGACGTGGTGGAGGACGTGCTCATCGACCTCTTCGGCGACCGGGACGCCTACGAGCGCTGGCAGTCCGGTGGGGAGATCTCCCCCGCCGAGCGCGTCCGCCTGCAGGGGTATGACCCCTGCAACGCGACCCTGGAGAGCGAGTACTACGCCGAGGTCGAGACCATGGAAGCGCAGTTCGAGCGCTCGAAGTACCTCCAGTGGCTCTGGCGGCAGTTCGACGCCACCCCGATGGCCGACAACATCGCCTTCGCGCTTCGCTTCCGCCGGATGCTCGCCAAACACCTCTTCGACGAGTGTGGCGACAACTGCCGCTTCTTCAAGGGGATCACCTTCACCTACGGCCACAACATCTCCGTCGGTGACAACGTCGTCGTCCACGACAACGTCCACCTCGACGACCGGGGGAAGCTGACGGTCGGCGACAGGGTCTCCATCTCGGACGACGCCCACGTCTACTCCCACGACCACGACGTCGTCGACCAGACCCACGTGGAGAACTACCACACCGTCATCGAGGACGACGCGCGGGTCACCTACGACACGATGGTCCGAGCGGGCGTGAAGGTCGGGGAGAACGCCATCCTCGCGGCCAAGTCGGCAGCCTCGAAGGACATCCCTGCCCACCACATCGCCGCCGGGTCGCCCGCCACGAGCATCGGGATCAAGGACGGCTGGGAGTCCGTCGCCGAGCCCCTCGAGGACGCCAACGTCGACCGGCGCGACCAGCGCCGGATCCCCACCGAGGTGCCCGACAACATGGAGGTCTTCGACGAGTTCGGCCGGGACCTCTCGCCGCCGGACGCGTAGCGGTCGGGCCACCTGCGCGTCGGGCTGCCCGAGCGGCGCGCTCCCGCGACGGTGTCGACGCGCCTACAGCGACCGCAGCGTCACGTCGCCGTTGACCGACCGGAGGTCGAGGGCGTGGGTCGCCTCGCCCAGCCGCCCGCTGGCCCGCGCGTCCGACGCCTCGAGGCTCCCGAGGTCGACCCCTTCGACGGTCGCGTCTCCGTTCTGCGTCCGCAGGACGACGGCCGCATCGACCGACTCCGCGACCGCGGCGGTCACGTCCCCGTTCGTCGTCCGGCAGGTGATATCGTCGCGGAGCGCGGGAACGTCCACGTCGACGTCCCCGTTCGTCGTCCGGGCGCCGTCGAGCCCGCCGGGCTCCCGGACAGTCACGTCGCCGTTCTCGGAGCGGGCGGTGACGTATCCCTCGACCCCCTCGGCGCGGACGTCGCCGTTGGCCGTGCGGTACTCGCCGTCGCCGGCGAGGTCGCGGCCGGTCACGTCGCCGTTCTCCGAGGCGGCGCGGACGACCGAAAGCGAGTCGGGGACCGAGAGGTCGAGGTCGACGCTGACCGACGCCCCGGGCGGGACCTCCGAGTGGTCGGCCTCGATCCGGAGCGTCCCGTCCTCGACCGTCGCGGTGACGGCGACCGCGTCGAGCGCCTCCCGGCTGGCCCGGGTCCGCTTGACGACCGTCCCCGAGACGACGTCGGTGTCCTCGCCCGACAGCTCGACGTCGCCGTTGCGGAGGTCGACCGTCATCGCCTCGGCGTCCTCGGGGTCGACGGTCCGCTCACTCCGTTCGCTCAGTTCGGTACCGAAGTTCATCTGACAGCCGGCGAGGCCGGCGGCGGCGAGGACGCCGCCGGCACGCAGCAGCCGGCGTCGGCGCTGGGAGGGAGGGTGTTCCGGGGACCTCATGCCTGTCTATTGACGGAAGCGGCGTAAAAACGTTCAGCACGCGTCTCGGCCCCGGCGAGCGCGCGCCGGCTGCGGACGCGGTCGCCGGGCGGCCGAACATCCAAGTGCGCCGACACCAAAGGTCAGATATGTCCACGTGGGTCTGGCTGGCCGTCTACCTCGTGGGATTCGCGCTCGTGCAGGTGCTGCTCTACCGGTACCTGCGTGACTCCCGGGGCGGACAGACCGCGCCCCGCGGGTCCGAGCCGGAGGGCGCGCGGGCGCCGGTCGAGCGTGTCGCCGACCGCAACCCGGACGCCGGCGGACAGGGCGTCTACTGCCGGAACTGTGGCGCACACAACGAACCGGGCTACTCCTACTGCCGGGAGTGTGCCGGCCAGCTGTGAACGCCGTCGCCATCAACGTCGGCGCGAACACCAACGAACCCGGCTTCCGCGGGCCGGTCCGGGCCGACGGCAGCTTCGCCTACGTCCCCATTCCCGAGTCCGAGCCCACCCGCGGGCCGGTGCCCACCTACGGCGACCTCGCGCCCCACCTCGACGCCGACATCCCTGCGCGGGTCCACGACGACCCCGTCCACCTCGACCCGGAGTTCGCCGGCTACCCCTGCTGTGAGCGGTACACCTACGGCGACGAGCACGGCGTCAAGGCTGGCCCGCTCTCGGAACTGTCGGCCGGTGACTACTGTTTCTTCTACGCGACGCTGTCGGTCGCCGAGCCCGCCGAGTGGCTCCCGGCGGCGTGGGGGGCCTTTCTGGTCGGCCACCTCCGGCTGGCCCGCGACCCGGTGACCGACTATGACGGACTGAGCCGGGAGGAGCGGGCGGCCTTCGCGAACAACGCCCACGTGAAGCGGGAGACGGTCGACGCCCGCGTGCTCCTGGCCGGCGACCCCGGGGACTCGCGGCTCTACGAGCGCGCGGTGTTGCTGAGCACCCCCGAGGGCGGGACGGAGGCCGGCGACCTGGTGACCGACCACTCCGGCGACTCGGGACGAGGGCCGTGGTGGCGGCGGCCGCTGCGCTTCGACGACGAAGGGACGACCGAGCTGCTCGCCCGGGTGGACGGGGCCGGGGCGTCCGGGTGAGAGGCAGGCAAGTTACAGAGACGCCGGCGCTCAAACCGGGAGTCGTCGGCCCGCGACGACGGCCCCGAGCGAGCAGACACAGATGACCGCCAGCCCGGGCGCGTACGACCCCGAGAGGTCGTAGAGCCACCCGATGAGGAAGGGACCGAGAAAGCCCCCGGCCTCGCCGACGGCGAAGACCAGCCCGACGGCCGTCCCGGTCAGCGCCGGGCCGACGTCCTCCAGCTCGGCGGGGACGACCCGGACCAGCGGGGAGATGCCGCCGGCCCCGACGCCGGCCGCGAGCGCGCCGGCGACGCCGACGACCGCGGGAACTCCCGGGACCAGAAGCGCCGCCGTCCCCAGGGTGCAGACGGCGCCACAGGCCGCGATGACCGTCCCCCGGTCGTCGAGCCGGTCGGAGAGGGCCGGGAGTGTGAGCGTCCCCGCCGCCGCGGCGACGACGAAGCCACTCGTCGCGGTGGCGGCCAGCGAGGCCTGAACCCCGCGGGCCTCAAGCACCGTCGCCAGCCAGTTCTGGAAGCCGTGGACCACGAGCAGGTAGACGACGCCGGCGACCACCAGTAGCCGCATCGGGCCGCTGGCGAACACCCGGGCGACGTCGCTTCGGAGCGTGGCGAGGCTGACCTCGTCGTCGGCGTCGGCTGCTTGGGCGTCGGCCGAGCGCATCGCCGCGAGCGGGGCGAGCCGGACGGCGACCAGCCAACAGACGGCGTAGCCGAGCACCGCCAGCCCGGTCAGCCGAAAGAGGGGTCGCCAGCCGCCGGCCGCCGGCCCCAGCAGGCCGCGTCCGAGACTGAACGCCGCCGCCGTCCCCGCCGACGCCCCGAGCACGTACACCGAGGAGGGCGCGCCGGAGGCGTCGGCCGGGAACAGTTCGGAGACGAGCTTCGGGAGCCCGAAGGTGATCGCCGTCGCCCCGGCACCCACGACGACCGTGAGTCCGAGCATCGCGGGAAAGGAGCCGGCGGCGGCACGGCCGAGCTGTGCGAGCCCGAAGACGGCGAGGCCGGCGCCGATGGCCCGGTAGGGCCCCACGCGGTCGACGACGGAGCCCGAGACCAGCGAGAGCGGGATGTAGGTCAGGGGGATCGCGCCGGTGAGGAGGCCGGCCTGCGTGGGGGTGAGCGAGAGGTCGGCGGTGACCGCCGAGAGGTACGCCGCGAGCGAGAACCAGACGAAGGTCAGGCAGGTGTAGGCGAGCGTACCCAGCACCAACACCGCGTACCGCCACACCCGATTCACGGACGGGATCGGTCACGCGGCCGGCATCAACGCGTCGATTCCGGAGAAGCGGCTGCCTGCAGTCGAACGAGCCGCTACAGCGAGACGCGGTCGTGACCCGTCTCGCCGGGGCAGGCGGGGTCGCGGTCGCTGTAGGCCTTGCGGCCGATGGCTGCCTCGCCGAGGCCGTTACAGACCGCCAGCCGGGCGTCCTCGCGGGTCCGGAACCGTTCGTCGCTTGGCAGACACGACAGCGCGTCCGACAGGGTCTCCGCGCCGTTTGGCAGCTCGAGCTCCACGCTCCCGTGGGCCTCGACGAACTCGCCGGCCGTGCAGGGGAACTCCTGTGTGTCGAACGACTCCTCGGCGGGACCGAGCACTTGCATACCTCCCTCTTCGGCGGCGCTCACATAAACTTCACTATCTATCACCATAGATGTCTCGAAGGTCATTGTGTGTGTATAAGGGACAGACAGCGTTCCCGGAGAGTGGGCGGCCGGTCGGGGTCGCAGGCTTCATGCCCGGGGCACGAGTACAGTCGGGTATGCAGTGCCACTACTGCGACCGGGCGGCGGACATCACCGTCGAGAAGGAGGGCGTTCGGGTCGGCGTCTGCGAGGAGCACTTCCGGGAGCAGATGGAGGAGCTATCGGACGCGGACTGGCTCGACGGGCTCGACGAGGAACTCGACATCGACAGGAGCGAGTAAGATGGAGCGAGTCAACACGGGGGACGTCGACAGCTGGACCTCGCCGGCGGCTGCAAAGCGGCCGCTGGGGCGGGCGCTCGGCGCCGAGGAGCTGGCCCTCAACCACTACGAGCTCGAGCCGGGCGACGCCTTCGGCTTCGGCTACCACCGCCACCCCGACCAGGAGGAGCTGTTCTACGTCCTCGAGGGCGAGGCGACCTTCGAGACCGAGGACGGCGACGTGACCGTCGGGGCCGGCGAGGCGGTCCGCTTCGCGCCCGGCGAGTGGCAACTGGGACGCAACGAGGGCGAGGAGCGCGTGGTCGCGCTCGCGCTCGGCGCGCCCGCGGACGCGAGCGGGGCCGACATCCGCCGGGAGTGTCCGGAGTGTGGCGAGCGAACGCCCACGGAGATCGAGCGCGCCGACGAGGGGTCGGGGCTGGTGACCGTCTGCCAGGAGTGTGACGCGGTGACCGGGCAGTTCTCGTAGCGTTTTTCCGCTCGCCGTCGGACGGTCAGTCGTCGGCGGCCGTCCCCGCCCCGGTTTCGAGGTCGCGCCGTTCCCGGACGTACTCGGTGAAGTTGTCGAACAGCGCCTTTGCCTCGCAGGCCGCCGCGAAGTTCTCCTCGGTGATCCCGTCCAGCACCCCCTGGAGCCGCTCTTCGGAGAGCTGGTCGTCCTTGCCCTCGGTGACCGTCCGGGCGGTCTCCGTGTCGTACTCGGGGTGGAACTGGACGGTGAAGACGTCACCCTTCCGGAAGCCGTGTATCCCGTAGTCGTTTCGCGCGGTCAGGGCGGCACCCGGCGGGAGTTCGGTGACCCGGTCGGAGTGGGTCGTGAAGACGGTGAACTCCTCGTCGACCCCCTCGAACAGGAGCGAGCCGTCGTGTTCGACCGTCCGGTACCCGATCTCGTACTCGCTCATCCCCTCGACGCTTCCCCCGAGGACGTCCGCGAGTAGCTGGTGGCCGTAACAGACCCCCAGGAAGGGGAGGCCGGCCTCGACGGCGTCACCGACCCACTCCTTCAGCTCGCCGATCCACGGCTCGTCCCAGTAGACCGAGGCCCGCGAGCCGGTCACGATGCAACCGTCGAACGCGAAGCCGTCGGGGAGTTCACGCTCGGTGACGTCGAACTCCACGAGGTCGGCGTCGACCTCCCGCCGGAAGTTCCGGCGGGTGTGGTCGCCGCCGTGGGCCGCGTTCAGCAAGGCGATCCGCAGGCGCGTCATTGACGCCAGGTACGGGACCGGGCCTCAAAAGCCCCCGCCACGGCGACAGTATCGGCCGCTATCCGGGAGTCGGGGTTCCGAGCGCAACACGGCGCGGACACGCCGCCGGGGTGTCACGCCCCGCGCCACTCCAGGGCCGTCGCCGACCAGGTGTAGCCCGTGCCGGCGGCCAGAAAGAGCACGACGTCGCCGGGCGCGACGCGGCCCCGGTCGAGGCCCTCGTCCAGCGCCACCACCTGGTCGACGCTCTGCATGTGGCCGTACTCGTCGAGGTAGTAGGCGTCCTCCTCCGGGTCGACGCCGAGCTCCTCCAGGAGCGTCCGGTGAAAGGACCGCTTCATGTGCGTGACGGCCACGAAATCGACGTCCTCCCGGCCGTAGCCCGACCGCGAGAGCGCCCCGTCGGCGACCTCCAGATAGTTCGGCAGCGAGACCGGGGCGAGGCGCTCTTTCATCCCGTCGGGGTCGGGCACGTCCAGGTAGTGCAGGTCCCCGTCGACGGTGTCGTGACTCGCGGGGTTGACCGAGCCGCCGGCCGGCATGACGACGTCCTCGGAAAAAGAGCCGTCGGTGACCGCGGCGCTCTCCCGCACGACGGCCTTCGTCCGGTCGGGTGCGGGGTCGGCTTCGAGGACGCAGGCCGCCCCGCCGCTCCCGAAGTTGAACATGAACGAGGAGCGCTCGTTTTCGTAGTCGAGCAGGTCCTCCTCGCGGCTGGCGGTGACCAGCAGGACGGTGTCGAGCTCCTCGGCGAGGAGCTGGGCGCGGGCCTGCCGGAGCGCGACCGGGCAGCCGGCACACAGCGTGTAGCTCTCGGTCGCGTAGGCGTTCTCGGCCCCGAGCCGCTCGGCGATGTCCGCGGCCGCCGACCAGACGATGTGGTCCTTGTACTCGCTGCCGTGGTACAGAACGAGGTCCAGGTCGGCGGCGTCGACGCCCGCGTCCGCGAGGGCGTCGTCGGCGGCCTCCAGCGCCATGTCCGTGCAGTGGTCGCCGTCCGGCGGGCAGACGTGCTTGCGGCGCATCCCCATTTTCTCGACGACGACCTCCTCCGGGATCCCGCTTCGCTCGGCCACCTCGGCGCCGGTGAGCACCCCTTCCGGTACGTACCGGCCGTAACCGGTCAGTCCGACGTCCATCTCGGCCGCGGGTCATCGCCCGGTAGCGAAAAGCGTTCCTATCCGGGCGGCGCCTGCGACCAGCCCCGTGCCGGCCTGTTCTGCTTCGTCCCGTCCGGAGCGTGTGGTTTTCCTCCGTTCGGCCCCACTCGCCGGTATGCACCTTGGCATCGTCGGCGCGGGCGCGGGCGCGGCGGCACTCGCCTACGTCGTCGAGAACACGGCCGACGTGGAGACCACGATTCTCGAGAAGTCGGGCGGCGTCTGCGGGCGGGCCGCGACCCGCCGCCGGGACGGCGTCCGCTACGACTACGGCGCCAACTACCTGAAGGACGACGACGACCGCGTGGTCGACCTGGTGACCGAGCAGCTCGACACCGAGGGGCTCGTGGACGTGACCGAACCCATCTACACCTTCGACGCCGAGGGGACGGTCTCGGAGGGCCGCGAGGCCGACGACCACAAGTGGAGCTACGAGTCCGGGCTGACCCAGATAGCCAAGCGGCTGTTCGACCGAACCGACGCGACCGTCCACCGCCGGACCCGCGTCGAGGGGGTCGCTCGCGAGAACGGGGCGTGGCGGCTGGTCGACGCCGACGGCGGGGAGTGGGGGCCATTCGACGCACTCGTCCTCAACCCACCCGCCCCCCAGACTGCCGACCTGCTCGCCTCCGCCGACTGGGACGCCGACCTCCGGGGGACACTCGCCGGCGCCGTCGCCGACGTCGGGTACCGGAGCAACTACACCGCCGTCCTCCACTACCCGTTCGAACTCGACCGGCCCTACTACGGGCTGGTCAACACCGACAAGGCCCACGACGTGGGGTGGATAAGCCGCGAGGAGTGCAAGCCCGGCCACGTCGCCGACGGCGAGACGCTGCTCGTCGTCCAGGCCAACCCCGAGTGGGCCACGGCCCACTACGACGACGACCCCGAGGCGAACGTCGCGGCGCTCGCGGAGATGGCCGCCGAGGTCGTCGGCGACGAGCGGCTGGGCGAGCCGGACTGGACCGACCACCAGGGCTGGCTCTACGCCCAGCCCGAGGGGGGCGTCGCGCGCGGCCCGGTCGACGCCGCCGAGGCACACGACCTCTACTGTGTGGGCGACTGGGTCGCCGGCGAGGGTCGTCTGCACGCCGCGCTGCGCTGTGGCCTGGACACCGGCGAGCGGCTAGCCCTCTCGCTGGCCTGACTCCCCTTCCGACGCGGACGAGTCCGCGTCGGTCAAGGTGACGACGTTCTCGCGGCCGATCCGGAGCTTCTCGACCTCCCCGTCCTCGGCCAGCGAGGAGACGGTCCGCGAGGTCTTCGAGGCCGACCAGTCCAGCCGGTCGGCGACGGCGGACTGGCGCATCCGCCCGCCCTCGCTCTCGAGGAGCCCCACCACGCGCTCCCCGTCCGAGAGCAGTTCGGCCGGGTCGGAGTGCTCCCCGTCGGTGCCGGACGCCGGGTCAATCCCGGCCGGGTCCCCGGGGTCGGCTCCGGCGCCGGCGCGGGTCCGCCGCCAGAGCAACAGCCCGAGGACCGCCGCCAGGCCGACCGAGACGCCCGCGAGCGCGAGCACGATGCCGCTCCCGACGCTCGGGTCGTCGCCCGCGCCGTCCCCGCCGTCGTTCCCGGCCTCCCCACCGGGGTCCGTCGTCGTCGGCGTCCCGCTTCCGGGCGCCGCGCCGGCGGGGACGAACCTGACCTGCGGGTGCCGGTCGGCGAAGTCGACCCGGCCGACCCAGGTGAGCGTGCCGTTCGCCCGGCTCGTCGGCGCCGGGTCGACGGACGTGGCCGCGTAGCCGGGGGGTCCTTCGATGGCGAGCGTGTCGTTCTCGGTGATGAACAGCCCGCCCTCGAAGGCGTCACCGACGCGGACGGCGTTTGCCCGGCCGGCCGCAAAGCCCTCCCAGGTGAACGAGTACGAGACGACGCCCCACCGGCGAGGCACCTGCTGGATGTCGGTCGTAGCGGTGAAGTTCGTCGCCCGCATCTCGCGGTCGGTGGCCCCGGCAGCGCTGGCGACGACACCCCGGATGCGCTCGCGGAACGGGCCGAGGTAGCTCGCCGTGTCGTTTCGGAACCGCTCCTGGAAGGTCCGGTAGGCGTCGACCTCTCCCTGGGTCGACAGCCGGGTCCGGACCCGGACCGTCCAGCGGGCATCCCCGTCCGCCCGGAGTTCGATCCGCGTGACGGTGTTGTCCGTCTCGGGTTCGGGCTGGCTCTGTGCCAGCCCTGTACCCGTCAGCAGCGGCCCCGCGGCCAGCGCCAGCGCGAGGATGATGACGACGACTCCCTTTCGGGTGACCATCCGTGCTGTCGTTCGGCGCTCGGTGTCTTACCGCTTGTGACTGTTCGAACGACCGCCGGAGGGGACGGGGCTGCAACTGTCCGCAAACGGCTGCAAACGGGCGCCAGCGTCGGCCCGGTTTATGTCGCTGTGGCTCGCACCTCCGGGTGATGCGAGACCGCCCGCTCCTGTCGGTGCTCGTCGTAACCCTCGTCGTGGTCGGCGCCGCGGGCCTGGTCGCAATCGCGGCCCCCGTCGGTGCACAGACGACCGGCGACCCCGGGGCGAACGGCTCGGCGGCCGACGGCTCCGGAGCCAACGCCACGACCGACGGCTCCGTCAGCGTGACCGCCGGCGCGCAGCTCTCGACCGTGCTGTCGGTCACGAGCGACGACGTCCACGCCGAGGTCGAGGAGACGGCCTTCGAGGTCGAGTACGAACGCGGCGAGGGCCGCGCCGAGGCCGTCGCCGAGCGTGCCGAGGCAGTCCGGGAGCGCGCCGAGGCTGTTCGCGAGAACTACCGCGAGGCCCTCGAGGCATACCGCGAGGGCGACCTCGACCGCTCGGAGTTCGCCCGGCGGCTCGCGGCGCTGAACGCCCGCGCCGGGAACGTCATCGAGGCCCACGACCGCCTGGAACGCCGCGCTGCCAACGTCTCGGCCTTCGACCTGCGGGCGGCCGGGCTCAACTGGACCGCCCTGGAGCGGGCCGTGACCACCCTCGACGACGTCCGGGGGACCGGTGCCGGCGCGCTGCTCGCGCAGTTCACCGGCGAGCGGCGCGGTGAGGTCGAGCTGGAGGTCAATGGCGGGCTCTCCATCGAGGTGAGCAGCGAGGGCGGCGAGCGCTCCCGGGAGTTCGAGCGCGAGCCCGACGGCGACACCGCGGTCACGGTGAACCAGTCCGCCGCCCTCGAGACAGCGCGCGCGGCGCTGACCGACGTCGGGAACGGTTCGTGGGTGCTCACCGACGCCAGCATCGACAGCGAGGACGGCACCTACGAGTTCGAGTTCGTCCTCCGGGCCGGCGGCCTCACCGGCGAGGCGGAGGTCGGCATCGACGGCTCCTCCGGCGAGGTGTTCAACCTCGAAGAGGAGACCGAACCGGCCGACGGCGGGGCGGGCGAACCCGACGACGGCGAGGAGGAGCGGGAGAGCGACGAGGACGGTGAAGAGGGCGACGGTGACGACGACCGTGAGGACCGCGAGTTCGAGGAGCTGTCCCTCCTGGTCGCCGACGGCCAGCCGGGCCCAAACGAAACGGTGACGGTGCGAGTCCTCGCCGACGGCCGGGCGGTCGCGAACGCGAGCGTCGCGGTCGACGGCGAGGCGGTCGGTGAGACCGGCGACGACGGCACGCTGGCACTCACGCTCCCTGCGGCCGGCGACGTGACGGTCACCGCCGTCGCTGGCGGCGAGGAGGCGACGCTCGACGTCGGACTGGGTGACGACCGGGCGCTCGAGGCGGAGTTCGAGCGGAACTTCGCGTTCTCGGCCACGCTCGAGGACGGCACCGTCTCCGTGCGCGCCGCGTACGGGGGCGACGGGATCCCCGACGCGACGGTCTACGCCGACGGCGAGGCAGTCGGGCGGACCGACGCCGACGGTTCGCTGCGCTTCGACGTCGGGGACGTGGCCGACGACCTGGAACTCGACCTGGTCAAAGGTGCCTTCGAGGCCGAGTACGAGTTCGCCGTCGAAAACGGCTCGCTGACCCTCACCGACCGGGAGTACGACCGCGACGGCGACCGTCCCGATGCCGACCGCGAGGAACGGGATGGCGAGGACGACAGCGGCGACGACGACAGTGACAGCAACGATGGTACCGACGACGCCGACGACGACGGTACCGACGCCGGGAGTGACGACGAAGAGGACGACAGCGACAGTGAGGACGGTGACGAGGAAGATGACAGCGACGACGGTGAGGATGGCGACGATAGCAATGACGACGAAGACGACGGGGATGACGACGACGGCAATGGGGACGACGAAAACGACGACAGTGAGCGCTGACGCGACCGGAAGCCGACGTCAGCCACGGGGAAACGGCAGCCGCTGCCCTCGAACGCCCCGCTGACGCCCCTCCACTCGTTCGTGCCCCGGCGGGCCTGTCCTTATAGGTCGATACCCCTTCCGGGCCGTCGTGGGCATCGGTGGGGGCCGGTGCCGTCTTCCCTGCTCACTCGTCGGGCGCGGTGAGCGCGGCAGTGACGAGCGGCGGCCGGTCGCCGAACAGCCGGTCCATCACCGCCCCGGTGACGAAGCCATAGCCCATGTGCCCCAGAAGCGAGAAGACGGCGTAGATAACCAGGCCGCTCCCGGTCACGTCGCCGTGGAAGTAGGTGGCGAATCCGGTCCAGATGACTGCCCCGAACACCACCCCCCTGGCGGCGTACGTCTCGCCGGGCAGGAGGGCCCCGATAGTCGCCAGAAAGAGCGGCCAGACGGTCATGCCGCCGATGATGAACGAGCCGACGCCGACGGCCAGAAGCTGGCCCGGGGTCAGGAACGCATCGAACCCGAGCAACGCAGGAAAGCGGGTGAACGCCTCGATGGAGAACCCGCCGAGCACGGCTGCGACCAGCAACGTTCCGAGGACGGCGACGTTACCGGCGGCCCCGGCAATGGCACCGATGACGCCGTCGCGGACGACCTGAACCGCGAGTTCCGGAAACGTACTGGGTGTCGACAGGTCCTGCTGTCCGGGCTGTGTTTCCACGCTGTCAGGCATGATTACTGTTAGTCGTTCAACAATATAAGCACACGGCCTGGCAGGCCCGCGCCGGCGGGCCGCCCCCGCTCCGGTGCTAGTCGTCGACGACCTCCTCGCGGCCGGTCGTCCCGGCGTCCGGCCGTCGCAACACCCGCTCGTCGGTCTCCTCTCCCAGCGGCTCGACCCGGACGCTCGAGACCTTGTATTCGGGGATACCGGCCTGCGGGTCGAAGGTCTCGCCGGTGAGCCTGTTGGCCGCACCGGTCGCGAAGTGCATCGGGATGAACAGGGTCCCCTCGCCGACCCGGTCGGTCACCCGGGCGCGCACGACGACGTCGCCCCGGCGGGACTCGACGCGGACGTACTCGCCGTCCGCGACGCCCAGCGTGTCGGCAGTCTCGGGGTTGACCTCGACGAAGCTCTCGCCGACGTGGCCCATCAGCCCCTCGACCCGGCGGGTGATCTGCCCGGTGTGCCAGTGGTAGAGGACCCGCCCGGTGGTGAGCGTGAGCGGGAACGCCTCGTCGGGCACCTCGCCGGGGTGGCCGCTGTCGGCCGGAACGAACCGCGCCTTCCCGTCTTCGAAGTTGAACTCCCCGTCCTCGTAGTCGTACAGGTAGGGCGTCCCGAGGTCCTCGGCGTCCCGGCAGGGCCACTGGAGGCCGTGCCGGTCGCCAGTCTCCAGGCGCTCGTAGCTGACGCCGCCGTAGATGGGGACGAGGTCGCTGATCTCGTCCATCACCTCCCGCGGGTGCTCGTACCCCCAGTCGTGGCCGAGCCGGCGGGCCAGCGCCTGCGTGATCGCCCAGTCCTGGCGGGCCTGGCCGGGCGGGTCGGCGGTCGGGCGCACCCGCTGGACCCGTCGCTCGGTGTTGGTGAAGGTGCCGTGTTTCTCCGGGGAGGTGGCCGCCGGGAGGACGACGTCGGCGTGCTCGGCAGTTTCGGTCATGAAGATGTCCTGGACGACGAGCAGGTCCAGCGCACGAAGCGCCTCCTCGGCGTGCCGGATGTCGGGCTCCGAGAGCGCGGGGTTCTCGCCGACGACGTACATTCCCCGGAGGTTCCCCTCCCGCGCTTCCTCGAGCATCTCCGGCACCTTCAGCCCGGGCTCGGCGGGGGGCTCGACGCCCCAGGCGTCGGCGAACTTCCCGCGGACTGCCTCGTCGCCGGGGTCCTGGTAGCCGGGGAGACTCCCCGGCAGGGTGCCCATGTCACCGCCCCCACCCTGGACGTTGTTCTGCCCGCGGAACGGGGAGACGCCCGCGCCGGGCTTGCCGACCTGGCCGAGCGCGAGCGCCAGGTTCGCCATCGCCAGGACGTTCTGCGTGCCGTAGCTCTGCTGGGTCATCCCCATCGCCCACCCGAAGACGACGGTGTCGGCGGTGCCGAGCGTCTCCGCCGCGCTCCGGAGTTCCTCGGCGGGCACGCCGGCCAGCTCCGCGACGCGCTCGGGGGTGTAGGGGTCGACTTTCTCCCGGAGGTCGGCGAAGCCGGTCGTGTTGCGCTCGATGAACGCCTCGTCGTGGTAGCCCTGCTGGATGACCTCGCGGATGAGCCCGTTGAGCCAGGCGACGTCGTAGCCCGGCCGGGTGCGGGTGTACTGGTCGGCGTGTTCCGCGATGCCGACCTTCCGTGGGTCGAAGACCACGAGGTCGGCTCCCTCGCGGACGTTCTGCTTGATCCGCGTGGCGAGCACGGGGTGGGATTCGGTGGTGTTCGACCCCGTGATCAGGTAGGCGTCGGCCTCGCCGATGTCCTCGTTGATCCGGTTGGACATCGCGCCGTAGCCCATCGTCTGCTGGAGAGCCGCGACCGTCGAGGAGTGACAGAGCCGCGCGCAGTTGTCGACGTTTTTCGTCCCCAGGACCTGCCGGGCGAACTTCTGGACGAGGTAGGCCTCCTCGTTGGACCCTTTCGAGGAGGCGAGCGCCCCCACGGCGTCGACGCCGTGCTCGGCCTGGATCGCCTCCAGCCGGTCGGCGACGTACTCAAGCGCTTCGTCCCACCCGACCGGCTCCAGGTCGCCGTCGCGTCTGACCAGGGGCTCGGTCAGCCGGCCGTCGCTGTTGGCGAACTCGTGGCCGAACTTCCCCTTGACGCAGGTCGAGAAGTCGTTGGCGGGCGCGTCGGCGGGGTCGTCGACGGGTTCGGCGCCCAGAACGTCGCCGTCCTTGCCCCACATCTCGACCCGACAGCCGACGGCACAGAACCCGCAGGTCGTCTCCTCGGTGTCGATGCCCCGCTTGCGGAGGTCGGCGACCCGCGTCGCCACGTCGAACAGCAACCCCTCTGGCAGTGTCCGGGCGGCGATGTTCTCGGCGGCGTGCTCGCCGGCGACGGCGGCCCGTCGCCCGAAGGCTCCCGCCGCGTCGCCGGCCCACGACCGGGCCGCCGAGAGCAACTGGCCGAGGTCGCCGTCACTGAGGTCCCTCTCCACCATCCCCGCGCCGCGCTGGTGCCCCCCACCTCCGAACCCCTGCTCGCCCGGGGAGCCGCGGTTCGGCGCGACGGTGTCGTCGATGGTCTCGGCGCGCTCGCCCTCCAGCACGTCGCCGACGGAGTTGCGCTGGCTGAACCCCGGGACCGGGAGCGTCGTCGCGCCGCCGATCCCCTTCTCGGTGAGTGCGCCGGTCGGGCAGACAGTCGAACAGTGCCCACACGAGACGCAGTCGGAGTCGTCCATCGTCACCGCGTCGGACTGGAAGCCGATCCGGGTCTCCGCCCCCGACCCCTCGACGCGCAACACGCCCTCGACCTGCACGTCGTTGCAGGCCTCGACACACCGGTTGCAGAGGATGCACTTGTTGCGGTCGACCTGGATGAACGAGGAGGTGTCGTCGAGGGGTTCGTAGGCGTCGCGCTCGTCGAAGACGCCGTACCGGGGGTGGTCGACCCCCTGGTCGACGGCCGCCTCCTGTAACTCGCAGCGGCCGTTCCCGTTACAGGTCGTACACCGGAGGTTGTGGTTCGAGAGCACCAGGTCGAGGTTGACCGACCGGGCCTCCGCGGCGTCGGGGGTGTCGACGCGGACGGTCAGCCCCTCCTCCGCCGGGAACGAACAGGCCGGGACGAGCCCGTGGGCGTCGGTCTCGACCATGCAGGTCCGGCACTCGCTGCGCGGCCCCACGCCCTCGCTCTGCTCGCTCTCGCGGTCGTAGTGACAGAGCGCGGCCACGTCGGCCGTGCTGTCGATGGCGGTCCCGCCCTCGGCCAGTCCCTCCGTGCCGGCGTCGACGGTCACCTCCTCGGCCCGCCGCAGGGCGTCGATGACCGTCGATCCCGCGGGAACCGAGACGCGCTCGCCGTCGACGGTCAGCGCCGTCGGCCCGTCGGTTCCCACCTCGGGGTCGTTGGCGGTCCCGGTCTCGAACTCGGCGGTGACGGGCGTCTCCCGGGCGGAGTCGTCGACATCGGGCACCCCGGGAACTGGGTCGGTACTCATCGACCCACCTCGCAGACGCCGGCGGGACACCGTCCCTCGGCGTGGGCGCGAAACTCCGCGCCGAGGGCCTCCATCGCGGTCATCGCCGGTCGGGACGCGTGTGCGCCGATCCGGCAGTTCGCCGACCGGCGCATCACCCGCCCGAGTTCGCGGACCGCCTCGGGCTCGTAGTCGCCCCGGGAGGCGTCCCGGAGGAGCGCGGTCAGCTGTTCGGTCCCCTCGCGGCCGGGCACGCAGCGCCCGCTGTTTTCCTCGCTGGCGAAGCGGGCCCGCCGCCCGGCCACGGCGACCACACACCGCCGGTCGGTCAACAGTTCCACGACGCCGTCGGTCCCCAGGCCGGCCGCCGACAGCGAGCGCGCATCCGGCCCCACCGAAAGGTCGCGGGTGAGTCCCCCGAGGGGGCCGCCGACGCAGGCCATCTTGTACGCGCCCTCCAGGTCGACGGCCCCTCTCGCTTCCTCGAGGTCCGCGCCCGGGGCCAGCTCGACGGTCGCAGGTGCGGCCACGTCGCCGGTCACGGTCACCAGCCGCGTCCCCGGGTCACGAGCCCGGGAAGTGAACCCCTCGGGCTCCGCGAGCGCGGCCCGCACCTGCGCGACGGTCCGGGGCGTGTGGACGACCGTCGGCCGGCCGTACAGGCCGTGTTCGGCGGGCGTGGGTGGCTGGAGACGTGGCTCGACCCGGTCCGCTCCCTCCATCGCTTCGAGGGCGCAGGTCGGGGCGCCGGCCCGGTACTCGTCGGGGCCGGCGACGACCTGGACCGCGGCGGGGAGCGCCACGGTCGCCGCGTCGGCGGCTTCCCGGACGCGTTCGGCGAGCAGGTCGTCGCCCGCGGCCAGGTAGACGACGAGGTCGGTCGCGTCGACGTGGGCCGCGACGGCCGCGGCGCCGTCGAGCACAGTCAGGGGAGCGCCGGCCAGCAGCGTCCGGTCCGCGCGCGGGCGACCGTCGGTCTCGTGGGCGTTGACGACGACCACCGGCTCACCCTCCGTCGCGCGGGCGCGCTCCCACGCGCCGCTCGCGGGCTCGTCCGCGACCGCGTCGCCCCGACCGCGCCCCAGCAGGTCGACGGCGCAGTCGCCGGCGTCCCGGTCGGGCGAGACGAAATCGTGGTCGCCAGGGGTGGTCGGGTCGACCCAGCCACAGGGGCCCAGCACCCGCCGCTTTCCCACCGACAGCGGCCCCGCCGCGGGCCGGGGAAGCGTCCGCCGGCCGGGGTCGTGGTCGACCGTCCACGTTCCGTCGGGGAATTCGCCCGCCGCCAGGTCCCCGACCACCTCCCGGACCGTCTCCCGGTCGGGGTCGGGGAGGAAGGCCGTCCGTCCGCCGGCGGTCGCGAGGACGAGCGGCTCCAGCCCCTCGACGCCGGTCGGCCCGGTCTCGACGACCCGCACCTCCCCCGCCTCGCGCGCGGCCGTCGCGACCTCCCGACCGTCCCCGGGGCGTGCCGCGACCCGCAGGAGCGGCGCGTCGCCGGCCGTCTCCGGTGCGTGTGACATGCCGCCACACGATGGGGCGGGGGCTCAAAAACCCCCGCAATACCCGGGGCGAGTCCGGGAATCCCGACCCGTTCCGGGCCCGCCGCGGCCAAGCCTCTTTACCGCCGGCGCGGAACGGCCGACGATGCGCGCCGGTGTCATCGTCGCCGGGGGGCGGTCGACCCGCTTTGGCGACCGGGACAAGGCCGTCGCCGACCTCGCCGGAACCCCGCTGGTCCGCCGGGTAGCAGACCGCTTCGGGGGCGTCGTCGACGAACTCGTGGTCAACTGCAGGCCGGACCAGCGCGCGGCCATCGAGGCCGCCCTGGCGGGCGTCGACCCAGCGCCGCGGTTCGCCGAGGACCCCGAGCCTGACCGGGGGCCGATGGCCGGGCTCATGGCCGGTCTGCGGGCCGTCGACAGCGAGTACGCCGCCGCCGTGGCCTGTGACATGCCCTTCGTCACCCCCGGCTTCCTCGACTACCTCTTCGAGCGCGCGGCGGGCCACGACGCGGCGGTCCCGAAACCCGACGAGTGGTTCGAGCCGATGCAGGCGGTCTACCGGGCCGGGCCGACGGCGGCGGCCTGCGCGGCCGCGCTCGAACGCGGGGACCGCAGGGTGATCGCCCCGCTGGAGGACCTCGACTACGTCGTCGTCGGCCCCGGGGAGGTCGCGGAACACGCCACGGCGGAGACGTTCGAGAACCTGAACACGCGAGCGGAGTTCGAGGCCGCCGCCGAGCGGCTCCGCGGCGAGTGAGCCTCAGACCACGTCGACCACCGGGTCGGCCGCACGCATCTCCGCGAGCACGACGCGGGGCGCGTCGGTGCGGTCGCGGACGGCGCGGGCGACCTCGCGGGCCGTCGCCGCCAGGCGCTCGTCGTCGACCATGTTGAGCAGCGGAACGGCGGTCGCGCCGTCGGGGACGTCTTTCAGCCCGCCGGCCTCGTCGGCCAGGACCGCTGCGATGTCGTCGGGGCGTAGCTCCTCGCCGGGGCTCCGGCCGGTCAGGGCCGCGACCCGGTTGACCCGGTGGACGTGCTCGTCGGTCAGGGGCCTGCCGGCGGCGCGGACACTCGCGACCGGGACGACCGTGTCGGCGCTGGTGGGGAGCTGGGGCTCGTGGTCCGCGGGGGCCTTCAGCAGGCGGCTCCGCGCGCCGTCGGCCTTCACGACCAGCGGGTCGCCGACAGCGCGCGCGAGGCGGTCGACGACGGAGGGGTCGTAGCCGCGGTAGCGGTCCTCGCGTTCGCGCTCGGGGACGACCCCGAGCGGGCGCTCGTCGACCCGCTCGGCGGCGCTGACCGGGTCGCCGGTCACGACGACGCGCTCGACCCACCGGTCGAAGATCGGGATGCGGACCGTCGCGGTCACGACGGCGTCCGTCCGGGCGGCGAGCGTCCGCATCGTCGTCTTCTTCCCGCCGGCTCCGACCAGACAGGTGGTTCCCGACCGGGCCGCGAGCGCCTCGACGACGTCCATAGCTGGAGCACGGGGGGTCGGGCCGTAACCGTTGCCCTCGCCGGCGAGGCCGGCGCGGTTCACCCCGTCCCGTACTCGCCGGGCCGGTAGGTGGACTTTTGTGCCCCGCTGTGGTCGTTGGGGTATGCGACTCCAAGACAGGACCGTCTTCGTCACCGGTGCAGGCTCGGGTATCGGACGCGCGACCGCAAAGCGGTGTGCCGACGAGGGGGCGACAGTCGTCGTCACCGACGTCGACGTCGAGGGCGGCGAGGAGACCGTCGCCGCGATCGAGGACAGCGACCGCCCCGGGAGCGCGGCCTTCCACGAACTGGACGTGACCGACGCCGCGGCCTTCGAGGAGACCGTCGACGCCGCCGCCGCGGAGTACGGGCTGGACGCCATCGTCAACAACGCCGGCATCGGCCAGACCAACTGTGCGATGGAGGAGCTCTCACTCGAGGACCGCGACCGGATCCTCGACATCAACGGCAAGGGGGTCTGGAACGGCTGCCGGGCCGCGATCCCCCACTTCAAGGAACAGGGGTCGGGGTCGATCGTCAACATCGCCTCGCTGGCGGGGGTCATCGGCCAGCCCTTCGCCGCGGCCTACGCGTTCACCAAGGGCGGGGTCACGAAGTTCACGAAGTCGCTGGCGGGCGAGCTGGGCCGGGACGGGATCCGCGCCAACTCCGTCTGCCCCGGGTTCACCGACACGCCGCTGGTTCGGGGCGGGCTCGAGTCCCGCGACGACCCGGAGGCCGCCCGGGAGAAACTCGAGAGCCTGTACGCGCTCGACCGGATCGGCCAGCCCGAGGAGATCGCCAACGCGATCCTCTTTCTGGTCAGCGAGGAGTCCTCGTTCGTGACCGGCCACGAGCTGGTCGTCGACGGCGGCTACTCCAGCGGGTAAGCGAAGGCTCTTTGCGACCGGCGGGACACCTCCCGGCCGATGACTGACTCCGACGACGAGCAGGGGCCGGAAGCCGACGTCGACACCGACGACCGCCCGGGCGCCCGCGAGGACGGCGACTTCTTCCCGGAGGGGACGTTCAACGACTGGGTCGGCCTCCGGGTCGAGGAGTACGGCGAGGGCGAGGTGGTGCTGGCCGTCGACTACGAGGAGTTCAAGCGAAACCCCGGGGATGTGATGCACGGCGGCGTGACCGCGACGCTGATCGACGTCGCCGGCGGCGTCGCCATCGGGTCGACCTTCGAGGACCGCGAGGACCGCCCGTTCATGGCGACGACGAACCTCGACATCAACTACCTCCGGCCGATCACCGACACCGCCTACGCGACCGCGAAGGTCGTCCGCGTGGGGAGTTCGGCGGCCATCGCGCAGGTCGACGTCGAGAGCACCGCCCCCGACGGCGAGCGCAAGCAGGTCGCCATCGGCACCGTCACCTACAGCGTGGCCGACCAGTAGGCTGTCCGCGCCACCGGTTCTCCACCCTCTCGCCCGAATCCTCTTCTGTCGGCCACTCCCACCCTCGGGCATGAACGGAACGGGCGTTCCCATGGCCACGCCGTTCGACGACTCGGGTGCCGTCGACGAGTCGAAGCTGCGCGCGGTCGCCTCGTGGGTCGTCGACCGCGGCGTCGACTTCGTCGTCCCCGCGGGGTCGAACAGCGAGTCCGAACTCATGACCCTCGACGAGCGCGCCCGCGTGGTCGCGACGGTCGCCGACGAGGTGTCGGTCCCGGTGCTCGCCGGGACCGGCCACCCCGGGCTTGTCGAGACGCTGGAGGGGACCCGCCGGGCGGCCGAGGCCGGCGCCGACGCCGCGCTCGTCGTGACCCCCTTCTACTTCGAGCACTCCCAGGCCGACCTCGCGGCCTACTACCGGGAGGTCGCCGACGGGAGCCCGCTGCCGGTCTACCTCTACGACGTCCCGAAGATGACCGGGGCGCGCCTCGAGCCCGAGACCGTGGCGGGCCTCGCCGACCACGACAACGTCGTCGGGATCAAGGACTCGGGGGGTGACCTGGTCACCTTCCAGCGCACGCGCCGCATGACCGGCCCCGACTTCGAGACGTTCGTAGGCAGCGGCGGCCTCTACGCGCCGGCACTCGATGCGGGCGCGGACGGCGGCGTCCTGGCGCTTGCCAACGCCGTCCCCGACCTGGCCAGCGAGGTCTACGACCGCCACCGCGAGGGCGACGTGGCGGGCGCCCGCGAGCTGTGTGCGGACCTGGTCGAGTTGAACCGGGCGATCACCGCCGAGTACGGGGTGCCGGGCGTCAAGGCGGCGATGCGACACCGCGGCGCGCCGGCCGGGCAGCCGCGGTCCCCGCACAGGCCGCTGGACGAGGACGCCACACGGGAGGTCCGGGCGCTCGTCGACGAGGCGCTGGAGACGTGGGGCTGAGCTTCGGGAGACGGCACCCGACTCCGCCGCCCGGCCCGGGCGAACCCTTCATTCCCCCGTGGTCCCAAGGGGAAGGCGATGAACGCGACCGACGACTGGTACGACATCGACCGGCTCACGGACCACAGCTACCGGGTCACCGAGGGCGGCCTGTTCGGAACCTTCCTCGTCGTCGGCGAGGACCGGGCCCTCCAAGTCGACGCCGGCGGCGGCTTCGGCGACCTCCGGGGGACCGTCGACGAGCTCGTCGACGTCCCCGTCACCCTCCTGTTGACCCACTCTCACTGGGACCACATGGGCGCGGCCCACCAGTTCGAGGACGTTCGCATCGACGACCGCGAGCGGACGGCCGACGGCCGGGTGACGACCGACGTGGTGACCGACGACTTCGGGTACAGCCCCGCCGACTTCATCGCCGACTGGGAGGCTGCCGGTCGCGAGTTCCCCGACGGCTTCGACGCCGAGGGGTTCGAGATCCCGCCGGCGACCGGCGTCGGGGCCGCCGAGGCGGGCGAGACGGTCGACCTCGGCGGCCGCGAACTCGAACTGGTCGGCGTGCCCGGCCACTCGCCGGGCCAGCTGGCCGTCCTGGACCGGGGCGACGGCGTCCTCTACGGCGCGGACCTGCTCCACCGAGAGCACGACCTCTACATCCACTTCGAGGGGTGTGACATCCACGAGTACGTCGAGACCCTCCAGCGGGTCCGTGACCTGCGCGATTCGGGCGCCTTCGACACGCTGCACGTCTCGCACGCACACACGCTCTCGGGGGAGGAACTGGAGATCATCGACAGCTATCTCGAGGGACTGGAAGCGATCCTCGACGGCGACCTCGACTACGAACTGACCGAGGAGGAACCGCAGGCCCGGCGGTACGAGGTCGCCGGCCACGCGGTCCTCACGAAGCCGGACGCGGTCTGAGCGGTCCCGGGGCCGGTGACAGCCGCTACGCCCGGCGGGTCTTGACCGCGGTCCCGGAGATGTTGACCCAGAGCATCCCCTCGGCCATCTCCTCGTAGTCCATGGTCGCTCCGACGACGGCGTCCGCCCCGAGTTGCTCGGCCTCAGCCTTGATGTCGGTGACGGCTTCCTGTCGTCCGGTCTCGATCTTCTTCTCGTAGGAGCCGCTTCGGCCCCCGACGACGTCGCGGATACCGGCGGCGATGTCGCTGACGACGTTCGCGCCGATGACGGCCTCCCCGGAGACGACGCCGAGATACTCCGAGACCGCTCTGCCTTCGATGCTGTCGGTCGTGGTGACGGTGATGTCTGCCATACGAGCGACGCTACGGCCGGGCGGGATATAAACTGGACAGCGCTGTTGCAGACCCAGCGGATCCGCCCCAGTCGGCCGGCACACGCTTTTGAGCCCCGCGGGCGAAGTGTGTGCATGGACACCAGACCACTCGGGGAGACCGGCCACGACAGCACGGTCGTCACGTTCGGCGCCATCGCGCTCAACTGGCTCGAACAGGAGGGTGCGAACCAGCTCGTCGAGCTTCTGCTTGAGTACGGCGTCGACCACGTCGACGTCGCCCCGACCTACGGCGACGCGGAGCTCAAGCTCGGGCCGAAGCTCCGCCAGCACCGCGGGGAGATATTCCTGGGCTGCAAGACCCAGAACCGCGACTACGAGGGCGCGCGCCGCGAACTGGAGCGCTCGCTTGACCGGCTCGGCGTCGACAGCATTGACCTCTACCAGGTCCACGGGCTCGAGACCGGGGAGGAACTCGACGCTATCACCGAACCGGACGGCGCACTCGCAGCCATCCGGGAGGCCAGGGAGGAGGGGCTGGTCGACCACATCGGGCTGACCAGCCACGGCCAGCCCGCCCTCGTCCGCGAGGCACTCGACCGGGTCGAGGATTTCGAGACCGTCATGTTCCCGTTCAACCCCGTCGTCGCCGCCAAGGAGGGCGAGGAGTACGACTACGAGGGAGTCCTCGACTTGGCCGAGCGGGAGGGAGTCGGGACGCTCGGGATCAAGGCCTTCGCGAAAGGGCCGTGGCCGCCGGCAGAGGACCTCGCCCCGGCCGACCGGCCCTACGCGACCTGGTACGAGCCCGTCCGGACGCCGGCAGCAGTACAGGAACGGTTCGACTTCGCGGCCGCGCGGGGACTGACCAGCGTCGTCACCCCGGGCGACCCGAAGCTCGTCGCGATGGTGCTGGACGCCGCCGGGCGCTACGACGGGATGGACGAGGAGACCCGGCGCTCGCTCCTGGACCGACACCGTGACGAGGAGAGCCCGGTCCCACAGCAACTGCATCACTGACCCGCGGTCGGGGGGACGGCCAGCCTGCCGGGACTTGCGACCGGCCGGCCCACCGCCGCGGACCCGCGACCGGACGCGTCGCGGGAATCTTTATATCCTGGCGGTCGAGGGGGTCGGTATGCGACTCGATACCAAGACGGCGTTTGTTACCGGCGGCGGGTCGGGGCTCGGACGGGCGACAGCGAAACGGTTCGCGGAGGAGGGAGCGACGGTCGTCGCCGCGGACATCGACGCCGCGGCGGCCGAGGAGACCGTCGCCGCCATCGAGGACGACGGCGGGACGGCGGTGGCACACGAACTCGACGTCACCGACGCCGAAGCGGTGCACGCGGCGGTCGACGCCACCGCAGAGGAGCACGGGCTCGACGTCGTCGTGAACAACGCCGGCATAAGCCACACCCGCACAGTCGCCGAGGAGATCGGCGAGGAGGAGCGCGACCAGGTCATCGACGTCAACATCAAGGGCGTCTGGAACGGCTGTCACGCAGCCCTCCCCCACCTCAAAGAGCAGGGGTCGGGGAGCATCATCAACACCGCCTCCTTCGCGGGGGTCACCGGCGTCGCGCGGCTGTCGGCGTACTCGCTGACGAAGGGGGCGGTCGTGAACTTCACCCACTCGCTCGCGGCTGAGGCCGGCCCCGACGGCGTGCGCGTGAACGCGATCTGTCCGGCGGTGACCGACACGCCGCTGGCCCGCGGCGACACCGACGACGAGGAGTGGGAGCAGCTGAAGTCCCAGATGGCCGAACAGTACCCGCTGCGGCGGCTCGGCCGGCCCAGGGACATCGCGAACGCGATGCTATTCCTGGCGAGCGACGAGGCCGACTGGGTCACCGGCCACTCGCTGGTCGTCGACGGCGGCTACTCCGTCGCCGAGCAGTAACGGGGTCGGCCCCGTTTCGGAACGGCGGTAGCATTCCTGATATAAAACAATACCGGCCGGGTTGTCGGCCGCGCAACGCTCCGACCCGGTTTTTTGAGGAGGGGTAAGAGGTGGGAACTACAATGACGGCTATCGAAACCGACGGCCTGACCAAGCAGTTCGGCGACCTCACGCCGGTCGACGGGCTGGACCTGGCCGTCGAGCGCGGCGAGGTGTTCGGCTTTCTCGGGCCCAACGGCGCCGGGAAGTCGACGACGATCAACATGCTGTTGGGCTTTCTGGAGCCGACTGCCGGGTCGGCGACCGTGCTGGGCCACGACGTCGAGACGGAGTCGCGACGGGTCCGCGAGCGCATCGGCGTCCTTCCCGAGGCGTTCCAGCCCTACGACCGGCTCTCGGCCCGCGAACACGTCGAGTACGCCGCGGGGATCAAGGAGTGTCGGCCCGACGTCGAGGGGCTGCTCGAGCGGGTCGGCCTCGACCGGGAGGCCTGGGACCGGCCGGCCGGCGAGTACTCCAAGGGGATGTGTCAGCGCCTCGCGCTCGCGACCGCCCTCGTCGGCGACCCCGACCTGCTGGTGCTCGACGAGCCCTCCAGCGGCCTCGACCCCGAGGGGATGGCGGAGATGCGCGAGCTGATCCGGTCGGAGGCCGAGGCCGGCACGACGGTCTTCTTCTCCAGTCACCTCCTCTCGGAGGTGGAGGCGGTCTGTGACCGGGTCGGGATCCTGTCGGGTGGCGACCTGGCGGCGGTCGGCTCGCTGGCACAGTTGCGCCAGGAGTCGGTCAGCCACGTGCCGATGACGGTGACCGTCGACGCGGTCCCCGAGGACGTCGCGGCCGACCTGGCGGCGCTGGACGGCGTTCGGTCGGTGACCGCCGACGGGACCACCATCCGGGTCGAGCTGGACGACCCTGGCGACAAGGTCCGCGTCGTCAGGACACTCGACGAGCGGGCACGCGTCGAGGACATCATCTCCGAGGAGAAATCCCTGGAGGCGATGTTCGAGAGCTACACGCGCACCGACGCCGGCTCCGGGGGCGATCCGCCGTCGGCGACCAGGGCGGACGGAAGTGAGAGCGCGAGCGGCGAGCCGGAGCGGCGGCCCGCGGAGGTGGCCCGATGAGCGGGCTGTTGAACGACGTCTCGACGGTCGCCCGCAACGACTTCCGGAACGTCCGTCGCTCGCGGCTGCTGTGGGGCGTGGTCGGGATCTACGTCGCCTTCGTCGCGTTGCTGTTTTACACCGGCGGGACGGGCGACAGCCCCGCGGTGACACAGACCCTGTTCGGCGCGGTGTTTCTCACGACGCTGCTGTTGCCCCTGGTCGCGGTCGCCGGGGCGTATCTCGCCGTCGCCGGCGAGCGCGAGTCGAACACGGCGCGGTTCCTGCTGAGCCAGCCGACCGCCCGGCACTCGGTCGTCCTCGGGAAGTTTCTCTCACGCGGGCTCACGCTCGCACTCGCGTTGCTCCTCGCAGTACTCGTCGGCGTCGGGTTCGTCGTCGCGCTGTACCCCGCCCTCGAGCCGGCCGCGATAGGGAAGTTCTTCGGCCTCTCGCTGCTTCTGGTCGGCGCCTACGTCTCCGTCTCCGTCGGCATCTCCGCGGCGGCTGCCAGCCGCTCGCGCGCTATCTCGGCCACCATGGCAGTCTACTTCGTCACGGTCGTCCTCACCGTCTTCCAGGGCTTTTCCATCGAGTCGGCGCTCCGATGGGTGCTGGGTGACCTGCTCGGGCTGGGGATCGGGGACGACCTGTACGCCGGAATGGTGGCAGTCGCCTCGCCCGCGGAGGCCTATCTCAACTCGACGCTCGCGATATTCAGCCCCGAGAACTTCCAGGCGATTCAGGTCTCCGGCTCGCTGCCGTTCTACCTGGAGACGTGGTTCATGGTCGTCATCCTGCTGCTGTGGACGGTCGTGCCGCTCGTGCTCGGAGTCCTGGCCTTCGGCCGGGCAGAGATCGGGTAGTAGCACCCTGCCTCCCGGCACCCGGCGCCGCACCGCCGAACCGTCGGGCACCCATCACCGGACTGTGGGTTCCCCGTCGCCGCTCGTCGGCGGAGACTGTCGGGCTGTGGCTGTCGAAGTCAGCCGCGCAAGCGACAGCGGGGGTCAGTCACCGGCACCCCGGTCGGGGTTGTCCTCCGGGCGCCCGGCGACGGCCCGACGGGCCTCGTCCAGTCCGTCCCCGCCGCCGGCCACCAGCACCAGCGGGTCGCCGGCAGGGGCGTACACGTCCATGTTCCGTCCCTTCTCGGAGTACCAGCTGTCGACGACGGTGAGGAGGTCGGCCGCCTCCAGCCGCTCGACGTGGTACGCGACGTTCTGGATCGACAGCCCGAGCTCGTCGGCCAGCTCCGACTGGGTCGCCGGCTCCCGGTACAGCTGGCCGAGCACCGACCGGGCGGTGTCCGAGGAGAGCACCGAGAAGGCGTCCGCCGAATCCCCGTCGTCGAGGCCCACGACCTGTGGCTGCTCGGGCTGGTCGACCGTCGATTCCCGTGGGAGGAGTCCGTTCATACTCGTCCGGACACGCCCGATCCCCACAAGCGACCTCACTACGCTCGTGGACGACTCCGGTCTGAGAGGCTAGATAGATTGCCCCGACCCGCCGCCTCCCGCCGTGAAACGGGGTACGTGAGTACGCTCGCGGACGCACGCCCCCCGACCAAGGGCCGGCCACCTCACCCGCCGCTACACGGACGGTATCACCCCCAGCGTCGGAGAGGAAACCGCGATGACGGCCGGTTGCTTACTGATTAATTAGTCAAGATATTCATCGTTCCGAGTGAGGCCGTAAATTGAGGTTCAGTATTCTTATTGGACAGTTCTTGAGCTGACTAATCAGTAGATTTTCGCGTGAATCGGGAGTCGTTTCCCGTGCTCGTTGCCGGTCACCCCGGAGGGGTCGGTGCGGCGTCGCGGGCGCAAGCGGTCGGGCCGGTCGATGTCTCGTGTGCTCGGTCGGCCGTCGCCGCTCACCGCTTCCCGTCGCGGTCGTGGGAGGATGTGGCGTCGGATCCGGAGACGTCGGCCGCACACCAGTGACAGAAATCGAGGTCGGCGTCGAGTTCGTCGCCACAGTTCGGGCAGCGAGTCGGCCGTTCCTCCGGTACGGACACCGGCCGCACGGTCGCGTTCCGGGCACGGGCGAGCAGGTACGCGTCGGCGACGCTGAGGCTCCCCACCACGAATACCGGTGCTAGCGCTGTCGGGTCCGCGGCACTCCCGCGCGCCACCGCGGCGAGCGCGGCGGGGTCGACGAAGAGAAAGCTCACGCCGAAGAAGACGGCGAACCACCCGATTGCGCGGCGCCACCGGCGGAGATAGATGTGGCCGAGCCCCATCGCGACCGCGCCCAGGACGGCTGCGACCCAGGGCCGTTTCCGCGACACCGGCCGGTTCATATCCGAGGTTACTGGGTAGTCAGTTATAAATCTTGTTTCCAGCCGATATCCAGTTCTGCGAGCATTTCGAGTACTCGAACAGCTATCTGGTGATAACTAAACAGTCAGCCCGAGCGGTCCCGGTGCCGTCGTGAGCGGGCTGGGGTCGAAGTCATCGACAGGTCGGGTGATCGCGTCGTGGCTGCGCCGACAGTAAATATATGCCGAGGGGTGTGGATGGGGATGGTGAGGATCGACACAGTATGAACGTTGCAGTCCTGGGAGCTGGCTCGATGGGCCACGGCATCGCTCACGTCAGCGCCCTCGGCGGACACTCGGTCATCGTCCGCGACGTCGAACAGGAGCGCATCGAGAGGGGCCTCGAGCAGGTCGAGGCGGACCTGGAGGACGGTGTCGAGCGCGGGAAGCTCACGCCGGCCGAGAAGGAAGACGCCATCGAGCGGCTCACCGGGACGGTCTCGCTCGAACCGGCCGTCGAGGACGCCGACCTCGTCGTCGAGGCGGTCCCGGAGCGTCTCGACCTCAAGCAGGAGGTTTTCGAGGAGGCCGAGGCGGTCGCACCCGGCGACGCTGTCATGGCCACGAACACCTCGTCGCTGTCCGTCACGGAGATCGCCGGCGCGCTGGAGGACCCCTCGCGCTGTATCGGGCTTCACTTCTTCAATCCCGCCCACATCATGCCGCTGGTGGAGGTCGTCGTCGCCGAGCAGACGAACGCTGAGACGGAGGAGTTCGCGGACAGGTACGTCGACAGCATCGACAAGACACCGACGACGGTCACCGACGTGCCCGGCTTCGCCTCCTCCCGGCTCGGCGCGATATTCAGCCTCGAGGCGATCCGCATGGCCCAGGAGGGAGTCGCGAGCGTCGAGGACATCGACGAGACGATGCGGCTGGGGTACAACCTCCCGATGGGACCGATCGAGCTCGTCGACCACACCGGAGTCGACGTCAACGTCGAGGTGATGGAGTACCTCCGGGAGGAACTCGGCGAACGGTTCAAGCCGCCACAGCTGCTCAAGCGAAAGCTCCGGGCCGGGAAGCTCGGCCGGAAGACCGGCGAGGGGTTCTACGTCTGGGAGAACGGGGAGATAGTCGGCGTCAGCGGCGACGCCGGGTAGCCCGGCTACCCGCTGGCCGGGCTCCCCGCCGGGTCGACATTGCATCTGCTGGGACGAACGATTGCGATCCCGTACCGCGGCCGGAGAAAAATAACACCCTTAGTTCGTTAGTACCTGAGCGAGGACAGTGTGACACAGTCCGGACGAGACCGACACCTCCGGTGCTGGTGTCACCGGCGAACCGACGGGCGCCGGGAGCGACGGGAGAGCGGGGGCGCGGCTCCCCCGCCGGTACCAGCCGGGAACGGCGCGCCCACCGGTACCAGCCAGGAACGGCACGTCCGCCGGTACCGGCCGGGGTGTCACTCCCGCTGGCGGACTCACTCGAGGTCCGCCCTGAGGACCTTGCCGGAGGGGTTGCGCGGGAGTTCGTCGTAGAACTCCACCTCGCGCGGTTTCTTGAAGTCGGCGAGGTTTCGTCCGACGTGCTCGGTGACGTCCCCGGGGGTCATCGATTCGCCGTCATGGAGGACGACGGCCGCCTTCACCCGCTCGGTCCACTCCTCGTCCGGCACGCCCACGACCGCCGCCTCGGCGACGCTGTCGTGTTCGTGGAGCACCTCCTCGACCTCCGCGGGGTGGATGTTCTCGCCGCCGGAGATGATCATGTCGTCGTGGCGACCGACGAAGTAGAAGAAGCCGTCCTCGTCCTCGCGAACGAGGTCCGAGGAGACGAAGTATCCCTCGTCGTCGAACACCTCTTCGGTCTTCTCGGGCATGCCGAGGTACTCCCGGAACGCGGTCGGGCCGCGGTAGGCGATCCGCCCGACCTCGCCTTGCTCCACCTCCTCGCCGTCGTCGTCGACGACCTTGACCGCCACGTTGACGATCGGCTTCCCGATGCTGTCGGGCTTCTCGAGGGCGGCCTCGGGGTCGAGCAGACACGTGACCGGGGACATCTCCGTCTGTCCGAACATGTCATAGAGGTTGGCGTCGAAGGCGTCGATGACCTCCCGCTTGAGTTCCTCCCCCGAGGGCGCGGCGCCGGTCATGTAGTGGCGGAACGACCCGAGGTCGTAGTCCTCGAAGCCGTCGACGTTGAGCAACGCGCGGCTCATCGTCGGGACGAAAAACGAGCCGGTGAGCCGTTCCGCCTCGATGGCCTCCATCACCCGGACCGGGTCGAAGTCGTTCATCAGGTAGGTCGTCGACCCGCAGTAGAAGGTGTTGTTGAACAGCGCGAAGGCCGCGACGTGAAAGAGCGGAGTGACGACGAGAAACCGGTCCTCGTTCTCTTCGAAGTTGCAGGTGTACACCGTGTTGACGGAGTTCTGGATGACGTTGTCGTGGGTCAGGACGCAGCCTTTCGGCTTCCCCGTCGTCCCGCTCGTGTACATGAGGGCGGCCTCGTCCAGCCGGTCCGGGACGACCTCGACCCGGTCGGTCGACGCGGTCTCGCGCGTGGCGTGGAAGCCGTCTGCGAAGCCGGGGACGTCGTCCCCGAGATACAGGTACTCCTGGATGTCCGTCCCGCCCCGGTCGGCGACCGTCGAGATCGTCTCCCTCGCGTCGGCGTCGAAGACACAGAGCCCCGCGCCGCTGTCACGGAGGACGTAGCCGACCTCCTCGTCCTTGAACCGGTGGTTGACGGGGACCGGCAGTGCCCCGAGTTTCATCGCGGCGTAGTAGGTCACGAGCGTCTCCGGGTGGTTCTGCATGTAGACCGCGACGCGGTCGCCCTTCGAGACCCCGCGGTCGGCGAAGGCGCGGGCGAGCTGGTTCACGCGGTCGTCGAACTCCCGGAACGTGAGTTCCCGCCGCGTGTCGCCGGTGAGTGACACGAGACAGTGGTCGTCGGGATATTTCGTTGCGTTCGTCTCCGCGACGTCACCGAGGGTCAGTCCCTCCATGGTCGTGGTCACTCTCCGAGTGGTATAGTGTTTTCCACAGCCGTCCGGCGGATCCGGGCGACGGCCCGTAGAGCGGCTTTTAATAGGCGGTGGCTGCAGTGTTCGAGCATGACAGACCGCTCGCGCGACGACGTCCTCGAAATAGACGAGATCGACCGCCGGATCCTCGAGATCCTGGCCAACGACCCCCGGAGCCCCTACGCCGACATCGCGGACGAACTGGCCGAGTACGACATCGACATGAGCAGCGAGGGCGTCCGCCGGCGCGTGACCTCCCTGCTGTCGAACATGACGAGCTTCTTCCTGCCGCGCCCGGAGCGCAACAGCTGGGAGATCGTGCTCGTGACCGCCCGGACGCGGAACGAGGCCGACGCCAAGCGGGAAGCCTTCGACGCGATGTCGGACATGGACTTCTGGTTCGTCGCCGAGGGCTTTGGCACCGTCGACCTGTACGGCATCGCGACCGCGGAGTCGAACCCGGAGATCGACGACCTGCTCGTGGACGTGCGGGCGCTCGAGCCGGTGACCGAGGTCGACTACTTCATCGAGACCGACCGCACCGTGAACATCAGAAACTACCTCCCGGTGTACTGACCCGCCGTCGGCCGGGCACCGTCCCCGGGACCCGACCGGGGCCGCGTTCAGCTCCGGGCGGGCGGTTCGAACTGCACCGTGTCGAAGGTGGCGTCGACGGCGGCTTCCGGATGGACGGTCGCGACCAGGTAGTCGGTCTCGTCGGCGAAGTAGTCGACGAGCCGCCGGGTCCGCTCCGCGTCGAAGGCCCCCAGCGAGTCCAACACGAGCACGGGCGAGACGTCGTCGACGTCGTAGGTGACGAAGCCGGCCAGCGCGAGGACGAGCCCGACCATCTCCCGCTCGCTCTCGGCGAGGTGCTCGACGGAGTCCGACCGGGTCCGGCCGTCGACCGACCGGGCGACCACGAGGTCGAACTCCCCGTCGAGCCAGACGCGCTCAATCCCCTCGAACGCCAGCGCCTCCAGCAGCTCGTCCATCGTCCCGTTGAACACCGTCCGGAGCTCGCGTTCGCGGTTCTCGACCCGGTCTGTCAGCGTCGTTATCTCCTCGGAGAGCCGGTCGACCTCCTCCCGTTTGCGCTGCAGCTCCGCGCGCCGCTCGCGCAGCGAGTCGCGGGCCTCCTCGAGCCGGTCGACCTCCCGGCGCAGCGTCTCGGCCTCGACCCGCGTCTCCTCGATCTCCTCGGCGAGCCCCGACTGTGCGGAGGCCTGGTCGGCCCGTCGGGCGGCGACCTCGTCGTCGAGTTCGTCCAGCCGCTCGTGGATGGCCCGGTGTCGCTCCCGTTGCTCCTCCAGCGAGTCGCGGCGCTCGGTCAGCTTCCGCTCGACGGTCTCTCTCTCGCTTTCGAGGCGCCGGACCTCGCGTTCGGCCTCCCGGGCGCGCTCGATCCCGTCGGTGAGTTCCTCGATCTCCGGTTCGCGCTCGCGCTTTCGGCGCTTGTCTTCCTCGACGAGCGCCACCAGCTCCTCGACGGTCCCCTCGACGTCCGAGACTGAGGCCGGCTGGCCACACGTCCAACAGGTGAGCTCGTCACCCATCAGCCCGGCCTCGCTGCCGAGCGCGCCGGTGAACCCGGAATCGAGCATCTCGCGGTTCGCGGTGAGCACCGACTGCAGCACGTCGAGTCGCTCGGTCACGTCCTCGAGTTCGGACTGCACCGACTCGCGTTCCCGCTCGAGTGCCTCGACGTCAGTTCCCTCGGCGGCCTCGCGCGCCTCCTCGAGGGTCGCGGTGAGCTCCGCCCGCCGCTCCTCGAGACGGTCGATAGCGGCCTCCAGCTCCTCGATCCGGGTCTCGCACTCGGCCGCCTCGGACCGGAGTTCGGTCCGCTCCTCGCGGAGCTGTTCGAGGGCGTCATCGGTCTCCGCGGGGTCGCGCTCGTCGCGCAGCTCCGCCAGGGCCGATTCCAGCTCCTCGAGGCGCTCGCGCCTGTCGGCCAGGTCCCGTTCGGTAGACTCGAGGCGGTCCTCGACATCGCCCGCAGACTCGAGTTCCGCTGTGAGTTCGCGCTTGCGACCGACCTTCCGCGCCCGCTCGCGCTCGAGTGCCTCGATGTCCATCGGCTCTTTCAACAGCGACTCGACGTCTTCGTTGCGGGCGACGGCACTGCGCAGCGAGTTCGTCCCCAGCAACCCCGCGAACCGCTCGAGCAGCGTCACGTCGTCGGCGTCGGTGACCCACGCCTCGCCCTCGGTCCGGATGCCGGAGTCGGTCCGCCGGGCGACCCGCTCGACGCGTCGCTCGTCGGTCGACAGCACCACGCGGGCTTCGTCCGCGCCGCTACGAACCGGGACCGTCCGGCTCCCGAGCGCGAAGAGCAAGCCTCTGAGAAAGGAGCTCTTGTTCGCCGCGTTGGGCCCCTGGATGAACGTCGGCCCCTCGGCCAGCGACAGTTGCTTGTGTTCGATACCACCGACGTTCTCCAGTTCGAGGTGCAGGTGTCCGGACATCGTCAATCGTCACAGTGACAGACGTACTCGCGACGGACCGCGCGGTCGACGGGCACGCGGGTGTGGCAGCTCTCGCACTCGAGTTCGACGGTGACGGAGACGTCGACCTCGCCGCCGGCCGACAGCTGCTCCTTGTTCCGGAGCGAGCGGACCGCCTCCTCGGCTTTCGTGGCGGCGTGGTCCCGCGCGATCCCCAGTGCGTCACGCTCCCAGTCCCCGCTCTGGAGGTCGACCTCGGCACCGAGACACTCCGTGAGGTGTGTCCGGACCACGCCGTAGGAGACGAAGTCGTCCCGCAGCTGGGCGATCGGAACCCCCGCGTTCGACAGCCCCGTCGCGACTTCCTCGGCGAGCGTCCCGTCACCCCGGAGCCGCTCGTACTTCGACTCGGCCTCGCCGCCCAGCGTCGAGAGACCGGCGCGGTCCATCTCGCGGCGCAGCATGAGCGTGTTGAACCACTCGGCGAGTTGCCGGTAGCCCTTCCGCTGGGGCGGGTCCGCCTGCCACTGCTCGAGGAGTTGCTCCTCGTAGCGTTCCATGCCGTACTCGTCCAACACCCGGCAAACTTTACACCCGTACTCACTCATCACCCGGGGTTCTCTCCCGCCGAAAATAAGCACGGCGGTTTTTTTGGTTTTCACAGGGTCGCGTTTGGAAAGAGCACGCCGGTGAATCCCGCTTACTTCCCCTCGAATTCGGGCTCTCTGCCCTCGAGTCTGGCGGTGAACCCTTCGGTGTAGTCGTCGGTGTCGACGAGCTGCTGGCCGCGGGCGGCCTCGAGTTCCAGCCCTTCCGACAGCGGCATATCGAGCGCCGAGTTGAGCATCTCGCGGGCGTGTTTCATTCCCAGCGGCGCGTTCCCGGCCAGGTTGTCCGCCCACTCGCGGGCGCGGGCCTCGACGTCGTCGGCGTCGTCGACGACCTCGTGGACCAGGTCACAGTCGGCCGCCTCCTCGGGGTCGATCAGCTCCCCGGTGAGCACGAGCTCCTTGGCCTTCGAGAGCCCCACCATCCGGGGGAGCCGCTGGGTCGCCCCGCCGGAGGGGAACACCCCGAGGTTCACCTCGAGCAGCCCGTAGTTCGCCTCGCTGTCGATGACCCGGAAGTCGACCGGCAACACGAGCTCGAACGCCCCGGCGACCGCCGCGCCCCTGATCCCGGCGACCGAGGGCACGCTCATGTCGTCGATGAAGTGGGTGACGTCGTCCAGCGACGTCTCCATCTCGGCGCTGTCGCCCTCCCCGCGCTCGCGCATCATCTCCAGGTCCATTCCCGCACAGAAGACCGGCCCCTCGCCGAGCAGGAGCATGGCCCGCACGTCGTCGTCGGCTTCGACTTCCTCGAGTGCCGTCCGGAGGTCGGTGAGCAGCGCCTCGTTCATCGCGTTTCGCTTCTCCGGCCGGTTCAGCCGCACTTCCGCCCGCCTGTCCTCGATCTCGAGTTTCACGTTTCCGCTACCGATTTCGCGCATCCTACCAGTCAGACTGAAGGCTGGGACATATAATTAAGGGAGGTCGCTCCGAGCTCGCGTCCCCCTCGACCGCTCGTCGAAAAGAGTCCCCCGGCCGGTCCGGGGCAGGAGTCAGGCTCCTGTCGTCACTCGATGCCCAGCTGTTTGGCGATGGTGTTCAGCTGGATCTCGTCGGTCCCCTCGACGATCCGCAGCAGCCGCGCGTACTGCAGATTGTCCATGAAGGGGTTGTCCTCGGAGAGCCCGTTGCCGCCGTGGACCTGCAACACGTCGTCGGCGACGTCGAAGAAGACGTTGGTGGCGAAGTACTTGAAGATCGACGACTCCTCGATGGTCTCCTCGCCGCGGTCCATCGCCCACGCGAGCCGCAGGCCGGCGGCGTCTGCCGCGTAGGTCCGGGCCCGCCCCTCGGCGAGCTTGTGGGAGATCCCCTGGAACTTCCCGATCGTCCGCCCGAAGGCCTCGCGGCTGTTGGCGTACTCCACGCCGAGGTCGAGCACGTTCTCGGCCGCCCCGACGGCCTCCGCGCCGAGTTCGAGCCGGCCCAGCGAGAGAAAGCCCATCGCCGCGTAGAAGGCGTTGTCGACCTCGCCGAGCACGCGGTCCTCGGGCACGCGGACGTCGTCGAGGATGACCTCCGCCTGCAGTCCCACGGAGCCGACGGCGTTATTGAACGACCCGACCTCGAACTCGTCGTCCTCGACGATGAAGCAGGTGATCCCCCCGTAACGGCCGGCCTCCTCCTGCGGGGTGGTGCGGGCGAAGACCTGGATGAAGTCGGCGTAGGGTGCGTTGGTGATCCACTGCTTCTGTCCGTTGATGACCCACTCGTCGCCCTCCTTCTCCGCTGTGGTGTCCATGTTCGGCGAGTCGGAGCCCACGCCCGGCTCGGTCTGGCCGAAGGCCGTCGACTTCTCGCCGGCGATGGTCGGCTCGAGGTATTTTTCGACCTGCTCGTCCTCGGCCTGGAGCAGCAGGGGCTTGGGCCCCTCCGGCCCCGCGAGCACGTTCTCGGTCAGCCCGGTCCCGTGGGAGGCGACCCGTTTCTTCGCGCGGTACCACGTCACGTTCGAGACGCCGCCGCCCCCGGCCTCCTCCGGGAGGTTCATCGCGTAAAAGCCCGCCTCCGCGCTCTTTTTCCGGATCGTCTCCTTGGCCTCGACGACCTCGTCGACCACCCGGCCGTCGGGCTCGTGGCGCAGCCGGGGGTTGCTGTAGGTCTCACCGAGGTCGTCGACGACCGGTTCGACTTCCTGCTCGATGAAGTCGTCGAGGCTGTCGAGGATCAGCTGCGTCTCGTCGTCGGTCTCGAAGCTCACACCGTCGATCACACGCTCGTCTGTCGTCGCCATAGCCTACCTATTTTCGCGGGTACATTTCAAACTGACCCTCCCCGCCCCCGGGCGTCTCCGGGAGCCTGACCCCACGCTCCCAGTGGAGTGCCGACCGCGGATAGTCCACCGTGGGCCGCGTTCGTGACCACAACGGTCACACGGGTCGTCGTTCGAGCGGGCGGGCGCGGTCAGCGGGCGCGCGCCGCAAAAAAGACGACGGAAGAGAGAGTCGTGCAGCCGGCCGACATCGTGTGGCTGGCGATACGGGACTGACCCAGGCAAGGGGTGTGACCAGGCGGTTGCCAGACGGGCTGGTGTGATGACGGCCGACACACGGTTCATCGTTCTCCATCACTTCAATGTTGTGGTGGTGCGGGTCGGGGAACGGGCGGGAGCTGCCCGGAAGACGGGACGGACGGCCGGTCAGATGTAGTCGAAGAGGTGGCCGGCGACGCGGCGTTTCTGGATCTCTTCTGCCCCCTCGGTGATCCGGTAGCGGCGGTGGTGGCGGTAGATGTGCTCGAAGGGCTTGTGCCGGCTGTACCCGACGCCGCCGTGGACCTGCATCGCCCGGTCGGCCGCCCGGCAGACGAGGTCGTTGGCCGTGTAGTTACACATCGCGACCAGCTGGCTGATCGACGAGCGGGACTCGGTGATCATCTGGCCGCCCTGGTCGTCGAGCGCCGCCGCAGTCTTGCGGATCGTGTTCCGGAGCATCTCGGCTTCGGTGTGCAGTTCCGCCAGCGGGAACTGGATGGCCTGGCGCCTGGCGAGCGGTTCCCCCCAGGTCTCCCGCTCTTTGGCGTAGTCGACGGCCTCGTCGATGCAGAACTGCGCGGCCCCGAGGCTGGCGGCGGCCTGCCGGATCCGGCTCTCGTGGACGAACCGCTGGGCGACGTGCAGCCCCTTCCCCTCCTCGCCGACGACCGCCGACTCCGGGACGCGGACGTTGTCGATGGTGACCTCCGCGTGGTCGGTCGGCATGTTGAACGTCCACCAGTAGTAGTCGATCTCCATGCCCTCGGCGTCGGTCGGCACCAGGAAGGCGGTGATCCCCTCGCCGTCGCCGGGCTCGCCGGAGGTCCGGGCGAAGACCATGTCGTAGTCGGCCACGTGCATGCCGCTGTTCCAGCGCTTCTCGCCGTCGAGGACCCACTCGTCGCCGTCTTTCTCGGCGGTCGTCTCCATCCACGTCGCGTCGCTCCCGTGGTCGGGCTCGGTCAGCCCGAAGGCGATCCGGGTCTCGCCGGTGATGACGTCCTCGATCATCTCCTGCTGGGCCTCGTCGCCGAAGCGGTCGAGGATCTGCGGGAACTGGAGGTTCCCGACGACCGACGCCTCGCTCTGGAGGACGTTGTGCAGCCCGGGGCCCTTGTGAGCGAGGTGTTCGCGGATGATGGCCATCCCGAGGTTCGAGCCGTCCATCCCCCCCATCTTCTCGGGCAGCGGATACCGGTAGAAGCCGGCCTCGTCGGCCCGGTCGCGCATCTCCCCGAGCAGCGCCTCCCACTCCTCCGTGGGGACGCCGCCGTTCTCCCAGTCCGTGCGGGCGTACTCGCGGCGCTCGTCGAAGTACTGGATGTGCTCTTCCTCGAGCGGTTTGATCTCTTCCTCGATGAACTCGTCGAGGTCGTCTAGCACTGTCTGGACGTCGTCGGGCACTCCATATGCCATGGATCGGCGTTGCGTGCAGCGGGTCAAATAAGTTCCCCCGAAGTCAGGCGCAGGAGACGGCTCCGCGGGCCAGCGCCGCCCGGACCGCGCCGTCGACAGCTATTTACCGGCCGGTCGAATCAGGAGCATCTATGCCGTATCTCCACCCGGAGCTTGTCCTCAGGCGGTTCTCGGGGTTCACACGCGAGGAGGTCCGTCCCTCGGTCGTGGGAGAGGGCGACGAGTTCCTCGAAGCGCAGGTCGGGTCGATGTCGAGCACGCTCGATTTCCTCTCGAAGGAGCTGGGGGGAATGCGCGACGCTGTCGAGGCCCAGCACGAGGCACTGCTCGAGGCGCTCGACGGCGCCGAGCAGGCGCTCGACGGCGTCGACACCGGGGCGCCCGACGTCCGGACGGCCGTCGCGGACGGACGCGAGCGGCTGGCGGACCCGCCGGCGGACGTCTACGACCACGAGGAGCTCCTCCTCGAGGTGAGCTCGGACGCGCTCACCGCAGTCGAGGCAGAGCTCGACGGCGAGGCGGCCCGGGCCGTGCGCGACCCGCTCTACGAGTTCCTCCGCGTGCGGGTCACCGCACAGCTCGAGATGCTCGGGAGGGAGACCGATGACTGACGACGACATCTCGACGGACGCCCTCGCGGCGTACCTGTCGGGCGAGCTGGCCGAGGGGACAGTCGAGGTCTCCGACCTCCAGTACCACACGGAAGGGTGGTCCAGACAGACCGTCTCCTTCACCGCGACGTGGACCGAAGGTGGCGACGAGACTGCCCGGCGGCTGGTCGCCCGGGTCGACACCGACGAGGACGTCGACCGCTCGCACGACACGCGAAACGACATCGAGACGGAGTACCGGACGATGGAGGCCGCCCACGAGGCGGGCGCCCCGGCGCCGGAGCCGGTGCTGTACGCCGACGACGAGTCCGTGCTCGGCGGGGCCTTCTTCCTCGTCGAACATCTGGAGGGGGAGGCGCCGATCACCTGGGACCCCCGGGACCGACAGCAGCTGTACGAGGCGTGGGACGACCCCGAGAACACGCTCCCGAGCCAGTTCGTCGACGCGACCGCGGCCGTCCACTCCGTCCCCCCAGAGGCGGTCCCCTCCCTGGAGCAGACCGACCCGGCCGAGGTCGTCGACCGCGAACTCGACACCTACGAGCGGATCTACGAGGAGACGAAGCTGAAACAGGAGCCGGCGGTCCAGGAGGCGCTGCGGTGGTTCCGGGCCAACAAGCCGGAGGTGCCGGAGACGACGCTCGTCCACGGCGACTACCGGATCGGGAACGTCCTGGTCACCGAGGACGAACTCACCGGCGTGCTGGACTGGGAGTTCGCGCGGGTCGGCGACCCGCTGTACGACCTGGGCTACGCGAGCACCCGCTATTTCTCCGGGAAGCTCATCGAGCCCACCGAGCGGCCGGAGCTGGCGAGCGCGCTGGTCGAGCGCGAGTGGTTCTACGACGAGTACGAGAAGCGGACGGGCCGGACGGTCGACCGCGACCGGGTCCGCTACTGGCAGGCCTTCTCCGCGTTCACGATGATGACCCGCGGCGTCGCGGGCGCCCACCGGTACCAGGAAGGCGAGACAGACGGCGTCCGCAGCGCGTGGTTCCAGTACATCGTCCCGGGCCACATCGAGGACCTGCTGGCGGCGGTCGAGGACGACCGCACCTGACCCGGCCCGACCCGGCCATCGAAAACACGCCTGCGGCGGCCCGGCGGTCGATGCGAGGATAGAATTATGTGGCCCGGATTGGAGTGTGGTACCATGGACGGCATGACAGTCGGCTGGCTGGCCGAGCGCAACGCTCACAAGTACCCCGAGAAGGAGGCGGTGGTGATGCAGGGGCCCGACGGCCGCGAGGAGGCGGTGACACACGCGGAGTTCAACGAGCGGACCGACCGCGTGGCCCGCGGGCTGCGCGACCGGGGCATCGAGCAGGGCGACACGGTCGCGGTCTACATGCAGAACAACGTCCCGACGCTCGAGGTCTACCTTGGCGCGATGAAGATCGGCGCCTTGCCAGTCCCCGTCAACCACCGGTTCAAGGTCGACGAGGTGGCGTACGTGCTGGAGGACTCGGGGGCGGACCTGATGGTGTTCGACGCGGACGCGCGCGGGACCGTCGACGAGCTCCAGGGCCGGAACACGACCCCCGACGAGTACCTCTACGCCGGCGACGGCGGCCCCGACTACGCCGACTCCTACGAGGAGTTCCGCGCCGGGGCCAGCCCCGAACCCGTCGACATCGTCCCCTCGCGGCTGGACGAGGCGACGCTGATGTACACCTCGGGCACCACCGGCCGGCCCAAAGGGTGTGTGCTCACCCACGAGAACCTCCTGATGCAGGCGACGAACTCGGTGGTCGTCGCCGCGACCAGCGGCCGGGAGGTCGACGTCGACGCGCGGGACCTGGTCGTCACACCGCTTTTCCACATCGCCGCCTTCGGGCTCTTTCTCAACGCGTTCTACGTCTCGGCGACCACAGTATTGATGGCCGACTTCGAGCCCGGGCGGGTGCTCGAAGTCCTGGAGGAGGAGGAGTGCACCGGCGCCTTCTTCGTCCCGATGATGGCCCGGGCGCTGCTGAACCAGCCCGACTTCGACAGCTACGACCTCTCGGCGTTCGAGCGGTTCCGGATCGGCGCGGCCCCGTCGGGGCGGGAGCTGAAACAGACGATCCAGGAGCGCTTCGGCGCGGATATCATGGACGCGTTCGGCCAGACGGAGATGTCGCCGACGGCGACCACTCTCACCCCCGAACACGCCCTCGAGAAGCCCGAGACCGTCGGGAAGCCCCTGCTCAACGTGATGGCCAAGGTGGTCGACCCCGACACCGGCGAGGAGGTCGACCCCGGCGAGATCGGCCGGATCTGCTACAAGGGGCCGACGGTGATGCAGGGCTACTACGGGATGCCCGAGAAGACCGCCGAGGTCATCGACGAGGAGGGGTGGTTCCACTCCGGCGACCTCGTCCGGATGGACGCCGAGGGCTTCGTCGAGTTCGTCGGCCGGTCGGACGACATGATCATCTCCGGCGGCGAGAACATCTATCCCGCCGAGATCGAGGAGGTGCTCCACGAACACGAGGCGGTCGACGAGGTGGCGGTCGTGGGCGTGCCGGACGAGGAGTGGACCGAGCGCGTCAAGGCCGTCATCGTCCTCCACGACGACGCCGGGATGACCGCGGAGGGAGTCCGGGAGTACGTCGGCGAGCGGCTCGCCGACTTCAAGAAACCGCGGGAGGTCGCCTTCCTCGATGAACTGCCACGGAACCCGACCGGTAAAGTCCTCAAGAACGACCTCTCGGCGGTCGAGGGGACGGTCGTCGAGTAGGCCGGCGCAGGCGTCGGCCAGTTCGACGGGGGTCTCGAACGCTCCGACGCCGCCCCGGTATCGGGTGTCGGCGCTGCCACCGCTGCGGGAGCCAGTGTGGCACACCGTCGCATAGTTTTATGTGTCACACCGAAGTGTGACTTCGCATGGATTTCAGCGAACCCGAGCGTGCGACCCGGCTCAAATCCGAACTGGAGGAGTTCATCGAGACGGAGATCAGGCCGCTGGAGGAGGAACACGGGCGCTTTCTCGGCCCCGACGCGGAGCGACACATCTTCGACGACGAGTTCCGACAGGTCCCCGAGTACCTCGACCTCAAGGAGACGATCCGGAAGAAGGCAGCAGAGGCCGGCTTCTGGGGGATGACGATGCCCGAGGAGGTCGGCGGGCGGGGGGTCGACACGCTCACCGACGCCATCGTCGCGGAGTTCCTGGCGAACCGGCCGGCGGGGCTGCACACCTACGCCGTCCGCGGGGCCGGCGGGGGGCCGACGCCGATCCTGCTGGCCTGTGACGAGGGCCAGCGCGAGCGCTATCTCGAGCCGCTGATGGCCGGCGAGGCGACCACCTGCTTCGCGCTCACCGAGCCCGAGCACGGGAGCGACCCGAACTTCCTCGAGACGACCGCCGAGAAAGACGGCGACGAGTGGGTCATCGACGGGAAGAAGGCCTGGGTCAGCAACGCGCCCTACGCCGACTTCGCGATGGTCTTCGCCCGGACCTCCGGCGATCCCGGAGAGATCCGGGGGATCTCGTGTCTGCTCGTCGATACGGACACGGAGGGAGTGGAAGTGGGGGAGATCCACCGCCCGATGGGCCACGCGTGGGTCGCGCCGGCCGAGCTTGTCTTCGAGGACTGTCGTGTCGGCGAGGACGCGCTGCTTGGCGAGGAGGGGAAAGGCTTCTTCCAGGCGATGGACTGGATCGGCAGCGCGCGGCTGGGCGTCGCGGCCGGCTGTGTCGGCTCCGCGGACTTTCTCGTACGCGAGGCGGTCGAGTACGCCGAAGGGCGCGAGACCTTCGGCCAGCCGCTCATCGAGCGCCAGGGGATCTCGTTCCCGCTGGCGGAGGTGGCGATGGACGTCGAGCGGACGCGCCAGCTCTACCGGTACGCGGCCTGGAAGGTCGACAACGGCGAGGACGCCAGAAAGGAAGTCGCCATGGCGAAGCTCGCGGCCGCCAACCTCGAACAGCGGGCGGCCGACGTCGCGATGCAGGTCCACGGCGGCGAGGGTTACTCCCGCCGGGGACCGGTCGAGGAGCGCTTCCGGACGGCCCGGGGCAAGCGGCTCACGGAAGGGACCGACGAAATGCAAAAGCGGACCATCGTCCAGGAACTCCGGGAGTAGCCAGTCCGTGGGGAGCTGACTGGTCCGGAACCGGGAGGTAGACCGGTTCCATCCGTGGCCGGGAACGCTTTCAAACGACACAAAGATTTTTGTCCCCGTGATTTGGTGTGGGACGTGTATGCGTACCTCGGGCAGGTCGCGGCGTGGCGTACTGAAACGGATCGGCGTCGGAATAACAGGCGGCGGACTCGTCGGACTCGCCGGCTGTACGAGCGGTGAAGACGGTGACGGCGGCGGCGGCGGTGGCGGAGACAACGGCGGTGGCGGGGACAGCGGCGACGGCGGTGGCGGCGGCACTTCGACCGGCGGTGACGGACAGGCGTCGCTCCGGGTCGGCTTCCTCTACCCGACGAGCGGGCCCTACTCCTCACTCGGCGAGTACCAGGTCGGGGGGACCGAACTGGCCCTCGACCGTCTCGCGTCCGAGGGGAGCGTCGAGGTCGAGAACGCGGGGATCCTGGACACCCAGCTAGACCCCGCTACCGGACTGCGACGGGCCAGGGAGCTCACCGGCCAGGAAGACGTCGACGTGCTAGTCGGGACCAACAGTTCCGCCGTCGCGGCGGGCGTCGCGTCACACGCTGCCCAGACCCAGACGCCGCTCATCATCACGGGGGCGGCGGCGGAGCCACTGACCGGCGAGGACTGCAACGGGTATACGTTCCGGACGATCGGCAGCACGTACCAGAACACGAAGGGCCTCGCCGAGTACGCGATGGAGAACATCGGGACCCGCTTTGCCACGATGGGCGCGGACTACTCGTGGGGGCGTTCGAGCGTCGGGGGATTCGTCGAGGTGGCCGAACAGAACGGCGGCGAGGTCGTCGAGCAGGTGTGGCCCGAACTGGGCGCGACGGACTACTCCACGTACGTCCAGCAGGTCGCCAGTACGGACGCCGACTTCCTCGTCGTCCGGACGGCCGGGACCGACGCGGTGCGGTCGACCAACCAGATCGCCTCCTTCGGCCTCAAAGACCAGATGGACGTCCTGATCCTCAACTCGGTCGACGTGATGAGCGGGGCCGGGCAGGCGGCTGTGGGGACCTACGGCGCGGGCTACTACTTCGAGATGGACACCGAGGCCAACCGGGCGTTCGTCCGGGAGTACATGCAGCAAAACGACGGGGCAGTGCCGGACACCTGGTCCGTGACCGCGTTCGAGGCGACGATGCTCGCCGCCAAGGCGGCTGCCGAGACGGAGGCGACCGCCGGGTCGGCGGACACGTCGGCGCTCGCCTCGGCGCTCGAGGGGATGAGTATCCAGGGCCCGTCCGGCGAGTCGACGCTCCGGGAGTGTGACCACCAGGCGACGCGCAACATCGCCATCTCCAGGGCCGTCGAGAGCAAGGAGGGGTGGTGGGGGCAGAAGGACTTCCCGACCCGCGAGATCCTCACCATCTCCGAGCCCGGGACGAACCTCCGGCCCTGCGGAGAGAGCCCGTGTGACCTGTGACGATACCCGAGTCGCTCTCCCGGCCGGCGCCAGGGATGGCCGACGGGGACGGGCGTGCAGCGGGGCCGGCCGCGACGCCCGCCCCGCGAGACTAGGTCAGAGGAGCCTCAGCGGGCCCAGCCGGCACGGGAACGATGCCAAAGCTTTATGAATAGCTCCGTTGAGGTATGAAAGTACATGTCACGAGGCAATTCGCGGCAGTCTCGACGGGAGGTTATGTCCAAAGTCGGAACCGGAGTGCTCGCTGGCGGGCTCGTCGGCCTGGCCGGGTGTACGAGCGGCGACGACGGTGACGGCGGCGACAACGGCGGTGGTGGCGGTGGCGGCGGCGGTGGTGGCGGTGGCGGCGGTGGCGGAGACGGCAACCTCGAACTGACCATCGGGGGGCTGTTCTCGGTGAGCGGACCGTACTCCGCGATCGGCGAGGATAGCAGTAACGGTGTGGAGGTGGCGCTCCAGCACATGGAAGACGAGGACGTCGGCGTCTCGGTCGACCTGGTGGAGCGGGACACACAGCTCGACCCCGAGGTCGGCCTGCGCCAGGCGAGGGAACTCGTCCAGAACGAGGATATTGACGCACTCATCGGGACCGCGAGTTCGTCGGTCGCCAACGCGGTAGGCAACTACGCCAGACAACAGGAGGTCCCGTTCATGATCACGGTCTCGACCGCGGAATCGCTGACCGGCGAGAACTGTAACGGGTACACCTTCCGGGCAAACACCCACACCTACCAGAACCAGAAACCCAACGCCGAGTGGGCGATGGAGAACCTGGGGACGAAATTCGCCACGATGGGCGCGGACTACTCGTGGGGCCGCGAGAGCGTCGGGGCGTTCGTCGAGGTGGCCGAACGGAACGGCGGCGAGGTCGTCGAGCAGGTGTGGCCCGAACTGGGCGCGACGGACTACTCCACGTACATCCAGCAGGTCGCCAGTACGGACGCCGACTTCCTCGTCGTCCGGGCCTCGGGCACCGACGGCGTTAGGTCCGCAAAGCAGATCGCCTCTTTCGGCCTCAAAGACCAGATGGACGTCATCACCAACCAGACGACCATCGTGGCACAGGGAGCCGGCGAGGCCGCGACCGGGAACTACGGCGGCGTCCCCTACCACGCGGCACTCACCAGCGAGCAGACCGGAAACGACCAGAACGAGCGGTTCGTCAGCGACTACCGGGACGTGAGCGACGGCTCGGACCCAAGCACCTACTCCTGTACGTCGTACATGGGGATGCGCTTCCTCGCGAAGGCTGCCGTCAACGCCGGGTCGACCGGAGCCGACGACCTCGTGTCGGCACTCGAGGGAGTCTCCTACACCGGCCCGAAAGGCGAGATGACGGTCCGGGCGTGTGACCACCAGGCGACCAACAACGTCTGGTCGTCCCAGCTCGTGGACCCGGAGGGAACCGAATTCGACTACCCCATCCCCGAGATCTTCATGAAGCACCCGGCCGGCGAGAACTCCCGTCCCTGCGAGGAGACGGGCTGTAACATCTGAGCCGGGCCGGAGACGTTCTTTCGCGCCGGCCGCGAAGACCCATTAGCGGGGAGCCAGCGGCGCTGGCGGCGAGTGTTCTCGAGCGTGCACGCACGCGGACGGCGAGAGGAAGGATACGAGAGCGACGGGTCCTCAGACGGCGACGTGCTCGCGGATCGCGGGGTCGTCGGCGTCGAGGTCGTCGGCTCTGCTCTGGTGGACGACTTCCCCGTTTGCCAGCACGAAGACGCGGTCGGCGACGTCGAGGGCCAGGTTCACGTTCTGCTCGACGAGCAGGATCGTCAGGTCGTCTTTCAGGTCGACGATCGCGTCCCGGACGTCGGAGACGATCTGTGGCGCCAGCCCCTCGCTGGGTTCGTCCAGCAGGAGCAGGTCCGTCCCGCCCAGCAGTCCGCGCGCGATGACGAGCATCTGCTGTTCGCCACCCGAGAGCGTCCCGGCTCTGGCCTCGCGGAGGTCGTCGAGCGTCGGGAACAGGTCGTAGGCGTCCTCGAGCGTCCAGTCGCCGCCCCGTCCGGCGGGAACCTCGAGGTTCTCGGCGACGGTCAGCGTCGACCACACCTGGCGGTCCTCCGGGACGTACCCGATGCCGCGCTGGATGATGTCGTGTGTTGACATCCCGACGATGTCCTCGCCGCCGTACTCGATACGGCCGTGCCGCGGCGGCGCGATCCCGACGATGCTGCGCAGCGTCGTCGTCTTCCCCGCCCCGTTCCGGCCGAGCACCGTGACGACTTCCCCCTCGTCCACGGACAGCGAGACGTCGTGGAGCGCCTGGCTCTGCCCGTAGTAGGTGTCGATCCCGTCGACCGACAGGAGCGGGGCCATCAGGCTCCACCCCCGAGGTACGCTTCCTGTACTGACTCGTCCGCGCGCACCGTCTCCGGCGGCCCGGTGGAGATGATCGCGCCGTTGTGCAGCACGGTAACCGTATCCGAGATGTTCATCACGATGTCCATGTTGTGTTCGACGAGCATGATCGTGTACTCCCTGGCCAGGTCGTCAACGAGGTCGAGCAGCTCCTCTATCTCCACCTGGCTCATTCCGGCGGCCGGTTCGTCGAGCAGGAGTAGGTCGGGGCCGGTCGCGAGCGTGATCCCGATCTCGAGCGAGCGCTTCGCCCCGTGGGAGAGCGCGCTCGCCTGCTGGTCGCGCTGCTCTGCGAGCCCGACCGTCGACAGGATCTCCATCGCCTCGTCGATGTACTCCTGCTTGTTGTCCGCATCCTGGTAAAAGTTCCAGCCGCCGCGGTGGCGGGCCTGGACTGCCACGCGGACGTTCTCGAGCACCGAGACGCCCTCGAAGACGTTGGTTATCTGGAAGGACCTGGCGACCCCCTCCCGGGCGATCTCCTCCGGCGGGAGGCCGGTGATCTCCTCGCCCTGGAACCGGACCTCGCCCGAGGAGGGTTCGAGCGAGCCGGTCAGCATGTTGAAAAGCGTCGTCTTCCCGGCCCCGTTCGGGCCGATGAGCGACGTGATCTCGCCCTCGGGGACCGAGAGGTCGACGTCCTGTACCGCCGTTACACCGCCGAAGTGCTTGGTCAGTCCCTCAGTCTCGAGGAGACTCATGGTCTGGGTCCTCCGGACTGCGTGGGTCTGGCACGTCGACTCATCCTACAACCACGCTCAGGTGGGGTTCCCATAAATTTAACCATCCCCCCGTTCTTGCCCCAGGAAGACCGATGACGTCAGTTAGTGCGATAACAGGGATAGTCCTGAACGGACTCGCGATCGGGATGTTACTGTTGCTCGTTGCCTCGGGATTGTCTCTCATCTTCGGGCTGATGGGAGTGGTCAACTTCGCTCACGGGTCGCTGTTCATGATCGGGGCCTACCTCGGGCTCGTGGTGTTCGACAGCACCGGGGTGTTCTTCCTCGCGTTGCTGGTCGCCCCCTTCTTCGTCGCGGCGATCGGCATCGTGATGGAGTTTCTCACCCTCCGGCCGCTCTACGGACGCGACCCGCTGTACCAGATCCTGCTCACCTTCGGGATCGCGCTCATCCTCGACGAGGCGGTCGTCCTCATCTGGGGACCGAACGCGCTCTCCTTTGCGACGCCCTCGTGGGCAGAGGGGATCTTCAACGTCGCCGGCGCCGCCTTCCCGGCTTACCGCCTGTTCGTCATCGCGCTCGGGGCAGTCGTCGCCGTCGGCGTCTACCTCTTCCTGCAGCGGACCCGGTACGGACTGGTGGTGCGTGCGGGAACCGACAACCGAACGATGGCCGAGGCCAGCGGCGTCAACGTCAAGCGTGCGTTCACGATCATGTTCGCGGTCGGGGCGGGAATGGCTGCCATCGGCGGGGTCGCGGCCGGCCCGATGATGTCGGCCTATCCGGCGATGGGGACGGAGATGGTCATCGAGGCCTTCGTCGTCGTCGTCATCGGCGGGCTTGGGAGTTTCAAGGGCTCGGTCGTCGGCGCGTTGCTCGCCGGCCTGACACAGTCGTTCGGGAACTTCTACGTCCCCGAGTTCTCGTCGATCATCATCTTCGCGCTGATGATCGCCGTCCTGCTCGTGCGTCCGGCCGGTCTGTTCGGGACTGAGGGGGTGGAGCACTGATGGCGGTCGGCCTCGGTCAGCGCCTCGGCCTCGGCTCGCGGCGCGTCCGGCTGTTCGGGTTCGCCGTCCTGCTCGCAGTCTTCGCAGCCCTCCCGCAGTTCCTGGGGAGCTACGAGTCGGGACTGGTCGTCGAGTTCATGCTCTTTCTGGTCTTCGCGGCCAGCTACGACCTCCTGATCGGCTACACCGGCGTGATCTCCTTCGGCCACGCGCTGCCGTTCGGGACCGCGGCCTACGTGATGGGGATCGCGATGGCGGGGCGTCCGCTCCCCGGGATCCCCGAGGCGGGCGTGTCCCTTCCCGTCGCGGTGGTGCTCGCGCTGGTCGCAGTGGTCGTGGTCTCGGTCCTGACGGGGTATCTCGCCTTCCAGCAGTCGGGCGTCTACTTCGCCATGCTGACGCTCGCGCTGTCGATGGTCGGGTACTACTTCGTGTTCGAGACGACGGCGATCACGGGCGGCGACAACGGGTTGCTGGTCTTCCGTCCGGACCTCCTCGGCTTGCCGCTATCGGACTACGTAACCTTCTACTACCTGACTTTCTTCGCCGTCGTCCTCTCGTTTCTGGCGATGTGGCGGCTCGTCAACTCCCCGCTGGGCCGGGTGCTCGTCATCATCCGGGAGAACGAGGAGCGCGCCCAGTTCCTCGGCTACAACACGTTCCGCTACAAGCTGGCGGTGTTCATCGTCGCGGGCTTTTTCGCCGGCGTCGCCGGGATGTTGCAGGGACTGTTCCTCAGTATCGTCACGCCGGACCTGCTGCACTGGTCGACCGGCGGTGACGCGCTGCTGGTGACGCTGATCGGCGGAATGGGGACGCTCTGGGGGGCCGCGCTGGGTTCGGCCTTCCTGCTGGGCGCCCGGGAGATGCTCACCGGCATCATCGAGGGATGGCCGATCATCCTCGGGATCGTCTACGTCCTGTTCGTCCTCTTCTTCCCCTCGGGGATCGCCGGCGCGCTCACCGGAGAGGGCCGGTCGGTCTGGGACACTGTCGGAGACCTCCGGAGCAGCGACGAGTCCGACGGGGACTGAGGGTCGACGCGGCCCTCCGACCGGGGAGCTGTAGAACTCACTTCTGGAACAGGCCCGCCACGGATCGGAATCGGCTGCGAAAGCGAGGTGTAGGCAATAGAGTAGAGTGAATCGGCAAGTAATAACGTCCTTAGTGTGTTATTGGTACGCGGTTTCTGGCCACTGCGACGTGGTATCAAAGCGTGCGTCTGTGTGAGGCATGCTAACTGACAACTACTCCGGCTGGTGTAGCGGGGTGCGCCGGGCAGACCTCTGATGTCTGCCGGGGAACCTGCGCACTAGAGAGCGACCTGCTCACTTTGGCACGGTTGCGGCGGAGACGATATATCATTATTTCGGTAGTTAGTTCATAGTATTTTTTGTATGTTCGGGCTCTATTGCTGGATCAGTATCTCCTGGTGAACATCTCTACGCCCAAAAGCCGTCTCGGATCCGGGTAAGGTGCCGTCGATGGGGGAGGTGTGACACTCCGGAGCGACCAGGGATAAGAGTCTAGTATAATTTTTATCAGAGATTGCATCGAGGAGAGTTATGTTCGTATTTCGTGTTTAAAATAAGATATAGTAAAGTGATAGCCGCTCAAAATTAAAATATTTATACTTCAAACCGACTGTCTGCGTTGGAAATCGTCATATCTAATATTTACTATAATTTTGGTGTATTTTTTATGGTAGTTGTGAAGGTGTAGCTGCAACTCATGGCCTGTCGTCGCGCGAACGATCCCGCCACAGTGCCTATCTCCGAATGATAGAAAGTCAAAAACCGCTGGCCGGCCTGGCTGGTACTAATGAACGACACACGTTCCGGCAGTGAACGGGCACCTACTCAGGACTCCTGCCCTGCTGTGACCGGCACCGCTCCGACGGCGGATAACGCGTGCTGTAAAGTCGAGCGTGTCGCTGAAGCGTACGGACTGGAGGGTCTCGACGCCGAACTCCGGCGGCGTCGCGAGCAGAACGACGCGACTCTTCACGAACTCGCGGCGTATCTCAACGAGCGGGTGACCGCTGTCGCGCTCAGTGCAGCCGGGGTTGAGCTTGATGCCGAACCGGGGACTGTCTATGCCGCGTTGGAGAACAGCGACGACCTCGACATCGGCCGCCGTGACGAGATCCGGGAGGCCATGGCCGGCCACCTCGATATCGACCGGCTGCGCACCGACTACACCTCACACGAAACGATCAGGAAACACCTCAAGGACCATCTCGATGTCTCCACCTCCCGCGGGTCGATCGAGACCGTTCAAGAGCTCGAAGACGCGCTGCAAACCTACGAGCAACAGTACGAAACCGCCGTCGCGAGTGCGCTAGAGCGGGCTGCTGAGCGGGGACTCCTTTCCGGTGGCGACTTCGGCGTCTTCAGCACGCGCGTCGAATGCCGGGAGTGTTCCACCACATATCGGCTCGATGAACTCCTTGCCAGCGGTGGCTGTGACTGTCAGGCCTGACTCATCATATCCCGGCATGGAGCCCCTCACGCACCGGACCTTCTAAGTGCGGTGCTCGCATAGTGCCACTCATCATCCATGTCTGAGTCCGAACACACGGCTTCAGCAAGCGGCCAAGCGAGCGACACTGACACCGACGGCGATGAGCAGAGAGCGCTGGACCCCGGCTCCGTCGGTGACAGCGCCACTCTCCACGTCGATAACCTGGGTGGCATCGAAGAACTCGAGTTCGAATTCACCCCCGGTATCTCGCTCCTTGCAGGTGAAAACGCGACGAATCGGACGTCGCTTCTTCGCTCACTCGCTGCCGCACTTGGAGGCAATGACTCCGCCGCCTCCCTCAAGACTGATGCAGCAGACGGTTCAGTCGAACTCACCATCGGCGATGCGCAGTACACCCGTACCTACGCCGAAACAGCAACCGAGTATACACTCGGGGGCGAGCCCTACTGTGACCAACCAGAGCTTGTTGATACGTTTGTTGCGCTGTTCGCCGATAATCCTGCCCGTCATGCTGTTGCACAGGGGGAAGAGCTTCGAGAGCTGCTGATGCGCCCGGTCGATACCGACGCGATCCGCCGAGAGATCCGACGCAAACAGGACCAGAAATCCGACCTGGAGTCCGACATCGAGCGCATCGAACGGCGCGAACGGGAGCTTCCGGCACTCGAAGAGGACCGGCAGCGACTACTCGGAGAGCTCGAAGAGCTGGAGGTGGAAATCGAGGAGGTACAAGCACGAGCGAATGACCTTGAGCCAGCAGAAGAGGAGTCACAGGAAGTCGCTGGGCTTCGCGAGACGTTAGAGGACCGCCGCGGCGACCTGCGGGACCTGGAAGACGAGTTAGATACGATCGAGCGTAAGATCGACTTCAGGAAACAGGAGCAACGCGAGCTCCGCTCAGAGCGCGAGGAGATCGAGGAAGAACTTGGGGAGTTCACTGACGTCGACCAACTGGATGGAGAGATCGACCGGCTCAGTACCGAAATCAATCGTCTAGAGTCGCAGCGGCGGAATCTTCAAACGGCGATCGAAGACCTGCAGACAGTGGTCGAGGTCAATGAAACTATCTCACAAGGAAATCTTGACGTCCCGGGGCTCGAAGCGAGCGATGACCTTACCGCGGCCCTCGACCCGAGCTCACAACAGGTCGAATGCTGGACGTGCGGGACGGAAGTCGAACGTGACCGAATTACCGAGCGCATCGAAACTCTCCGCGGGCTGATCCAGGACCAACGCGAGGAGGTGACAGCGATTGACCAGCGACTCGAGGAATTGCGCGATGAGCGGTCTGACTACCAGTCAAAACGGGACACCTATGCTGATCTTCAGGCCCGGCGTGAGGAAATCGCAGACCGGTTCGAGATGCATGAGGAACAATTGGTGACGCTTGAGGCCGACCGGGATGACCTCCAAAAGGATATTGCTGACCTGGAAGCAGACATTGCAGATGTGGAGGCGGAACTGAGTCAGCTCGAGACAGAAGAGGAGGACGAACCGAGCGAGTTCGTTGAAACGCACCAGCGCCTGACTGAACTTGAACGTGAGCGAGGCCGTGTTGAATCCAAGCTGGAACAGATAACCGACGAAATCGAGGAAATCGAGTCACTCCGCGAAGAGCGAGAGCGAAAAGAGCAGGAACTGAGCGCGCTCAGCGATGATTTAGAGCAGCTTCGTGGCCAGATCGACCGGTTGGAGACACAGCTTGTTGAGACGGTCAACGAGATGCTCGAGGACCTAGTCGAGAAACTCGAATACCGAAATATCGCTCGCGTCTGGGTCGAACGTAAGACAAGTGCTGACCACGGCGAGGAGTCGATGTTTGATTTACATATCGTTCGCGAAGGGGAAGACGGCGCCGTATATGAGGATACCGTCGATACCCTCTCGGAGTCGGAGCGGGAGATCATCGGGCTCGTCGTGGCCTTGGCGGGCTATCTCGTCCACGATATCGATGAGAAGATCCCGTTCTTGCTCATCGATTCGGTTGAGATGATTGACGCCCAACGGCTGGCAGATCTGCTGCGATATATAACGGACCGTTCGGACGTCGAGTTTCTCGTGACGGCACTGCTCCTGAAGGATGCGGCAGCTGTCGAGGAAACAGAGGTGCTCTCGGACAGAGTTACCACGTACACGGCGGAGTTCAGCTAAGCGCACACCGAACCTTCCAGTCAGCGTCTCGGTTTGTTGTGGACGCTAAATATTCCCGTACTTCACCTGTAAGGAAATCTACTCCAACGGCGCCCTGTATAATCTGGAGCGAACCAGCAGTGAGCTCATTTGAAGCGATCTTTTCAATCTGTGGGCAACTCTTCAGCCGATTGCTTGAAACGATCGTTTCAACGCGGCTGAGCACCGGCGTTGATCCTTACGGACTATTCACGTATGGCTGCCTCCAGCTCCTGGACGAAAGGCCGGAGTTGACCAGCGACTTCTTCGTCGGCCGGTTGTCGGTATGAGGGGCTGGAAATGTCCAGTGCCCCGAATACCGACCCATCGGTTTCGGTGACCGCCATTCCGACTGCCCGAAGCCCCTCCAACTCTTCCTGGCGATTTACAGCGTACCCCTGCTCGCGGATGGTCGACAACTCAGCAAACAGCTCTTCCGGGTCAGTGATCGTGTTGTCTGTGTACCCGGGCAGCCCTCTGTCTTCGACGATCTCCCACACGCGCGCCTCGCTGAACTCCGCCAGCATCGCCTTGCCACTGGCAGAACTGTGCATGTCGAAGTACCGGCCCACTTGAAACTCCCCGTGTGTAGTGCCGCCGAGTTCGTCGAACAGCACCACTGACCGCCCGTACTCCTCCACCGAGAAGTTCACCTCCTCGTTCACGACGTCTGCGAGTTCCGTGGCGGTCTGCCTCGCCAGGCGATACCGGCTGTCGCGCATTCGCGCGTTTTCCCCAAGATGGAAAAGCTTGAGACCGAGCCTGTACTCGCCGTCGATCTCGACCACGTACTCGAGCTGTTCCAGGGTCTGGAGATGCGTGTGTACTGTACTGGTCGCGAGCCCGGTGTAGTCTGACAGCTCTGACAGCGTCGCGCCGCTGAGGTCGTTTATCGCCTCCGTTACGGCCAGCGAGGTTTTTGTCGTCTTTCGCATATTTTCGGACCCGTTTGGCATTACGTGATACGTTTCGACTCGGGAGCTTAACCCTGCCCACGTTGCGAAAATTTGCCTCCGGAAAGATCGTTCCCCAACATAGGAGCGGTGAAACTACTAGAAGTAGAAGATGTGTGGGTACATATTCGTATATCTCGTTTTTTGTCGGGCAGTCACTTTGGCGAGCTGGAGAAGCCCCGACAATTTCGAGTTGTTGCAGCGGGGCGTAGTCACGACACCGCGATATTCCGGGAATATTCCCCATCGTGGGGAACGTCGCGGCCCGCGGTCGTCCCCGACCCGCGACTCCCGGCTCTCGACGCTGCCGTGTAGTCGACTGGCCCAGCGGAGAGACGAACCGCCCCACGGCCGGGGACAGTCAACACGATCGATCCCCAAATATCACTGAAAAGACAAGAATCCGCAGGCTTAATATCCTGCTAGTACTCTGGTGTGGCGACGCGACGTGTATCGATTCGGGAACGACGTGGCCGTCCAAGTCTGTGGCCGGACCGCCGGGGAAGTAGCCGTCGGCCACCGGGTCCTGGACACACACGATAAGTGACTGGAACAATGGAATTCGACGTCCCGGAGCACCTCCGGTACGCAGAGACGCACGAATGGACTGACGAACACAACGGTACCGTCCGGGTCGGGGTCACCGACTTCGCGCAGGACGAACTCGGCGACATCGTCTTCGTCGACCTGCCGGCCGAGGGCGAGACGTCCCAGCGCGGGAGTGCCTTCGGCGTCATCGAGAGCATCAAGGCCGTCTCCGACCTGTACGCTCCCGTCACCGGGACGGTAGTCGAAACGAACCACAGGCTTCGTGACCAGCCAGAGCTGGTCAACGAAGAGCCGTTCGGGGCTGGCTGGCTGGTGGCGTTCGACCCCGACGAGGGGACCGACCACCTCCTCACCGCTGCACAGTACCGGGAGCAGGTCTGACCATGGTCGGGAACTCCTCCCGTCGCGACCACAGCGACCGCGCCAGCCGCTCCGACCGTGCCCGGCCGTTCGGGACCAAGGCGGGAAGCCCGTTCGCACCGACAGTCGACACCGAGGCGATGCTCGATGCGGTGGGCGTCGACGACCCCGAGAGCCTGTTCGACATTCCGGCACCGCTACGGTTCGGGGACACGTTCGGTATCGAGTCCCGTTCTGAGCAGGAAGTGGTACGGGAGGTTACCGGGGCCCTTTCCCGGAACGATTCGCTGACCGAGTTTCTCGGGCGGGGGCACTACGAGCACTACGTCCCCTCGCTGGTCGACCACCTCGCCGACCGCTCGGAGTTTCTCACTTCCTACACCCAGTACCAGCCCGAGGTCACGCAGGGCTTTCTCCAGGCCCTGTTCGAGTACCAATCCCTGCTGGTAGAGCTGACCGGGCTGCCTGTCGCCAACTGCTCGATGTACGACGCGGCGACGGCGCTGGGCGAGGCTGCGACGCTCGCTGCGCGAGTCAGGGCTGTCGAGGGGTCGACGGTTCTCGTGCCGTCGTACCTCCGGCGGGAGTTCCGCGAGGTTCTGGAGAACTACACCGCCGGGACCGACCTCACGGTCGAGACTGTCGGGACCGTCGACGGGATGGTCGACCCGGAAACCCTCGCAGCAGCGCTCTCAGAGGACACCGCGATGGTCTACGCGGAGAACCCGACCGTCGAGGGGGTCGTCGAGGAACACCTCTCGGAGGTGGGCACCCTCGCCGACGAGTACGGCGCCCTGTTCTGTCTGGGAAGCGATACCGTGGCACTCTCGCTGTTGCAGGAGCCCGCGGCCGTCGGTGCCGACGTCGTCGTCGGTGACGCGAGCGTACTCGGGTTGCCCGCCGCACACGGGATGGGGCTCGGGCTCTTCGCGTGTCGCGAGGAATTCCTGCGGCAGGTTCCGGGCCGACTGGTCGGCGCAACGAAAGACGAGGACGGCCGGCGGGCCTACACCCTGACACTCCAGACCCGTGAACAACATATCCGCCGCGAGCGTGCGACCTCGAACATCTGCACGAACCAGGCCTGGGTCGCGTTGCGGGCAGCCATCCACGCTGCCTCCCTCGGCCCCGGGGGGGTGCTGTCCCTCGCCGAACAGTGTCACCGTCGGGCGGAGACCCTCGCCGAGAGACTGGACGCCATCGACGGGGTCGAGGCACCGGTGCGCGACTGCCACCACTTCCGCGAGTTCAAGATGCGGGTCGACCCCGACGCCCAGCGAGTCGCAGCCACCCTCCGGGGTCGGGGGCTGGCAGTCCACCCGCTTGACGCCGACGAACTCCAGGTCTGTGTGACCGAGGCCAACGAACACCGGACCGACGACCTCGTCTCGGCGGTGGAGGGGGTGCTCGGCTGATGGGGGAACACAGACAGGCGCGCTGGAGCGAGGACGGGTCGAGCGGGACGGAACCGCTCCTCTCGGAGAAAGACACCACCACGGTCTCGACGGCCGAAAGTGCGCTCCCCGACGACCTGACTCGGGATTCGCTGGAACTGCCGGCGCCGTCGGAGCCGGAGCTCGCCCGTCACTACACCCGTCTCTCACAGATGAACTACAGCATCGATAGCGGGCCCTACCCGCTCGGCTCGTGTACGATGAAGTACAACCCGACGTTCCTCGAGGACGTGGCCGCCCTCCCCCAGGCGGAGACACACCCGGACCGCCCGGCGGAGAGCCTCCAGGGCACGCTACAGGTGTACGACGAACTCCAGAACTACCTGGCGCGGATCGGCGGGATGGACGCCGTCTCGCTGCAGCCGCCGGCGGGCGCGGCCGGTGAGTTCGCGGGTATCCTCGTCGCCCGAGCGTACCACGAACACAACGGCGACGGCGACTCGCGGGCAGAGGTAGTCGTCCCTGCCAGCGCCCACGGCACCAACTTCGCCAGCGCCGCTATGGCCGGCTACGACGTGGTCGAACTCCCGGGCGCCGAGGACGGCCGCGTAGACCTCGACGCTCTGAAAGCGGCGGTGGGCGAGGAGACGGCGGCGCTGATGCTCACGAACCCGAACACGCTGGGGCTGTTCGAGCGCGACATCGAGGAGATCGCCAGGATCGTCCACGACGCCGGCGGCCTGCTGTACTACGACGGCGCGAACCTGAACGCGCTGCTGGGGCGGGCTCGTCCGGGCGACATGGGCTTTGACATCATGCACTACAACGTCCACAAGACCTTCGCGACGCCCCACGGCGGCGGCGGCCCGGGCGCCGGCCCCATCGGCGTCGTCGAGGAACTCGCTCCCTTCCTGCCGACACCCCGCGTTCGGGAGGTCGACGACAGCAGTGCTGGTCCGGAGTACGAACTGTTCGAGCCCGAGCACACGGTAGGCAAGGTCCACGGAGCGATGGGCAACTGGCTCGTGCTGCTGAAGGCCCACGCGTATATTAGCCGGCTGGGCGACGAAGGGTTGCGCGACGCCAGCGCGAAGGCCGTCCTGAATGCCAACTACCTCGCCGAGCAGGTCGACTACGATGTCCCCTTCGGCCCCTTCCACCACGAGTTCGTCGCCAGCGCCGGCGACCAGGACGCCGCCGACGTGGCCAAGCGGATGCTCGATTACGGCGTCCACCCGCCGACGACCAAGTGGCCCGAGATCGTTCCCGAGGCGCTGATGACCGAGCCCACGGAGGCCGAGAGCAAGCGTACCCTCGACCAGCTCGCCGAAGCGTTCAACGCCGTCGCCGATGCATCCGACGGGTCGCTCGCCGACGCGCCGGCAGCGACGGCAGTCCGCCGGGTCGACCAGACCGACGCGGCCCGGAACCCGCGGCTCTCCTGGCACGCGCTGGGGGAGTGACCGACCGCCCGCGTCCCCGGGGATTCCGGCCGTTCGGTCAATCGCCGGCTGACGGCGCTGGGGCCTGTGTCTCGGCGGCGGTTCCGCTGCTCATGTAGAGCCCGACGTCGCCGCGGTCGGCGTCGTCGGCGTCGACCTCGTGGACGATCTCCCCCTCGTAGATCACCGCGATCCGGTCGCTCAGCTCCATGATCTCGTCGAATTTCTCGGAGACGAGGAGGACACCTGTCCCCGCCGCCCGCTGTTCGAGGATCTGCTTGCGCACTTCCTCTATCGCCCCGACGTCCAGCCCCCGCGTGGGCTGGTTGGCGACGAGGACCGAGGGCTCGCGGTCCAGTTCCCGGCCCAGGATGAGTTTCTGGAGGTTTCCCCCGGAGAGATTGCCGGCGTCGACGTCGACACCGGGCACGCGCACGTCGTACTCCTCGACCAGCGACTCGGCGTGCTCTCGGGCGGCATCGTAGTCCATCCCGACGCCCATCGGCCCTCGCTGGAACCGTTCCGAGCAGTAGTCTTTGACGATGGCGTTGTGCAGGATGCTCAGGTCTGGTGCACACCCCTCCTCGTGGCGGTCCGACGGGATGACCGACAGTCCGGCCTCGATGCGCCGTCGCGTCGGGACGTCGTCGATCGCTTCCCCATCCAGCGTCACCGACCCCTCCGTCAGGTCCCGGGTTCCGACAATGCACTGGCTCAGCGCGCGCTGGCCGTTACCGCTCACGCCCGCGAGGCCGAGGACCTCCCCCTCGCGAACCGTGAGGTCGACCCCCGACAGCACTTCGACCCCCCTGTCGTTCTCCGCTCGAGCGCCCGAGACCGTCAGTACCGGGTCCCCGACCTCGGCGTCGGTCGCCTCGATGTCGTGGATCACCTCGCGACCCACCATCATGTACGCGAGGTCGGACTCGTCGACCCCCGCGGTCTCCACGGTGTCGACTCGCTTCCCCTCGCGAAGGACCGTCACCCGGTCGGTGATTTCCGTCACCTCGTCGAGTTTGTGGGTGATGATGACGACGGTCAATCCCCGGTCGACGAGCGTCCGGAGCGTCTCGAAGAGCCGCTCTATCTGGGTCGGGGTCAGCACCGCCGTCGGCTCGTCGAGCACGAGCAGGTCGACGTCGCGGTACAGCGCCTTCAGGATCTCGACCCGCTGCTGTTCGCCGACGTCCAGGTCGCCGACCTTCCGGTCGGGGTCGATGTCGATGCCGTACTCCGCCGCGACCTCCGCGACCCGCTCGCTCTCCAGTCCCCTGTCGTAGGTCAGCAGGCGCCCGAGGCGCTGGACCGGTCCCAGTCCCAACAGGCTGCCAAGGGTTCCCTCCGTCCCCTCGTGAAACGCCGGGTACGACTCCCGCAAGCCCAACACGACGTTCTCGGTTACGGTCAGCTTCGGGATGAGCTGGAAGTGCTGGTGAACCATCCCGAGGCCGGCGTCGATCGCGTCCTGTGGCGAGTCGACCTCCAGCAGCTCGCCGTCGTACCGGACCATCCCGTCGTCGGCGTTGTAGAGCCCGAACAGGACCTTCATCAGCGTGCTCTTGCCTGCCCCGTTCTCACCGAGGAGGCCGTGGATCTCCCCCCGACGGACGGAAAAATCGATGTGGTCGTTGGCGACGACGCCCGGGAACGCCTTGTAGATCCCCTCCATCTCGAGAATATCGTCGGGAGCACTCATGGGCGATCCCACACCATCGGGGGGCAAAAACCTACCGTTGCCTGCGAAAACAGCCACAGAAATTAACCACACACTGCCATATGCGTCCAGTATCCACTCCGAAAGCCGGACAGAGCGACATCGTCTCCGGCAGTGTTCGGAGCTCGTCGCTGTCTGGTGTCGCCCGGGAGAGGGGGACACGACGACGGCGCCGGCCGCCGGTCACCGGTCGGCAGCGTCGGCAACCAGTCGTTCGAACGCTTCACCGGTCATCGAGTAGACGGAGCGGCCCTCCTCGTTGCGGACGCGGGTGAACTCGGCGACGGGCCTGTCGTCGACGAGCAGCGTCCACGACTCGTCGGCGTCGGCACCGATGTACTTGCGCAACGTGATCTCGACACACAGCTCGGACTCGAGTCGCCAGAGCAACTCGGGAACGAGCGTGCCGTCGGCGAACTGTGGCGGGCGGTACGGGCGCATGTCATGATCCCGAAACGCTTCGGCGTTCTGGCGCCACCATTCGGGGTACGTCGAGAGGTCGGCGTCGGCGTCGGCGTAGGGGTCGGCGTCGTCGAACCCGGCCGGTGCGTCGGCCGGCCGTGGCGGGTCCTCTCCCATCGTCGGTTACGTCACGACATAGACGTCGCCATCGTCGACGACGGTCTCGAACGTCGGGACCCTGTAGGTGTCGTCCCGGATGTTCTCGCCCGTCTGGATGTCGAACTTCCAGTTGTGCCACGGACAGGTGACGACCCGGGGTTCGTCGTCGTACTCCCAGGTGAACTCCGGCGGTTCGGCGACCATCTTTCCTGCGAGCGACCCTTCACACAGCGGACCTGACTGGTGAACACAGTAGTTCAACACCGCGTGGAACTCCCCGTTCGTGCGGAACACGGCGACCTCGATGCCGTCGACCTCAAGCAGGACTCGCTCTCCGTCGTCGATCTCGTCGGTGGATGCGACCCGGTGTTGCCCCATCCTCAGTCACCCAGCCCGAAGACGTCCATCGCAGTCTCTCCCATCATCCCCCGGACCTCGTCGGGCTCCAGCCGGGACTTGATCGGCGTGAACAGTTCCTCCGGCGCGTCGAAGTCGGTGTGTGGAATGTCGGCGGAGTACATCAGGTTCTCGGGGCCGGCCATTTTCGCCATCCAGGCGATGTGCTCGTCGTTTCTGTCCGAGTGGCCGACGGGCTGGGTCGTGAAGTAAAAGCGGTCGTTGATGTACTTCGTCGGGAGCTTGTCGAGCATCGGCATCTCCTGGCCGAGCGCGAGGTGGTATCTGTCGAGGCGCATCCGCCAGTAGGGGATCCAGCCGATACCAGCCTCCTGGAAGACGAACTCGAGGTCCGGGAACTTCTGGGGGACCCCCTCGTAGAGGAGTTTCGTGAGGTTCCACATGTGCGAGAACGGGTGAGCGACGACCTTGTCCTGGGCGAACAGCTCGTGCCAGCGGTGCTGGAGCGGGAAGGCGTGGCTCATCGCCGGGAACGAGCTGTGGTACTTTACGGGCAGCCCCGTCTCCTCGGCGGCCGCGTAGATCGGGTCCCACCACTCGTGGCTGACGGGGATCCGGTGGCCGGTCGCGCCGACCTGGACGGCGACGACCCCGTCCTTGGTGCCCCACTTCTCGATCTCTTCGGCGCCCATCCGTGGCTTCTGTCCCGGTACGACGATCGCCATCGACAGCCGGTCGGACTCGGCGACGAACGTCTCGTAGACCCACTCGTTGTAACCGTCGACGAGCGCCGCGGCGGCCTGTGGATTGTTCACCGTCGGCAGCGCGACCATCAGCGTCGGGTTGAGCACCGCGTAATCGATGTCGAACTCGTCGAGGCGCATCAGCTTCGTCTCGAGTTTGTCCCCCGCCTTGGCCATGACGTTCCCGGCGCCGCTGTAGTCCGAGGCCATCGGCGTGTTCGAGAACGGGGGCAGCGGCGGCGTGACCGAGAAGACCTCCCGCCACGGCTCGCTGGCCTGCTCGATCACCCGCTTGATGCCGCCGTAGGTCGACTCGTCAATGTACGGAAAGAAGTCCGATACCTCCTCGCTGATGTGTTCGTCGGCGCTGACGACGACGTCGAGATCCGACACCGAACTGGCGGCTTCCCGCTCCGGGACTGACATGCCTGACGATCCCCGGCGATTTACATCAAGGTTACGGGACAGTCAAAAGATGCACGTGTCTGATTCGTTTGGAGATATATCGAGACAGATGGCGGGTTTTGTCCCGATACACCAAAATATAAGTCACCGGCGCTGAACGGCTGAACGAACAATGGCTGCCGAGATCCCGAACAGGTACGGATATTTCGTCGACGGTGAACCGCGACAGCCGAACCGGAACGTGTCTGTCCGGGACCCGTCGACGAACGAGGAGATCGCAACCATCCCGGAGGCGGGGCCGAGAGGGGTCGACGCTGCGCTGGAGTCGGCCGTCGCGGTCGAGAACGAGTGGCGAGCGCACGATGCAGTCGAGCGGGGACACCTGCTCAGGGCGCTCGCCGACCGGATCCGCGAGGACGCCGACAGGCTGGCGGCGACCGAGACGATGGAGGTCGGCCGGCCGCTGAGCGAGTCACACGACAACGTCGAGGGGGCAGCCGGGCTCTTCGAGTACTACGCTGGTCTCACGGACAAAATCGAGGGACGGCAGATACCGCTGGCCAACGACGGCTCCTACCTCGATTACACCCTCCGCGAGCCGTACGGCACGACCGCACAGGTGGTTCCCTGGAACGCGTCGATCGCGCTCGCTGCTCGCGGATTCGCACCGGCGCTCGCGGCCGGGAACACCGTCGTGGCCAAGGCTCCCTCCCGGGCGCCGCTCTCCCTGCTCGAGTTGACGAAACTGGCCCACGAGGTCGGCTTTCCCGCGGGCGTCGTGAACACCGTCACGGGGAGCGGGTCGGGCACGGGAGACCCGCTGGTCACCGACGACCGGGTCGACGCCATCGAGTTCACCGGGTCGACCACCACTGGAAAGAACGTGATGCAGTCGGCTGCCGAGCACGTCAGCGACGTCCACCTGGAGCTGGGCGGGAAGGGCGCGAACATCGTCTTCGAGGACGCGGACCTCGAGGGAGCCGTCGCCAGCGTCATCGAGACGTTCAACAACGCCGGCCAGATCTGTTTCGCCCCGACCCGCCTTTTCGTCCAGTCGGGAGTGTACGACGACTTCCTCGACCGTGTCGTCGCACGGGTCGAGGCGATGGAGGTCGGCCCGGGGATCGCCGACCCGGACATGGGGCCAGTCATCTCCCCGTCAGCCAGGGACACCGTCGCGGAGTTCGTCGAGGACGCTCGCCGACAGGGTGGACGGGTTCTGACTGGCGGCGAGGTCCCGCGCGAGCCGGGGAACTTCTACGCACCGACACTCATCGCCGGGGTCGACGACGACGCACGGGTCTCCTGTGAGGAGGTGTTCGGCCCCGTCATCACCGTCTACGAGTTCGACACCCCGGAAGAGGCTGTCGAGCGGGCCAACGACACCCGCTACGGCCTCTCGAATCTCGTCTGGACCACGGACCTCGCGACGGCCCACAGCGTCGCCGGCAGCCTCGAGAGCGGGACCGTCCAGGTCAACGACTATCCGGTGCTGTCACCGGCGGCCGTCTCGGGCGGGTACAAGGAGAGTGGTCTGGGCCGCGCAAAGGGGATGCAGGCCATCGAGACATTCACACAGAGCAAGAACGTGGCCATCAGTCTGGACGGCGTCCTGTAGCGAGGTCCACAGGAGCTTAGATTCGACAACAGCCCCCGTTTCGTGTCATTCAATCTTTACACCATTCGGACAGTATGAAAACAATTATGCAGAACAAAGCAGAAAGATTGAATATAAATGCACTTTGAAGACAATACAGTGATCGTTACGGGCGGATCGAACGGGATCGGCGAATCACTCGCACACCGGTTCGCGTCGCACGGGGCAAACGTGGTCGTCGCGGACGTCGAGGCACCGGAGGAGACGGCCGCCGACCTCGAGACCGAATCGGTTGGCGTGGAGACCGACGTCACCGACACGGAGGCAGTCGCGGCGCTGGCCGACCGGGCACACGAGGAGTTCGGGTCGATCGACGTGCTCGTCAACAACGCAGCGGTCTACGCACCGCTGGTTCCCGAACGCGACCGGAGTTACGACGAGATCCCGGTCGAGGAGTGGCGCGACGTGCTCGAGGTCAACACCACCGGCGTATTCATCTGCTGTCAGCAGGTCCTTCCCTACATGACCGAGCAGGGGAGCGGCAGCGTGGTCAACATCTCCTCGGCAGTAATGTACGGGGGGATCACGGGCTACCCCCACTACGTCACGTCGAAGGGGGCCTTACCGGCGATGACCCGCGCGCTCGCAACCGAGGTGGGCGAGGAAGGGGTCCGGGTCAACGCAGTCGCGCCCGGTCTGGTCACCTCGGAGGCGAGCAAACAGCTCGACCAGGAGTACCTCGACAGCGTGACCGAGTCGCAGTGTCTCCCGCACAACGGTCGGCCGGAAGACGTCGTTGACGCCGTCGAGTATCTCGCCAGCGAGAAGGCGTCGTTCATCACCGGGAGCACACTCCACCCTGACGGTGGGCTCTCGTTCAGGTGAAACGGTCCTCCCGTGTCGCTCACTCCTCCCGGGTGTACGGGCTGGCAAGCGCTTCCGGTCTCCCGAGCCGTTCATCCAGCTCGTTGCGCGAAACCCACGCCAGGACGACGATCGTCGCGACGTAGGGGTAGATGGAGATGAAAGCCGGGTCGAGCAACAGCCCCCCGACCAGCCCGTCGCCGAGCTCCAGCCCCTGGACTCGGATCTGTAAGGCGTTGAGCGAGGAGAAGATGAACGCCACCCCGAGCGCGTAGAAGGGGCGCCAGCGGCTGACGATCACCAGCGCGATGGCCACCCAGCCCAGCCCCGAAGTCATCCCCGTGGACCACTGGTTGATCCACGCGAGGATGAGGTGGGCGCCGGCCAGTCCGGCCATCGCGCTCCCGAAGACCGTCACGCCATACCGGATCCGGAACACCGGGACGCCGACGGTGTCGGCGGCCTCGGGGTCCTCGCCGACCGCGATGATCTCCTGGCCGAGGTTCGTCCGGAAGAGGCCGTACCACACCACGGGGACGAGCAGGACTGCGAGGAAGGCCGTCGGCGTCGAGTAAAACAACGCTTCTCCGACCAGCGGGATAGCCGAGAGCGGTTCACCGATGACCGGGAAGTACGTCTTCTCGAGGCCGTCGATGCTCCGGCTCGCCCAGTCGTCGCCGACGAAGGCCGTCACCGCGGCCCCGAGCAGTGTGATCATGATGCCGCTTATCACCTGGTCCGCTTTCAGCGAGACCGTCAGGAAGGCGTGCAACAGGCCGGCGACGACCCCGACGACAACGCCGGTCAGAAAGCCCAGAAACAGGCTGCCGGTGGTCAGCGCAACCATGAACGAGAAGAGCGCGCTGAGTAGCATGATCCCCTCGACCCCCAGGTTCAACATTCCCGCCCGCTCGGCGACGACCTCGCCGAGTGCAGCCAGGATGAGCGGCGTCGAGGCGGTGACTGTCGCGCCGATGAGACCCGTGACGAACGACTCGGTGAGGCCGGCGACGAGGACGACGTCCCCCATGTCAGTTCCCCCCGGCTCTCCCGACCCGCGCCAGTTTCCCGACCGACTCCCGCAGCGACCACCTGCCGAGCACGAGGTCGAGCCGGTGGGTCTTGAGCACCTCACCGCTGATCAGAAAGAGGATGATCAACGCCTCGATCATCTGTGAGATCGCCGCGGGGACGCCCAGCGTCGTCTCGACCGTCGACGCCCCCACGAAGATGAATCCGAACATGAACCCGGCGAGCATTGTCTGGACCGCTCCCCGCCGACCGAGCAGCGCTATCGGGATCGCCGTCCAGCCGTAGCCGGGCTGCCAGCCGATGGTCAGGCTCGACTGGTTGCCGGCCACCTCGATAAACCCGGCGAGGCCGGCGAGTGCTGCGGCGAAGGTGAACACGAAGAAGGTGATCTTCTTCGTCCCGATCCCGGTCTGTTCGGCGACTCCTTCGTTGGACCCCGAGAGGACGACCTCGTAGCCCAGGCGGGTCCGGTTGATCACCAGCCACGTCCCCGCGACTGCGAGCAGCGCGAACACGATCCCCACGTCGATCCGGGTGCCAAAGAGGGTCGGCAGGTCGAAGGCTATCGACCCGGTTCTCGGGAACCCGCCCCCGCCCGCCTGGAGCGGGCCGGAGATCAGGTACGCGCTCACCCGCTCAGCGGTGAACACGAGCATGAGTGTCGTCAGTATCTCGTTGACCTCGTACTTGTTGTACAGGTAGACGGGGACGTACACCCAGGCAACCCCGGCCAGCACCGCGACCCCCAGTGCGGCCAGGAACACGACCGCCCCCTCGGCCCCGACGCCCATCGCCTCGGGCAGGCGGGTACCGACCCACACCGTCACGAGTCCGCCGACGATGAGTTGCCCCTCGGCGCCGATATTGTAGAGCCCGCTTCTGAGCGGAATATACACCGCAAGTCCGGCGAGGATCAGCGGTGCGCTCCTGTTGAAAACCCGGCTTGCCTGTAACGGGTCGCTGAACGCACCCAGAAACATCTCGGAATACACCGTGACGGGATTCGCGTCGACGGCCACGAGTGCGAGAGCAGCGACAGCCAGTGCGGCAACCACCGTCAACCCCTGTACCGCCATCCCGAACCACCGTGGTGTCCGTGTCCGTGGCGTCAATTCGACGCTGACGTTTGCCATTGATGGCCAACTTTCTGTACAGGGATTAAAAGTCTTGCCGCCCGACCAGTATTTTCCGTCCACTGTTCACCCAGATCGCTTCACGATCTACAACATCGTATCAAGCGGAGCCTCGTGTCCCACCCGGCTGCTCGGCCGGGGTGACCGCGCCAGGAAAACATATATGCACGGCCCGGACAAGCAGACGGTATGGCCCAGTCGGCGGATAAAACCGAACAGTTAATCGAGCAAACCGGCGAAAAGATCGGAAAGGGGAAATTCCCGTTCCAGATATACAGCGACGACGCCATCTACGAGGAGGAGCTGCGGCGGTTGTTCAGTCGCACGTGGAACTACATCGGCCACACCTCCGAATTCCAGGAGCCGGGGGACTACGCCCGCCGGTACATCGCGGGTGACCCGTACATCCTGACCTACGACCGTGACGGGGAGTACCACGCGCTGCTCGACGCCTGCAAACACCGGGGCGCCCAGTTCTGCACCGCTGACAAGGGAAACACCACCCACTTCCGGTGCCCCTACCACGGCTGGACCTACCGGAACGACGGCGAGCTCCAGGGGATGCCCTACAAGGAGGAGTCATACCAGGACCTGGACCCCGACGAGATCAGACTCGAGAAGGCGACCGTCGAACGCTACAACGGACTCATCTTCGGCCGGCTGGTCGACGAGGGCCCCTCCCTGGAGGAGTATCTCGGGGACTTCACCTGGTATCTCGACCTGCTCGTCGACCTCACCGAGGAGGGGATGACGGTCGTGGCCGACCCGCACCGCTCGGTCGCGCCCCACAACTGGAAGACCCCCGCACAGAACTTCGGCGGCGACAACTACCACGTCCTCGCGACCCACCAGGCGGTCTTCGAGTCCGAAGACCTGGGGGAAGCCGGTCCCTGGGAGACCCTCCCCTCGGCACAGGAGCGGAAAGGCGACTACAATCACCTCGCCGTGACCGAAAACGCCTCGCTGAGCTTTCTGGTCAACTACGACACGGACACCCACATGGGATATCCCGACGAGGTCACCGACCACTACAACTCCGACCTGACCGGCAAACAGCGCGAGCTGTTCAGCCAGTCGGTCTACTTCTTCTCGACGCTGTACCCCAACACCAACATCAACCACGCCATCTCGGGCGGCGGCTGGGGCGGTCCCTGGGTCCAGATCCGGACGTTCGTCCCCCGCGGCCCGAGCGAGACGGAGATCATGAGCTGGTGGCTCGTCCCCAAGGAGCTGGCCGACGACGAGGAGTTCATGGAGCGAGCCTACCACGGATTCGAGACGACGAGTCCTGGCGGGACGTTCGAGGCCGACGACCTGTCGGTCTGGGCCGGGATCGCAGACTCCACCGACTCGGTCACCCTGGAACTCAACGAGACGGTCGGCAACATGGAGCAGGGCCTGAAGGGGATGAGCGACGACCTCGAGACGGTTGATGACCCGCTGTTCGGGCCGGCAGAGGTCCAGCGCTTCGGCGGCTACTACAGCGAAGCCGGCGCCCGAAACCACCTGAAACACTGGCACAGGTACATGTCCATGGGGCGGCCCGAGCTGGATGGGAGCGAAACCGATGAGTGAGAGCGAACCCGTCGACACCGAGACGACGGTTTCGCCAGCCCTCCAACACGAGGTCGAACAGCTACTCTACACCGAAGCGGAGTTGCTTGACAGCTTCCGGCTGGAGGAGTGGCTGGAGTTGCTCACCGAGGACATCAGGATCACTGCGCCGATCCGGCGACACACACACCCGGGGACCGACCAGCCGGAGTTCAGCGAGGACGGCTACTACCTCTACAACGAGTACGACATCCTGAGAGAGCGGGTGACCCGGCTTGGCAAGGAGTACGCCTGGGCGGAGAACCCGCGCTCGCGTGTGCGTCACGTCATCGGTAACGTCCGCGTGACGGAGGTCGAGGGCGAGGAGTACACCGTCCTCAACAACCAGCAGGTCTACCGGAGTTACGGCGACGCCACCGATAGCGAGACGCTCTCCGCACAGCGGGAGACCACCCTCAGACGGGTCGGCGACGACCTCAAGATCGCCGACCGCGTGGTGTACTTCGACGACAGCGTGATCGACCTGAAGAATCTCACCATCGTGTTACTCTGACCATGCCGCCGAGACACACGCCCGGGTCCGCCCGGGTTCACGCGATAGCACTCGGGGACGGCAGCCGGACGGTAATCGCGACGAAGCTCGTCTCGATGGGGGAGTTGCTCTTGCTCGAACACGGTGAGGACCAGCTCCGGCTCGACGCCATGTTGCTGGAGGGAGTTTCCTGGCAGGAGGACGCCAGCGACCTCGCCGAGTTCGTCGAGGAACCCGGCCCAGTGCTGGCCGACGAAGCCAGCTCCTATCGCGGGCGGCCGGTCGAACCGGCCGAGGGGTTCACGGTCGCCAACGAGTACACGACGGTCCAGGTAGGGACGGTCGGGACCGGAGACACGGAGGCATTCCAGATCGCTTCGGAGAAGGGCGTCTCGGTGCTCGGGCTCCCGACGCTGGCAGCGCTGACGACGGTCGACGACACGGCCGCGCTGTCCCGGTGGTTCCGGACGCCGACCGGCCCCGAACAGCCGCTGTAATCCCGTTGCGGTTGGGACGTGTCCGGGCCACGGACCCGACCGGAGGGACCACCCCACAACCGGCCACATGTCCGCACTTCCCAACCAATTCTTGCCAAACGTGCAGGAATCCACAGAGTTATGCGAGAGCGTTACTTCGACACGCACGACAAGCCTCATGGGCTACCGAATCGGGACCGATATCGGCGGCACGTGTACAGATTCGACAGTCATGGACGAATCGGGCCGTGTAACCATCGGGAAGGACCTGACGACCTACCCCGACTTCTCGCAGGGCATCTTCGACTCCCTGTCCGACGCCACCGGGAACATGGAGGTCGGTCTCGAGGAACTGCTCGGGGACACCGACCTGTTTCTCCACGCGACGTCTGTCGGGGAGAACGCCCTGTTCGAGCGCGAGGGAGCCGAAACCGGGTTGCTGACGACCGCGGGCTTCGAGGAGACGCTGCACGCTACCCGCGGGGGGTACGGCCGGTGGTCCGGGCTCCCGTTCGAGCAGGTCAAAGACATCATCAACTCGGACAAGCCGGACCCGCTGATCCCGCGCACGCGGGTCGAGGGGCTCTCCGAGCGGGCCTACCGCGACCAGGTCGTCGAGGAACTCGACGACCAGGAGGTGCTGGAGGCCGTCGACGGACTCGTCGAGGACGGAGTCGAGTCCGTCGCGACGTGTCTGCTCTGGTCGTTTCGCTCGCCGGCACACGAACGGCGGGTGAAAGACCTGCTCGCCGAGCACTATCCCGACCTGTACGTCTCGGTGTCAAGCGACGTCTCGCCGACGATGGGCGAGTACGAGCGCACGTCGACGACAGTGCTCAACGCCTATCTGGGGCCGACGGCGGAGGAGTATCTCACGAACCTGCAGACGACGCTCACGGAGTACGGCTTCGACGGGCTCCTGCTGTTGATGTTCTCTCACGGCGGGCTCGTGACTCGACAGGACGCCATCGAGCGACCGGTCGGGCTGATGGAGTCGGGACCCGTCGGCGGCCTGCTGGGCAGCCAGTTCGTCGCCAACAGGCGCGGGGTCGACAACATCATCTCGACGGACATGGGCGGGACGACGTTCAAGGTCGGCGTCATCGATGACAACCGGATCGAGTACGCCGACGAGCCGATGGTGGGCCGCCACCACTACCAGTTCCCGAAACGGGACATCCACTCCATCGCCGTCGCGGGCGGGAGCATCATCTCGCTGGAGGAGGGGACGAACGTCCCGCAGGTCGGCCCGGAGAGTGCCGGCTCGGACCCCGGGCCGGCCTGTTACGGCCGGGGGGGCGACCGGCCGACGGTAACCGACGTGGACCTCGTCCAGGGGTATTTCGCGCCGGAGTACTTCCTGGGCGGGGGCAAGGAGATGGACGCCGACCGGGCGTACGAGGTCTTCGACGAGCAGGTCGCAGGCCCGCTGGGCAAGTCCACCGAGGAAGCTGCTGCGGACATCTACAAGCTGATCAACTCGATCATCGCGGACCTGCTGCGTGAGACCACCGTCGAGAAGGGCATCGACCCCCGGAAGTTCACGCTGGTCGCCATCGGCGGTGCCGCGGGGATGCACGCGGCCTCCTACGCCCGCGAGCTGGATATTCCGGAGGTACTGGTGCCCCACACGGCGTCGGTCAACAGCGCGCTTGGCCTGCTCTCGACGGACGTGACCCACGAGCACCTGGACGTCAAGGGGATGGAACCGCCCTTCGGCGTCGACGAGGTCAACGAGGTGTTCGGCGACCTCTCGGCGACGGCGCGGGAGAAGCTCGCATCCGAGGGGTTCGACGCGGAGGAGATCCGCCTGGAGCGCTCTATCAGCATGCGCTACCAGCGCCAGGTCCACGAACTCCTGACGCCCGTCGAGGCGGCGGGCCAGCTCACGCAGGCCGACATCGACGCGACGGTCGACCGGTTCGAGGAGCTGTACGAGCAGCGGTACGGCGAGGGGTCGGCGTTCAAGGAGGGCGGCATCGAGATGACCGAATTCCGCGTCCGCGGCGTCGGGCCGCTGACGACGCCTGACCTGAAGGAACACCCGGTCAGCGAGTCGAACCCGACCCGCGCCCGCCTGGGGAGCAAGGAGATGCACTTCGAGGCGGCGGGCGGGCGGGTCGATGCGAGCCTGTACGATTTCGAGGAGCTGACGCCCGGCGACGAGATAACGGAGCCAGGGGTCATCCTCACGCCGGTGACGACCATCGTCGTCAACCCCGGCGACGTGGCGCGGATGGACCGGTACAAGAACATCCGGATCGGTATCGAGGAGGGCAACGATGAGTGACACTGAACCGACCGACGACATCGACCTGAGCGTGGAGGGGCTGGACCCGGTCACCTTCCAGATCATCAAACACCGGCTGGTGCGGGTCACCGACGAGGCCGTCGAGGCGCTCAAGCGCGTCTCCGGCGCCCCGAACACCAACGAGGGCCACGACCTGATGGTCGCGCTGTACACCAAAGACGGCTCGCTGCTGACCGGCGGGGTGGGATTTCTGCACCACTACCTGGGTGCCTCGGAGGCGACCAAACACATCATCGACCGCTTCGAGGGCGACATCGAGGAGGGCGACATGTTCATCCTCAACGACCCGTACACGGCGGCGCTACACCCGCCGGACGTCTACATCATCTGTCCGATCTTCTACGAGGGCGAACTCCAGGCGTTCTCGGCGAGTTTCGTCCACGTGGCCGACATCGGCGCCGTCGACCCTGGAGGGTTCTCGCCGAACGCGACGACCATCTTCCACGAGGGGTTCCAGACGCCGGGGATGAAGCTGATCGAAGGTGGAGAGATGCGCGACGACGTTCTGGAGACGATCCTGAACATGAGCCGTGACCCGGGGATGGTCGAACTCGACCTCCGCTCGGAGATCGCCGCCAACAACGTCGCCAAGGACCGCCTCCAGGGGCTGATGGACGAGTACTCCCCGGAGACCGTCGAGTACGTCGGCGAACAGCTCATCGAGCAGTCCGAGAAGAAACTCCGCAAGCGGCTGCGGGAACTCCCGGACGGCCGGTGGGAGGAACGCCAGTACCTCGATTCGGCCAGCGAGGACCGTTCGTTTACCGTCCAGCTCGCCCTCGAGAAGGAGGGCGACTCGCTGCGGTTCGATTTCGCCGGCACCGACGAACAGAGCGAGGTGGGGTTCAACTGCACGGAGATCGGGACGGTTGGTGGCGTCATCGCGCCCCTGTTGCCGCTGCTCTGTCACGACATGACCTGGAACGACGGGATCTTCCGTGCCATCGACGTGGACGCCCCGAAGGGGACGATCGTCAACGCCGAGCGACCGGCACCGATCTCCATCGCGACGATCGGAACACTCCAGATGTGTAACTCGCTGTCGACGCTCGCGGTCTCGAAGTTACTCGGCGCCAGCGAGGCCTACGCCGACCGCGCGACCGGCGTCTGGCACGGCGCCCACTGTCACATCGCCTTGGAGATCGACCACGGGGACGGCACGCAGGTCGAGGCGCTGACCGACACCTTCGCCGGCGCCGGCGGCGCGCGGGCCTTCGACGACGGCGTCGACCTCGGCGGCGAGGTGGTCAACATCGTCGCGCGGTGGGGCAACGCCGAGCGCCACGAGGCGGTGCTCCCGCTGCTGTACCTCTACCGCCGGTTCGTCGCGGACTCCGGCGGTGCCGGCGAACACCGCGGCGGGCTCGGCCACGAGTTCGCCGTCACACCCGCTGCCGAGGAGGACTTCGAGAAGCTCGACGTCGTGACCATGGGACGGGGGATCGACCTCCCCCACTCGACGGGAGTCTTCGGCGGCTACCCGGGTGCGAACGTCGACTACGCCACCTACCGGGACGCCGACCTCTCCGGGGACGGCCCCTTCCCGCCGACCGAGGAGTCACTGCCGGAGCCCGAACACGTCCGCTGGGGGGTCGACACCCTCGGGGACGACGACGCGTTCCACGTCCGGCTGCCCGGCAGCGGCGGGTACGGCGACCCGCTGGACCGGGAGCCCGAGTCGGTCGCCGAGGACGTCGCAGAAGGGAAGGTCGCCCCGGAGACGGCCCGGGAGGTCTACTGCGTTCCCGTCGACGACGAGGGCACCATCACCGGGTCGGCCCAGCAGGCCCGCGAGGACCGCTACCGCGAGCGCCTCGAGGCGGCGGACCTGCCGGCGGAGGCGGACGCCGCCGCTGCTGCTCCCGAGGACACCGAGTCCACCCCCTACCGGCTGGGCGCGAACGTAGCCGTCGAGGTCGACGGCGAGGACGTCCCCTACGCCGCGTGTGAGGGCTGTGGTATCCCCGTCGGTCGCGCGGACGACCACTGGAAGGGCGAGGTGGCCGTCGCCGAGGAGTCGCTCTCGGCGGCGGGCACGGCGACCGGCGGTTCCGCGGAGTACTGCCTCCGGAAGTTCCTCTGCCCGGAGTGTGGGACGCTGCTCGACACCGAGGTGGCAAAGCGGGAGGACCCGGCGCTGGTCAGCCGGCTCTCGCTGTAGACACCGGCGCTGTTCAGCGTTCGCCTTCGGCGATCCCCGAGGCCTCCACGATGCGCTCCGCGGCCGCCGTCGCCCGTGCGTGGAGGTCGGGATAGGCCTCTGTGACGCCGGTGGGGACCCCGCCCTCGACGACGACCTCCCCGTCACAGAGGACCGTTTCGACCTCCGAACCCAGCGTCTGGTAGACGACCGCGTTGACGGCATCCGGGACGGGGGTGAGGTGTGGCAGGTCGAGGTCGAGCACGACCACGTCGGCCCGCTTGCCGGCCTCCAGCGAGCCGAGTTCCTCGCCTTTCCGCATCGACCGGGCGGCCTCGATGGTGACCATATCGAGGGCCGCCTCCGCCGGGAGGACGCCGGGGTCGGTGTGGTGGCCCTTGTGAGCCATCGCAGCCAGCCGGAGGTCGGCCAGCGGGTTGACAGTGTCGCTGAGGATGGCGTTGTCCGTCCCGAGCCCGACGGTGACACCGTGGCTGCGCATCGCCCCCACCGGGGCGAAGCCGTTGCCAAGCGCCATGTTCGAGGCGATGTTGTGTGCCACCCGGGTGTCAGTCTCCCCGAGCAGGCGGACATCCCGCTCGTCGATGTGGACACAGTGAGCGAGGAGGGCGTGTTCGCCCAGCGAACCGACGTTCCGCAGGTGTTCGACCGGCGACAGCCACCCCTCGGCCTGTCCGGGAGCCTCCGCGGTGTGGATAGTGGTCATCACGTCGCGGGCGGCGGCAAAGCGGTAGGCCTCCCGGAGCCCCTCGTCGGTCATCCCCTCGATGACGACCGGCGCGACCCAGATTTCGTGGCGGCCGTCGGCGCTTCCGTGGTAGTCGTCGTGCAGCCGTGCGAGCTCCTCGAGCCAGTCCTCGAGCGGTTCGACGTACCGCTCCTGGTCGGGGTGTTCGACCGAGGGGTCGCGCCCGGCGACGCGGTCGACTAGCCCCTGGAAGTCGTCGTCCACCGGCAGGTCACGGATCCCACGGGCGTAGATGCTCCGGAGCCCGGCCGCTTCGTAGGCATCGAACTTCGCGGTCATCGCGTCGGTCTCGCCGAGCAGCATTTCGGCGTCGTTCTCGACGAAGGTGGTGACGCCGGCCGAGAGCGCCTCCGCGCAGTACAGCGCCGCGGCGAGTTCGTGCTCCTCGGCGGTCATCCGTGCGATCCCGGGCTGTTTGACGTTGAACAGCCAGTCGTACAGCCCCCGGTCGGTGCCACAGCTGCCCCGGAGCAGGATGTCCGAGACGTGGGTGTGAGGGTTCACCAGCCCCGGGATGACGGCCGTGCCCGAGGCGTCGAGCCGCCGGTCGGGGTCGTACCGGTCGTTCAGGTCGGCGGTCGTCCCGACGGCGATGATCCGGTCGCCCTCGATGGCCACGGCGCCGTCGCGAATGACCTCCCGGTCGGCGTTTTGCGTTACCACTGTGCCGCCCTCGATGAGGAGCTCTGGCATCGCCCCCAGTTTGCCGCTTCCGGGCATAAACCTGCCGCCGGGCGCGGTGGACGCGCGATACGGACCGGCCGCTCGTGGGCGTTCGGACCGCAAACAGGTGAGTCGACCGCGCCGGTCGCCTCAGTTGTTCGCCTGGATCCCGTCGACGTACTCCGACGCCGTCGAGACGCGCTCGTAGGCCGACATGTCGCTGTACTGGGTCCCCTCGAAAATGTCCGACCCGGTCAGGTCGTTGTTCTCGAGCTGGCTGACCGCCTCGTCCATCGCGTCCGCCACGTCCGAGGGGACCCCCGAGCCGTAGTCGTCCAGGGTGACACCGCCCTCGGCGAAGCCGAAGTAGTTGCCCCGGAAGCCCTCGACGTTGAACCGGTCGAGGTCGCCCGCGGACCCCTCGCGGGCGGCCTCGGCTGTCTGCCGGTAGAACGGCGTCCAATCCCACATCCTGCTCGTGATGTACTTGTCGTAGGCGATGTCGGTGTCGACGAAGGAGTCGGCGTAGCCGTAACTCCAGACGTCGTTTTCCGCAGCGACCTCCATCGTCGTCGGAGTACTCACCCGGTACCCGAGCACGTCGGCGCCCTCGTCGACCAGCGCCTCTGCGGCCTGTCGCTCGGCGGCCGGGTCGTACCAGGTGTCGGTAAACCGGACGATGATCGTCGCGTCCTCGTTGACGCTTCTGACCCCCTGCATGAGCGCGTTGAGCTCCGTGACCGTACTCGCGATCGAGAAGGGCATCACGTAGCCGAGCACGTCCGATTCGGTCAACATTCCGGCACCCACACCCGTCGCGTAGCAGGCGTCCTCGAGCTGGCCGAGGTAGTAGCCGAGCTGCGCTCCCTCGTACCCCTCGACGGGAACCATCCGGGGCGTCTCGATGTAGATGTCGTCGTACTCCTGGACGACCGCTGCCGCCGGGGTTCCGTAGTCGAACGTCGCGGCCTCGACCACGTCGACACCCTCCTCGGCGAGTGTTTCGAAGGTCGACTCCGCCTCCGACGGCGCGACGTCCTCGACGACCTGGGTCTCGTACCAGTCCAGCTCGTCGACGAGCGACTGCCGGACGACCTCGTGGGTGTGGACCCAGCCGAGGTCCGAGATCGGCTCGTTGTACACGTAGGCCGCGGTGACTGTGTCGTCACCGGACCCACCACCGCCACCGCCGCCGCCATCGGTGGACCCACCATCGCCGGAATCGTCACCGCCGGTACAGCCTGCGAGTCCGGCTGTGATAGCTACACTTGCTGCTCCCGCTTTCCTGAGTATCGAGCGTCGTGACTCCATTCGTTCCGTCTATCAGTGATGGGTCACCCCTTTTAAATTTTGTGCGTAATTATTGCCGATTGGCGAACCTGACGCGCAAATAACCCCGGTACTGTCTACCCGATTGCGTTATTGAACGAGTGATCGTCCACCCGTCACCCGAACGATGACAGGGCCTCGAAAGGTACATGTGTCCGTCAGCCGGTGGGTCGTGTATGCCCACCTTCACGGCGAGTCTCGCCAATCACGCCGACCCGGGTTACGTGGCCGAGGCCGCCAGACGGATCGACGGTGACCTCGGCTACGACAACCTCCTCGTCGGCGACGAACGGCTGAACCACAACACCTACTCGCTACTGACGCTTGCGGCCCGCAACTCGACAGACCTCGGTCTGGGGCCGGGCGTCACCAACCCGTACACGCGCCACCCCGCGATGACCGCGGCGGCGGTCGCCACGCTCGACCGGGTTTCGGACGGCCGGGCGTGGCTCGGCTTTGGCGGCGGCTCCGGAATTGCCCTGGACCCCCTGGGGTACGACCAGGAAGACCCGGTCGGAACCCTCAGCGACGCCATCGAGGCCACCAACCGGCTTCTGGACGGCGAGACCGTTCACGTGGACCGGCCGGAGTTCGCGCTGGACGGCGCCGACCTCGACGTCGCTCCAGTCTCGGAGGTGCCGGTCTACGTCGCCGGCCGGGGCCCGGGGATGCTCGGTCTCGGCGGCTTCCGCGGCGACGGCGTGCTCGCGGGGGCGGGGCTGGCAAGCGTCCAGGGAATGGCTTACGCCAGAGAGAACGTCGCAGCGGGCGCCGAGAAGGCCGGGCGCTCGATGGAGGAGGTCGACCTGGTCTGCTGGGCGTTTCTCTCGGTCGCCGACGACCGCGAGGTAGCCCTCGACGGGGTCAACCCGCTCGTCGGACGGATCGTCGACAAGACGCCCCTGCCCGCGCTGGAGGCCATCGGGATCGACGCCGACCTCGCCGAGCGGGTCAAGGCCATCGACGACATCCCGGACTGCTCGCCGCGTGAACTCCGCGAAGCGATCCCCCGCCCGGTCACCGAACAGTTCGCCATCGCCGGTACCCCCGACGAGTGCCGGGCTCACGTCGCCAGACTTCGGGAGTCGGGAGTCGACCACTTCGGGCTGCTCGCCTTCGAGAACGAGGAGCGCGGCGAGCTCGACAGTCTCGAGCTGTTCTCCGAGGGCGTCATCGACGAACTGGACGCCTGAGTCGTCCGGGGAGCATGGGACCGGCACCTCGAATATCCCACTCTCCCTGACGTCCTCAGCTACTTCCCGTCCGTGTCTGCGTCGGCTGCTGCGTTCTTGACGCTCTCGACGATCTTCGTGTACCCCGTACACCGGCAGATGTTTCCGGAGATCCGTTCCCGGATCTCGTTGACGCCGGGGTCGTCGTTCTCTTCGAGTAGCGAGACGGCGTTGAGCACCATCCCCGGAGTGCAGTAGCCACACTGCAGCCCGTGGGTGTCCCAGAAGGACTGCTGGACGGGGTGGAGACTCCCGTCGTCGTCGGCCAGCCCCTCGACCGTCGTGAGCTCCTTCCCGTCGGCCCGGACGGCGAGCACGTTGCACGATTTCACCGGGTCGCCGTCGAGCAACACGGTACAGGCGCCACAGCGCGTGCTCTCACAGCCCCGGTGGACGCTGGTCAGAAACTCCCCCTCGCGGAGAAACGTCGAGAGTAGCGTCCCGGCCTCGACAGTCCGGGTCACCTCGCTCCCGTTCAGCGTGAGGCTGACCGAGACCTCCGATTCGGGGACAGGCGGCTCGTCCGCACTGGCCATCGTCACTCCGCCCCCCGCGCCCGCTCGACGGCGGTGTCGAGGGCGTCCTTGGCCATCGTCGCCGCCAGTTCGGACTTGAATTCCGTCGACCCTTCGAAGTCCGCCTCGGGCTCGGCGTTCTCGCCGAGCGTCCGCGCGGCCACAGTCCGAGAGTCGTCGGTCGGTTCCTCGCCGACCAGCCCCGCGGCCGCCCCGGGCATCGGCGTTGGACCGCCCTCGAGCGCGCCGGTGACCAGACGGGCGTCGGAGACGGTCCCCTCCTCGAGTTCGACCAGCGCGCCGACCGCGGCGACCGGGTACGACCCCTCGGCCGGCGTCCACTTCTCGTATGCAGCGCCCGTCCCATCGCCGAGAATCGGGAACCGGAGTTCCCGGACCAGTTCGTCGGGCCGGAGCGCGGTCTCGCGGGGGGCCTCGTAGAACTCCCGTCCGCTGACGACGCGCTCGCCGCCGGTGCCGACCACCACGACGTCGGCGTCGAACAGGGTGAGGACTGTCGGTGGGTCGCCGGCCGGTTCCGCCTGGGCGACCGCGCCACAGAAGGTGCCGCGGTTGCGCACCTGGACGTCGCCGATCGACCCCGCCGCGTCTGCGAGTGTCGGGTTCGCCTCGGCGACCAGCTCGGAGTGTTCGATATCGGCGTGTCTGACCAGACAGCCGAACCGAAGTTGGTCCCCATCGCGTTCGATGTAGGACTGGTTCTCGATCCCGTTGATGTCGACGACGACGTCGAAGGATGCGGCGTGCTGGCGGACCTCCTGGACGAGGCTCTGTCCACCGGAGAGGACTGCGGCCTCGTCGCCGTGTTCCGCAAGCAGCGAGCACGCACCCTCCACTGTCGCCGGAGCGGCGTGTTTCAGGCTAGGCATCGGACATCCGTTTCTCGTTCCGGGGGTACCTATATTTGACCCTCCCGCACTGGCTCGTCCCGACCGATTCCGGCGTAAGCGTTGCCGAGAATGCAAACGTTGCCAGCAAGCCCTCTCAGGACACGCGTCTGGCGAAGGCCGGAGCCGGGGGGTAGCGGGGACAGCCGGGTGGCCGGCGGAGCCACCCCAACCACTATGCCGGCGACGGACACAGAAAGCCCATGCAGCTCCGAGCGCCGACAGAGCGCGAGGTCAGGGAGCTGGGCGAACAGCTTCACCTCGACCTCACCGACGCGGAGGTCACGGCCTTTCGCGAGCGCATCGCCGACGGCCTGAGCGCCTACCAGACGGTCCGCGAGCACGCCGGGAGCCCCCGGCCATCGCCGGACCGCGAAGTCACGGGCGGCCGCCGGGTCGCCTACGAGGACCCGTACAACGCCTGGGTTACGCGGTGTGAGGTCCAGACGGCGGAGACTGGCCCGCTCGCGGGGTGGGACATCGCGGTGAAGGACAATGTCGCCGTCGCGGGCGTCGAGATGACCTGCGGGTCGCAGGTACTGGAGGGCTACGTCCCTGCAAGCGACGCGACGGTGGTCACGCGCCTGCTCGCGGCCGGCGGTCGGGTGGTCGGCAAGACCAACATGGACGACATGGCCTTCACCGGCAACGGCCACTCCAGCGCGTTCGGGCCGACGCTGAACCCGCACGACCCCGAGTATCTCTCCGGCGGGTCAAGCGGCGGCAGCGCCATCGCCGTCGCCGAGGGGGAGGCGGACCTCGGGGTCGGCGCCGACCAGGGCGGGAGCATCCGCGTCCCGGCCGCCTGGTGTGGCGTGGTCGGACACAAACCCACCCACGGGCTGGTGCCGTACACGGGGATCGCCGGCATCGAGAACACCATCGACCACGTCGGTCCTCTCACTCGAGACGTCGAGACGACCGGCCGAGCGCTATCGGTGATGGCCGGCAAGGACCCCCGGGATCCCCGCCAGCCCGACGAAGTGCCCGTATCACAGTACACCCGCCTGGACGGCGAGGCCGATGGCCTGACCGTCGGCGTGCTGGAGGAGGGGTTCACCCGTCCGGAGGCCGAGGCCCCCGTCAACGAGCGGGTCCGTGAGGGACTGGACGCCCTCGAGGCAGCCGGCGCGACGGTCGAGCCGGTCTCGCTGCCGCTCCACGACGACGCTGCCGACATCTACACGGTCGCGCTCGCGGAGGGGACCGTCGCGGCGTTCCGCGGCGAGGGGGTCGGCCACAACTGGCAGGGCTGGTACAACACCGACTGGGTCGAGACCTTCGGGAAGTTCCGGCGCGCACAGGGCGGTGACTTCCCGCCCAGCTACAAGTACAATCTCCTGCTCGGGGCCTACACCGCCGACCAGTACCACTCGGCGTACTACGCCAGGGCGATGAACCTCCGCACGGAGTTGACGGCCGCGTACGACGACCTGCTCGCGGAGGTCGACGTGCTCGCCATGCCGACGACGCCACAGCTCCCCAACAAGTACGTCCCGGACCAGGACATCCACGCCTTCCTCGACGACGCCTGGGGCTGTCTCGCCAACACCTGCCCGTTCAACGCCACCGGCCACCCCGCCCTTTCGGTGCCAGTCGAGCCGGGCGACGGGCTGCCGGTGGGTGTGATGTTCGTCGGGGAGCACTTCGCGGACAGGCGTGTGCTCGAGGCGGGCAAGGCGCTCGAGGGGATGCGCTGAGACTGGAGCGGCGCTGTCACCTCAGTCGCGTTCGCTACTCCCGCGACCGCTTGCAGTTTGCCGCGGCGGCCGTCCCCATCCCGACGCCGTGTGCCTCGCCGATGGCGTTGGCAGCAAGGATGTCGACGACCGACCGGACGGCCATCCGCGGGGTCACGCCGGCGGGGTCGAGCTGTGGCGAGGTCTCCACGACGTCGACGGCGTCGACCCCCTCGCTGGCGACCACGCCCAGGATCTGGAGTAGCTCCCGCGTGTAGAGCCCGCCGTTGGTGGGGACGCCGGTCCCCGGCGCCGCGCCGGCGTCCAGCACGTCGATGTCAAGGGTGAGGTAGACGGCGTCGCTCCCGGCGTTTGCTCGCGCGGTCGCTTCCCGAGCGACCGTGGCCGCGCCCCGCCGGGCGACCTCGTCCAGCGAGTAGAGGTTCATCCCCTGCTCGAGTGCGACCTCGAGTTCCTCGCGCGGGTTGGTCGGGGCGCTCAGCCCGATGATGCTGATCTTCTCGGGGTCGAACCCGCCTTCGTCGACGGCCCGGGCAATAGGGCAGCAGTGGTTGTACCGCTCGCCCGCGACCGCCTCGGCGGTGTCGAAGTGCGTGTCGACGAGCACCAGCCCGGGGTCATCGGCGTGCTCTCCGAGCGCGCGCACGCCCGAGACCGTCGTGACGTGGTCGCCGCCGAGCATCACCGGCATCGCGCCGGCCTCCAGGACCCGTCCGAGAAGGTCGGCGCCGCGGTCGAGGCTGTCGGCGGCGTTGCCGGGGACGACCGGCACGTCGCCACAGTCCGCGACGGTGTAGTGGTCCCGGAGGTCGGTGTCGTACTCGAAGTGGTACATGCGGGTCTGGGCGCTGGCCTCGCGGACCGCCCGCGGGCCCATGTTCGCGCCCGTCCGGCTGATGCAGGTGCCGTCGAAGGGAAAGCCGACGACGCCGACGTCGACGCCGGCTTCGGCGAGCGCGCCGGGCTCGTAGGGGTCGACCTGCGTGGCGTTCAGAAACGACGCGACTCCGGTGTCCAGAAACGGGGTCTGGGGGCGCTTGGCCGTCATTCGACTCCGGATTCGGGTGGCACCGGCAAAAGTCTGTGCGCAGAGGTAACGCTTCGGAGTCTCGCCGTGACAGCACCGCTGGGAGGGTCACGGAGAGTCTCGGCTTCCGTTTCGTCCCGCGATATCGGCCCCGACGCAAGGATTTATCAACTGGTTGTTCTCAGGTAGGGGTGTGACTCATCTGCCCCCAACCCTCAGGCCACCCACGCGTGAGGACGTCCGCGACATCGCCGAACAGTACCACATGAACCTGAGCGAGGAGGAGGTCGAGGACTTCCGGGACCTCGCCGCCGAGAAGATGGGGTACTGCAAGCGGATCGACGAGCTCTCCGACCGGAGCATGGACCGTGTCCCCGCCCGCCGGGACCCCGGCTACCGGGCGACCGCCGAGGAAGACCCGAAGAACGCGGTGGTCACGGTCTGTCACGTCGAGTCCGAAGACGGCGGGCTGCTGGACGGCTACGAGGTCGGCGTCAAGGACAACGTCGCCGTCGCGGGCGTCGAGATGACCAACGGCTCGAAGGTTCTGGAGGGGTACCAGCCGGCCTACGACGCCGCGGTGGTCGAGCGACTCCTCGAAGAGGGCGCGACGGTCACCGCGAAGACGAACATGAGCGAGATGGCCGTCTCGGGCAGCGGGGAGATGTCGGCGTTCGGACCCGTGTTGAACCCCTTCGACGACGGCTACCTCTCGGGGGGGTCCTCGAGCGGGTCTGCGGTCGCCGTCGCGACCGACATGGTCGACGTGGCCATCGGTACCGACCAGGCCGGCTCGCTCCGGACGCCGGCCTCCTGGAGTGGCTGTGTCGGCTTCAAACCGACGCACGGGCTGGTCTCCTTTCGGGGCGTCGCCCCGCTGGGCCACTCCTTCGACCACGTCGGCCCCATGGCGGGGACGGTGCCGGACGCCGCACGAACCTTGCAGGCGATCGCGGGGAAAGACCCGAAAGACCCCCGCCAGGGCGAGGTCGAGGTCGGGGATTACCTCGGGGCGGTCGGCGAAGGGGTCGACGGGCTGCAGGTCGGCGTGGTGCGCGAGGCCTTCGAGTTCGAGGGCGGCGAGGAGGCAGTCAACGCCGGGGTCCGGGACGCCGTCGCCGAACTCGAGGCCCTCGGGGCGACCGCGGAGGAGGTCTCGATCCCGTGGCACGTCGACGGCTTCTTCGTCTGGCTCGCCGTCGAGAACGAGGAGACGGCGGTCATGTGGGACGCCGACGGCACCGGCTACTTCGCGGACGGCCACTACGACACCGACCTCGCGGCGGCCTTCGGCAAGGCCCGCCGGGCCCAGGCCGAGGAGTTCGCGCCGACGGCGAAGCTGAAGTGCATCCTGGGACAGTACCTCAAACAGGAGTACTACGGCCGGTACCACGGGAAGGCGTCGAACCTCCGTCCGAAGCTACGGGACGCGTACGACGACAAGCTAGAGACGTTCGACGTGCTGGCGATGCCGACCACACCGATGACCGCGTTCGAGCTCGAGGAGGACATCGGCCGCAAGGAGGCGGTCAACCGGGCCCAGGGAAAGAAAGGGCGGACCCGGAACACGATGCCGTTCGACATGACCGGTCACCCCGCCATCTCGGTGCCCTGTGGCAGAAACGAGACGGGGTTGCCGGTCGGGCTGATGCTCGTGGGGAGTCACTTCGACGAGGAGGTCGTCCTCGCCGCAGCCGACGCGTTCGAGCGCGAGACCGACTGGGTCGAGCGGCGGTACTGATGCCGGCGTCAGTCGGTCTCGCGGTCGGTGTGGGCAAGAATCGCGGTGGGCCGCTCCAGTCCCCACCGACAGGGGATGACACGCGCAAGTATTATTCCGGTCCGGCCGGACCACACGGTCGTAGGACAATGCAGCAGTCACCCTGGGGTCCGCCTGCGACCCAGCCAGTGGTGGTACCGTGAGCAAACAGCAGTCCCGCCCGGCCGGGGTGTCGGACGCCGAGGAGCGTGAGGCCGGGGAGCGCGACGGGGAGTGGGTCGGCGAGCGCGCCAACAGCTACGACGGCAGGCGCTTTGTCACTGGCCACGGGGAGTACGTCGACGACATCGCAACCCAGGACATGCTCCACGCGTACTTCGTGCGCAGCGAGCACGCGAGCGCCCGGCTCGTCGACATCGATACGGCCGCCGCCGAGGCCCATCCCGGCGTCGAACTCGTCTGGACGCACGCGGACATCGCGGAGTACGTCGACGAGCCGTACGGCTACATGCTCGACGACGAGGTGGTGCTCGCCGACGAGCGGGTGGTCTACGCCGGCCAGGAAGTGGCGGTCGTCCTCGCCGACGCCCGGGAGACGGCACGCGAAGCCGCGGATCTGGTCGAAGTCGAGTACGCGCCCGTGGACGCGGTCACGTCGGTCGACGAGGCTCTCGCGGAGGGTGCGCCGGTCGTCCACCCGGACCTGAACGCCGACCCGGAGGCCGACACCGACGGGAACGTGGCCTGGACCGGCCGGGTCGTCGCCGGCGACCACGAGGACCCGATGGCCGACGCCGACGTCGTCGTCGAGGGGAGTTTCGAGACCAACCGGACGACGCCCGCTCCGCTCGAGCCACACGGCTGTATCGCCGAGTACAACCCCGGCAGCGGGAAACTCGAGCTCACCTCCTCGACGCAGATGCCCCACCTCCTCTCGGTCGAACTCGCGCAGGTGATCGAGGGGCTCGACCAGGGCGACATCGTCTGCAGACTCCCCGACGTCGGCGGTGGCTTCGGTATCAAGCTCGACCCGTACCCCTTCGAGGTCTGCGCGGCGCTGCTCTCGATGGCAACCGAGCGGCCGGTCAAACACGTCCTCGACCGCCGCGAGGAGTTCCAGGCCGGCCGCGGCCGCGCCTCCGAACAGCTGTCGGGGCGGCTCGGCGTCACCGAGGACGGTGACATCGTCGGCATCGACGTCGACCTCGTCCAGGACACCGGTGCGTGTGCCGCATACGGCGTCGCCGTCGCGTACTCCTCGACGAACTGCGGACAGGGGCCGTACAAAATCCCGAACCAGAACTGGGACGCGACGGTCGTCTACACGAACCTGATGCCGACGACCGCGGTGCGTGGCTTCGGCGACCCGCAGGTAACCTTCATGCGCGAGCAGCTGGTCGAGATGGCCGCCGAGGAACTCGGCATGGACGCCGTCGAACTCCGGCTCCGGAACACCCCGCGACAGGAGGAGATGCCGATGCGCTCGGCGGCGGGCCACATCTGGCGCAACGCGGACATGGTCACGTGTCTCGAGCGGACCCGGGAGATGATCAACTGGGACGAGCACCGCGGCGGGACGCGGACCCGGGACGGCAAGCTCCGCGGCGTCGGGATGGGAACCATCATGAAACGCGGCGGGAACAAAAGCGCCTCCGGCGGCGACTTCGACGAGGCCGTGGTGAAGATGAATCGGAATGGCGACGTGACGGTGCTGACGGCCGTCGCCAGTATCGGCCAGGGCACCGAGACCGGGATCAACCAACTGGTCGCCGACACGCTCGGTGTCCCCCTGGAGCGAGTCGACGCCGTCCGTGGCGACACCGACGCCACCCCAGAGGGCCTGGGCGTTTGGGCCGACCGCGGGACGATCATCGGCGGGAGCGCCGCCGCCCGGGCCGCCGAAGACCTCGCGGAGACCCTGAAAGCGGTGGCTGGGCACCTGCTCGGGACCGATCCAGGGGACATCGAACTCAGCGAGGGAGCGGCCGTCGACACCACCGACCCGGAGACGAGCATGCCCATCGAGGAGCTGGCGAACGTCGCCATGCTCGGCAACCCGGAGACGCTCGGCCCTGAAGAGGAGCGGCCGGAGCCACTTCAGGGAGGCATCTCGCTTGTCGGCCGCGGCAAGTACCAGAGCCAGGAGGTCGAGTTCGTCGACCCGGACACCGGCCGGGGAAACGTCGCTCACAGCTACACGTTCGGCGCGCTGGCCGTCCTCGTCGACGTCGACCCCAGAACCGGCGACGTCGACGTCGTCGACGTGGCGATCTGCGAGGACATCGGGAACGCGATCAACCCCAAGCTCATCGAGGGGCAGGTCCAGGGTGCCATCGCTCAGGGGCTCGGGGAGACGCTGTACGAGGAGTACGCCTACGACGAGGACGGGGCCCTGTTGAACGGTTCGATGGCGAACTACCACCTCCCGTCGGCGCTCGACGTGCCCATGATCACGAACATCGAGGAACTCGAAAACCCCGACCCGACAACCTCTCACGGGCAGAAGGGTGTCGGCGAGTGCCCGCTCGTTCCGACGAGCGCCGCCGTGGCCAACGCGGTCTGTGACGCCACTGGGGTCCGGTTTCACGACCTGCCGCTGGCGGCACATCGGGTTCTGCCCGAACTCGCCGAGGAAGGGTTGCGGGAACTCTGAGGCGGGACCGGCCGTCTCTTACCTGGGCTTATTTGTGACTCTGCCCAGCTGAGCCAGCGGGCCCCCGGGCCGCTCCGGCGGGACAGACGCTGTGCGCGGCCGGGCACCGGCACCTGGCTGCCCGAGACAGGACTGTACTCGTTCGGATCCGGGGCCAGGTAGTCGATATCTGATCAATAATTTTGTGAAAGAGATGCAGAGTATGTTGACAAAAGCCGTAGTTATTTATGATCTGCCAGCTTGGTTTCGCCATGGCGAAATCGCTGTCCCACGCAGAGCGACTGATCGAACAGACGGGCGCCGACTTGGAGAACGGGGAGTTCCCGCTGAAGATCCTCAACGACGAGTCGGTATACCACGAGGAGCTCCGGCGGGTCTTCACGCGTTCGTGGAACTACCTCGGGCACACGTCGGAGTTCGCAGAGCCGGGGGACTACGTGCGGCGACACATCGGCGAGGACCCCTACATCCTGACACTCGACGAGACCGGCGAGTTACACGCGTTTCTCGACAGCTGTCAGCACCGGGGCGCCCAGTTCTGCACGGCCGACAAGGGAAACACCTCACACTTCCGGTGTCCGTACCACGGCTGGACGTACAAGAACAACGGGGAGCTCCAGGGGATGCCACACATGGGGGAGTCCTACCAGGCCCTGGACACCGACGACGTCAGCCTGGAGGAGGCGTATCTGGACACCTACAAGGGACTTATTTTCGGCCGTATCGTCGACGAGGGTCCCCCGCTCGAGGAATCGTTGGGGGACCTCACCTACTACCTCGACGTGATGTTCGACATCACGGAGGAGGGGATGACCGTCGTCACCGACGCTCACCGGTGGGAGTCCGACCACGACTGGAAGACCTCCGCCGACAACTTCGCCGGCGACAACTACCACGTGCTGACGACACACCAGGCGGGGTTCGAGGCCGAGAACATCGACCGGGGTCCCTGGGAAGAACTGCCACCGATGGAAGAGCGGAAAGGGAAGTACAACCACCTCGCGGTCGCGGAAGACGAGGAGGGGAACTACGCCGGGTCACTGAGCCTGATGGTCAGCTACGACACCGACACGCTGATGGGGTACCCGGAGAAGCTCCGGGACCACTTCAACCCGGAGTTGAGCGAGGAGCAGATCGAACTGTTCAGCCAGTCGCTGTACTACTTCGGGACGATCTTCCCGAACACGACGATCATCCACGCGGTCCAGGCCGGCGGCTGGGGCGGGCCGTGGGCCTGTATCCGGAAGTGGCAACCCAGGGGTCCGGGCGAGACCGAGGTCATCAGCTGGTGGCTGGTGCCCAAGGAGCTGGAGGACGACGAGGAGTTCATGGAGCGGTCCTACCGCGGCTGGGAGAGCCTCAGCCCGGGCGGGGCCTTCGAATCCGACGACCTGTCCATCTGGAACGGGATCTCCGAGTCGAGCAAGTCGGTCACACTGGAGACACGGAAGACATCCGGGAACATGCAACAGGGCATGGAGGGGATGAGCGACGGGCTGGAGGACCCCGAGGACCCGATGTTCGGGCCGGCCGAGGTCACGGAGTACGGCGGCTACTACGACGAGCGCCACTCCCGGGGGCTCCTCCGGGCCTGGTACAGGCAGATGTCCAAGGGACGACCGCAGCCGAACGGGGATGGAAACGATGAATGAGATGACCCCCCCGTCCGCCGGCGGGGTCTCGCCGGAGACACAACGGGAGGTCGAGCAGTTTCTGTACTACGAGGCGGACCTGCTCGACCGGTTCGCCCTTGAGGAGTGGTTCGGGCTCCTCACGGAGGATTTCAGCATTCGCGCTCCGATCCGGAGCTACACGCATCCGGGGACGGAGCACCCGGAGTTCAGCGAGGATGGCTACTACATCAAGAACGGGCACACGATGGTCCGGGAACGAGTCACCCGATTGAAAAAGGAGTACGCGTGGGCGGAAAACCCGCGGTCCCGGGTCCGCCACGTCCTGGGGAACGTCTACGTCACCGAGACCGAGGAGGGGTACGACGTCATAAATAACCAGCACGTCTACCGGAGCAAGGGCGACACGGCGGACAACGATACCATCTCGGCACAGCGGGAGACGACGCTCCGTGACACCGACGACGGGTTCCGCATCGCCGACCGGACGGTGTATCTCGACGACAGCATCGTCAGCACCGACAACATCACCCTCCCGCTCCTGTAACGATGAGCGATGACATCGCGACGGGCGCGGCGGAGCGGGTCTACCTGATGGAACTGGCAGGCACTGGCCCTCCAGTGACGTTACACAAGCTCATCTCGAAAGGGGAACGGCTCGAGATAGCAACCGGCGACGAGGCCATCAAGCTCGACGCCCTCCTGCTGGAGAGTATCGCCTGGCAGCGAACTGGCGACCGACTGAGCGAACTCGTCGACACCCCCGAGGCAGTGCTGACGGACCCGGTCTCCGCGTACGAAATCGACGCGGACCACGATGGCACCGTCACCCGGATCGCGAGCGAATACTCCGGCGTCGGTGTCTCGAAAGTTGAGACAGAGAACGGGCCCGGCGTGTGTTTCGTCGCCCCGGAGCGTGGAGTGGGGACGGTCCTCGGTCCACAGACGCTGCGGGAAGTTGTGAAAATCGACGACACCTTCGACTTCTCGAAGTGGTTCCGTACCCCCTTCGGTCCGGAGGATACACCGACAGAGGGTGCAATCTGAGGGCAGTAGCGACGACCCCGCTACCGGCCCGCGGTCTTCGAGTCAGGTGAACTCGTAGGAGCCGATCGTCCGTTGCTCAGCAGTTCGCCGATGGCCCACATCCGAACGGCACACTCTGGGAGAGTGCCGGCGTGTTCTGTGTCTGTCCAAACCCTTTTCTTACGACTGCGCGACGCTTCGACCGTGCCACAGTTTCACTCCAGCCCGGCGGCACCCCCCGAAGAGCAGGCGTACTCCCACGGCGTCGAGGCCAACGGCTTCCTGTTCACCGCGGGCCAGGTCCCGATGACTCCCGACGGCGACCTGGTCGAGGGAAGCGTGGCGGAGAAGACCCACCGAATCATGCGAAATCTCGAAGCGATCCTCGCGGAGGCCGACCGTGGGTTCGACGACGTCGTGAAGACGACAGCCTACTTCACCGATGTAGAGGACTTCGGGGAGATGGACGAAGCTTACGCCGAGTACTTCGAGGAGGAGTATCCGGCACGCGACGTCATCGAGGTGGAGGCACTCCCGGCCGGCGCGACTATCGAACTCGTCATGGTCGTCGAAACCGGCGAATGATGTTCCGACCCGAATCCGTGTAGTTTTTACTTCATGTGCTTAGAACAAAACGCATGTACTGGTTTATCAGACAGATTAGTCTGTTTGTACAGCCGTCACGGTCGTCCGGAACCAGCCTCGAGGCGTCCGCAGAGGGAAGATAGATGGATCTGAAGGACGGAACCGCTGACTGGAGTCTGTCCGGACCGGCAGTCCTTCGGCGGATGGCCGAGGCGCTGGACGCGGGCACGCCCGCAGCCGTTGCGACCGTCGTTGCCGTCGAGGGGAACGCCTACCGGCGTCCCGGGGCGAAGATGCTGTTGACCGGGGACGGGACTGCCGGGAGTGTCACTGCGGGCTGTCTCGAGTCGGAGGTCGAGGACATCGCAGCTGCCGTCCGGAAGTCGGGGCAATCCCGGGTGGAGCGGTTCGACCTCACTGACGACGAGCAGTGGGGACTGGGACTCGGGTGTAACGGTGTCATCGACCTCCTGGTAGAGCCACTCGACGACCGGTTTGGACCACTCCTGGATGGGTACCGGGCCGGCGACGACGGCCTCGCGGTGACGGCCGTCGGGAGCGATGCCCCGGCGGTGTCGGTCGGCGAGCGAGGATATGCCCCCGACGGTGACCTCGCGGCGGTCGAGAACGTCCCGGACTGGCTGTGTGACGCCGTCGGCCAGCAAGGACGGGAGGTTCTCGACCACGGACGCGCCAGGACGGTTACGGTTTCGGCCCCCGGGGGTGGCGACTGTCGGGTCTTCCTCGACCCAGTGTTGACCCCGCCGTCGCTCTACATATTCGGGAGCGGGATCGACATCCGCCCCGTCACCGAGCTCGCCACCCGGGCAGGGTTCAGCGTCACGGTCGTCCCGTTCCGTGGCGGCCGGGCAACCGAAGAGGCGTTCCCGCGGGCCGACCGTGTCGTGTCAGCGTCCGCACCCCGGCTGGACGAGTCACTGGCGTTCGATACAGACACCTACGCGGTAGTGATGAGCCACAACGCCGTGGACGACAGGCTCGCGGTAGAAGCGCTCCTGGAAACGCCCGTGCCGTACATCGGGTTGATGGGGCCTGAGGACCGGTTTCGTGAGATTATCGACGCGCTCGCGACGGAGGGGCGTACGCTGACCGACGCCGAGCTCGAGCGGGTGTACACCCCGATCGGGCTGGATCTCGGGGGTGGCGAGCCGTACCAGATCGCGGTGAGTATCGTTTCGGAGGTGCTTGCCGTCCACAACGGCCGCGCTCCGGGTCACTTGCGGGACCGGGGAGCACCCATCCACGACCGGTCCGGGCCGACAGGATAATGTCGGAGTTGACGACCGAACCAGTCGAGCCGCCGTTCGACCCGGGTGAATCACCTCGGGTGGCAGGTATTGTCCTGGCGGCCGGCACGAGTTCGCGGTTCGGAGAGCAGAACAAGCTCCTCGCGACGCTCGACGGGAAAGCGGTGGTCCGGCGTGCCGTCGAAGCGGTCTGCGAGGTGCTCTCGGACGTCGTGGTCGTGCTGGGCTATGAGGCTGCTGCCGTCCGGTCCGAAGTTGACGACTGTCGAGTTTCGTTCGTCGAGAACGAGGCGTACGCCGCCGGCCAGGCGAGTTCCGTTCGGTGTGGTATCGAGGCGGTGGGGCCGTCGGTCGACGGGGCGCTCTTTGCGCTGGGCGATATGCCCGACGTGCGACCCTCGACCATCGACCTGCTCGTCGACGCCTTCGGTGCCGGTACAGGTGACCCCGTGGTCGCTGCGTTCGAGGGACAGCGAGGAAATCCCGTGGTATTCGGCCGGCAGTATTTCCAGCGCCTGGCCACCACTTCGGGGGATACCGGTGGACGAGCGATAATCAAGTCAGCGCCGGACACGGCGCTGGTCGCCACCGGAGACCCGGGTGTTCGGAAGGACATCGATACTCGGGCGGATTTGTGAACTGCGGTCGAAAGCCCCCGCTCCGTCCCGGCTCGCGATTTAGAGCAAATGTGATATTTTCAAACTAAGCCGCCTCATGATCGGGCGGTCATCGGACCAGCCCCGGAGACGGCCGGTTTGCAGAGAGTTGCAACAATTTCCGAAAATAATCAGACAAATGGCGGGGAAAGCGCAAGGTTTAGAATGGAAGATCTTCTGTACGGGATATGGAGTGTACAATCATAGGCGGCGGTGTGCAGGGATTGTCAACAGGCGTACTTCTCCAGTATTTGGGTCATGATACGACGCTGGTCAGCGACTCGGTCGCATACATCGACGGCCCGGATATTCCGACCGTCTGCACGGACTACGCTGCTGCGTCGGTCTACCCGGTCCAGGTGGAATCGGAGTATTCCGAAGACGACCTCATCAGACAGGCCGAGGCGACGTTCGAGCCGTTCTATGAGGCAGACGGGGTTCCGGTGCGGAAACACAGACACTACTACGTGTACGAAGAGGAGCACCCCGAACCCAATCCAGCACGCATGAACGTTCAGGACGCAACGGCCTACGACGGCGACATCCCGTCCCGTTCTGGCCACGCGATCCGTGGCGGCTACGTCTGCAAGGAGTATTTCGTCGAGATGCCGGAGTACATCCCACAGTTGTACGACGCGTACCTCGCGCTGGGCGGTGAAGTCGAACGGCGGACCGTCACGCCCGACGAACTGGACGCGTTTCGAGGACAGACGGTTTTCAATTGCTCGGGGTACGGCAGCAGAGAACTGTTCGGCGATGAGTCGATGAAGGCCGTCAAGGGCCACATCCTCCAGGTGCCGTACGACGGACAGGAACCGCTCCCGTTCTCGTACACGTACACGCCGACGGACTATACCCACTATGCGTACATGTACCCCCGGAAGGACACCGTCCTCTTTGGCGGGTCCTACTTGATGGGGGACATGCACGATGGCGAGTGGACAGGTGAATCCCCGGAGCAGCCCATGACGATCGACGGTGAGACGATCCCGGAACGTCTGTACACGGTCAACAAAGACATCATGAGCGACTATGTCGACGTCGACAGGGACGCGATCAGAGCCAAGCACGGGTTCAGGCCCTATCGGACCAAGGGGATGCGGATCGAAAAGGACGGCAACGTCATCCACAATTACGGTCACGGCGGGAGCGGCGTCTCGATGTCGTGGTGGTCCGTTCTCAGGACAGTCGGGTACATCGAAGACGTCGGGGAGGACGTCTTACCTGAACTCGCCGCTACGATCGGGGAGACAGCGACCGCCTGACGACGCCTTCGGACACAGCAGATAGCGGTCGCCATACACCTAAAATATACGAATGAATATATATTTTTAGTCTATCTTCTTTTATTTTTGGTCGGCCGTGCCGAAAAATTATACGTTCGCCCCATTATTTTCTGTATAATTGTTTTTTATACGACTAAATAGAGAAATACTGATTAAATATGTTTATCTAAGTCATTTTGCTAAAAATACGGGTATTCTAGACGCCACGAGTTCGTTTTCCTCCCGTGATACGTATCCTACGCAAGTAGTGCTCTATACGTCTTCATCGCGCAAGATCTGTAGATTGCTATCGGGACGTTGTGGCCGGTGCCAAATACTATGCTAAGATATAAATTTCTTATTAATATAATAAAGTCATATTGTTATCATTGCAGCCGAGCCAGTACTGTTGGCTTTGGGCTGTGACAAGCTTGCTGATGGCACCGTCGAGGGTCGGTTCCGCTGGGTGTACTACACGCTAGGTGGTGCCTCACGACTCGAATTGATCGAGCCTGTGGCCGATGGGTCGTTTCTCACAAAATTCCTCGACGAGGAAGGACCCGGACTTCACCACGTCACCCTCGAAGTGGGAGATATCGACACGGTTATCAAGACTCTCGAAGCCCAGGGCATCAGCGTAATCGACTACAAAGAATTCGAGGGCTGGACAGAGGCATTCGTCTCGCCCCAAAATCCCACCGGAGCGCTCTTCCAGTTGATGGAATACCACGAGCGTTACACTGAGGAGCTCGATAGACCCGCAGATGATCTGTTCATTGGTGGCCACCGAGTCGATAAGTAATACCGCCACAAGATCCACGGGAACCAGTATCCAGGCTCGTGGCTCAAAGGATGTTCTATCGTCGCTACGGCGTCTTTTTCGGCTGAATTGAGTAGCGCCATACGGGGTCTATCGATTGCAACGAAAGTTGTTGCACCCGGCCATCGACCCCTCAATCAGGTGCCGAAAAAGGTATGGCTTAGCCCTGGGCGACGGCTCCGAGGTAGAGGTCGATCACTTCCTCGTTGTGCAACAATTCCTGGCCACCGCCGGACATTCTCACAGATCCCTGCTCCAGAACATATGCGCGGTCGGCAATCTCGAGCAGCTCTCGGATATTTTGCTCAATCGCCAGGATAGAGAGGTCCTCTTTCTCCGTCAAGTCGGTAATGATATCGAACATGTCTGACCGGATTGCGGGTGCTAGCCCCAGGGATGGTTCGTCCAGTAGCAACAGATCAGGATCGACCATCAACGCCATCCCCAACTCTAACATCTTCTGTTGACCACCACTCAGCAACCGAGCTTGGGCTGAGCTTTTCTCACGGAGCGCTGGAAAGGTCTCATAAACCGACTCGATATTCTCCTCGATCTCCTCGGAGCTCTCCAGTGAATACCCACCCATTTCGAGATTTTCCCTGACAGTGAGTTTCGGGAAGATATGACGGCCTTGCATGACATAGCAGATCCCCTTTTTGAGGATCAGGTCCGAGCGCATCTCCGTGATCGACTCACCGTGGAAGCGGATATCGCCCTCCCACGTATCGATCAGTCCGAAGATTGCTTTGAAGCAGGTGGACTTCCCGGCACCGTTCGGGCCAATAATCCCAGTTATTTCGGAGTCACCGACCTCAAGATCGACGCCGTTGAGGACTTTGATTGGCCCGTAACCTGTGTGGATATTTTCTAGTTCTAGCATTGTATCACCCGAGGTAGGCCTCGATAACCTCCTCGTTTTCACGGATTTCAGCCGGTGTACCCGTAGTAAGACGCCGGCCTGAATTGAGCACCGTCACTTGATCACACAACTCCATTATCGATGGGACGTCGTGTTCGACGATCAGAAACGTCGTCCCCCGGTCATTGTACTCTCTTACGTACTCTTTCATTCTCTCTGTGAGGTTTGGGTTCACGCCGGCCATGATCTCATCAAGCATAATCAATTCTGGTTCAACCATGAGTAACATCCCAAATTGAACCAGCTTCTGCTGCCCGAACGACATTTCGCCGGCGGTGATGTCTTTTTTATCGTGGATCTCAAGCTCCGTCAGAATAGCTTCTGCTTGCTCCCGGATGTCATCGCTTTGTCGATTCGAGAACACCGTCTTGATATTATGGCGGATAGGTTTTGGTTGGGCAGCAATCATCAGATTCTCGATAACTGATTGTTCCGGGAAGAGTCGAAGCTCTTGGAATCCACGGGCGATGCCCATACGTGCACGCTCATATGTCGGTTTGCTAGTTACATCTGTATCTTTGAAATATATGTGGCCAGAATCAGGTTTGTAGCGACCAGTGATGACATTGAAGAGGACTGTCTTACCAGCACCATTCGGACCAATAAGACCGTTGATTGAACCGTTGTCAACCGACAGACTCACGTCGTCCAGCGCCTCGATCGCGCCAAACGATTTACGCACATTTTCTAGCCTAAGCATTTGGATCATCCCTATTAGCTTTCGATAGAAGACCGACGCGATGGCCGGCCGAATGGATATGTTCACGCCACGATATACTTGCAATACCATTCGGTATTGATACAATCACAATGAGCAACATAAGCGCCGTGAGCACGCGCGAATAGACGGATGCGAGGGATAACAATTCTTCAAGATATGTGATAAAGACAGCCGCAACGATCGGGCCCCAGAAGTATCCAGCTCCACCAACAATGACGAAGACGAAGATTTGGAATGAAATGAAGAGGTTTGACAGGGTCAATCCGACGAAGGCATTGTGCTGTGCAAAGAGCCCGCCGGCTAACCCAGCAAAGAACGCCGATATCACGAATGAGAGGATTTTGTACCGAGTCGTGTTGTATCCGAGGTGCTTTGCGACTTCCTCGTCTTGTTTGATCATCTTGAATGTGTCGCCGAGTCCCGAATTAATAATCCGGTAGAGCAGGTAGATTGAGCCGACGCACGCAATCATCACGACGTAGTAGTCAACGACGGCTGAGTCAAGCCCAAACACACCGGGGATAGATGGCACTCCAGCCAATCCATTAATCCCGCCAGTGATGTCGGAGAATATCAATAGCGAATCCTGATAGATGACCTGGAAAGCAATGGTGAGGATTGCGAAATAGATCCCCTTCAATCGAAGGCTGGGGAGTGAAATGAAGAAGGCAGCTGCGACTGCCGCCAGAGCGCCTAGCAAAATCCCGGCAAAGACTGGTACCCCGAACTCGAGTGCGAGGATCCCGGTGGCGTATCCGCCAATGCCAAACAGCGCTCCGTGTGCGAATGATTCCGGACCGGTATAGCCGACCAAGAGGTTCAGCGACGTCGCAAGCAGGCTGTACACCAAGACGAGAATGAAGATGTGAAGGGTGTACCCGGTTGCCAATCCGTTCATGAACAGGAGTGGAATCGCAGCGAGGAAAATCAGCGTCGCCCAGACAACGGCCCTGGTGAACGAGAACGCGGATGTCAGGCGGCTGGTGGTTGCTGCACTCATAATTATCGCTCCTCCGGTTCACCAAAGATACCGTGCGGGCGAACAAGCAGCAACACGTACAGCAGCGCGAACGTCAGCACTGTCGAGAATTCACTTTGCAGGTACCCAGTCGTAATTGCCTCGCCGATCCCAAGGAGGTAGCCGCCGAAAATCGCACCGACGACGCTACCCATCCCGCCGACGACGACGATGACAAATGCCTTCAGAACCGGCTCCAGTCCCATATACGGGTTTAATCCGTAAATTGCACCGATGAAGGCACCAGCGACCCCGGCAAGACCACTTCCGATCGCGAATGTCATCACGGAGATCCGAGTGCTGTTGATCCCCAACGTCGTGGCCTTCTCTTCATCCTGACTCAGTGCCCGAAGTGCTTTTCCGAACTTCGTCCGCTGGACCAGCAGATGGATCCCGAGGATGAAGAGGAGTGTGGACACGATGATGAAGATCCGGTCATAGGTCAGAACCAGCCCGAAGACCTCTGCTCGTCCGGTAATCGGGAACTGGATGCTCCGACCGGTTGGACCCCAGAGCAATTCTGCAGTCCCACCTAACAGTTCATATAACGCGAATGCGACCAATAAGAGAGAGATTCCACCGCCAGTTCGGGCTTTGACTGGAGCATAGGTTGCCCGATCCATCGCTACGCCGAGAGCAGCAGTCGTTAACACCGCTGCCAAGACAGCAAGCCAGAAAGAGGCTCCAATGCCCGCCGCTAACCACGTAACGTAAGCCCCGATCATGTACACCTGGCCGTGGGCGAAGTTCGGGATCCCAAACACGCCGAACATGAGGGTGAGGCCAAGCGCGATGAGGACGTAGAGGCTACCGTTGACCATCCCGTTGAATACCAACTGAAACAAGTACGACAGTGTTTCTGCAACCATGTTGAAATGCTGTATGTATGCCTAGATCCCAGTTCTATTCAGTCAGTGACTCTGGGTAAGCAGGCACAGACGAGAGTTCAACAGTGTCGATCACGTTGAGGTCCCCATCCTGCCATTGTCGGAGCAGACTCGGGAACCATGATTGGCCGTGGTCGTCGTAGAGACGTTCTTCGGGGACTGGCGTATACAGTTGCGCCGGCCCACCGATTGGCGCGTCACTCAGTGCCTCGTCGATGGTCAGATTCAGTAGCTCTTCCCGAATGGCGTCAATATCTTCAACAGTTCCAGCGTTCTGCATGGCCGTCGAGAGCGCAAACACCATGTCATAATGAGCGCCGCCAACGTGCCACGGGACATCGCTGCCGAATTCGTCTTGAACCTTGTCGACGAAGTTTTCCCCCGGTTCATGCCCGGACTCAGCGATAGCCGGTGACAGGGCAGCGCCCAGAGGCATCACCCCTTCGTACTTGCTAATATCATCGACAGCACCCCGGATTGCCCCTTCGGATGAGTTCGATAGTTCGACGATCGGGACATCCATGCCGAGGTCGATTGCCTGGCTGATTGCGGAGTAGACGTCTCCGGTATACCCAGCGACCTCCAGTGCATCTGGTTCAAACGAGCTGGCACGCTGAACTTGTGTGGAATAGTCTTCCTGCCCTCGTTCATACCAGATGACCTCGACCTCAATACCAGCCTCCGGGAGCGCTTCTGCGAGCCGCTCATGGCTGTCGAGAATCGAGGGGTGTTTTTCGTCCCCAATCATGGCAACCTTATCCCAGCCTTCGGACTGGGCTAATTCAACGAACGCGGGATCAGTTTGGGCCCCAGTATAGGAGTTGCGGAAGACGTTATCACGGCCATATGATAGTGCCTGCGCCCATGAACCGTGGATGAACTGTAAAACGTTTTCCTGGTCAACAATTGAGGCCACTGCTTGGTTAACGTTACTACACAGTGACCCAGCGATGAAGCGAATTCCTTCCTGCTGTGTATATCTCCTGATAATGTTGACGCCTTCCTGGTTCGTACACTGGTCGTCAGTCGAAGTCACCTCAAAGCTGTATGTGGACCCGTCAACCTCGAATTCACCACGGTCCTCGACTCCGACCATGAGCCCTTGATGTTCCGGTTGCCCATACACTGATGCCTGGCCTGAGAGGGGATTCAGCTCTCCGATGGTGATCGTTCCACCATCCCCACCGGAGCCCCCACTGCCTCCAAGTCCAACGCATCCAGAGATCCCTGTCAGTCCGAGCGTGCCAGTGGCGCCGAGCGTCTGCAGTGCCCGCCGCCGGGTGAGTTCATCTTTAACCATAGTTATGACCTTGGTATGCTTTGGCGCGCCGCTGTGTACCATCTGTCCCGGGAGGGCATATAATTGTTTCGTAAAATTTGTGAAAACCGCTAACGTAGTGTGGTTGGACTCACAGCCACGGAAGATGGACTTGGACCATCGGCCAACAAAATACCTCTTGACCCGCCTCCAGGCGGGTGCTGTCGGCTTGAATCACATCCGCGCGTCTCTTTCCCGGCTACTGTGAATGTTGGTAGACGGCGTCGTTGTCCCTATCAAAGCAAATGACGGACTTTTCTGCGGTGAAGATACGACGTTGGTTGTTCAGTGTATACTTGGAGTCGTACCGTTGGTTGCAGATTGGACACACCCGCTGGTGCTCCAACCTCTCCCGCGTCGACTTTCTGTCCTTGCTTTGCGTATCGGGGTGTGATTCAGAGGGATCCGCGAATTCGTCACCGGCGGTCTGATCGTCGCCGTCCAGTGCTTGGGCTTGTGCGATCTGTCCAGTTACTGACCGCACGACCGAGACGATCACCGCACTCTCTTCGGAGGTTGGGTTACCACTCACGCGACACACTCGGTCTGACTCCATGTGCTTGGACATACCAGGAGACTACACTTAGTCGTCGCCGGTTATCTGCTGGCGGAGTTTGTACTTCTCGATCTTATTGGTTTCAGTCGTTGGCAGTTCGTCGACGACCAACAGCTCATCAGGATGCATGAAGTCCGGAAGATTCTCATCGAGATGCGGCGTCAGATCTGCTTTCGAGAAGTCATCGGGGTCCGCTGGTTCGATGGCCGCGCCGATCTGGTCTTCTCCCCCTTCAGGAGCCGGGACTGGGAAGACTGCAGCCTGCCCGACTTTGTCATGAGCATTCAGTGTGTCCTGGATCTGCATCGATGAGATGTTTTCACCCCGCCGTCTGATCACGTCACCGATCCGGTCGACAAAGTAGAAATTGCCGTCTTCGTCTTTGTAGGCAGCGTCCCCTGTGTGGAACCAAAGGTTTCGCCATGCGTTGACAGTCTTCTCCGGCTTGTTGTAGTACTCTTTCAGCAGGATGCCCGCTTGTTTGGGCCGGAACGCGAGTTCACCGACTTCCCCGGGTGGGAGTGCCTCGTCATTTTCATCGAGGACCTCCGCTTCCATGAAGAACACTTCCTGCCCCATATATCGATCCTCGGAAAGGTCGTCCACTACAGGGACACCGAGATCCTCTGCAGTCTGGATTATTTCATCCGGGTGGGTGCCTTCCAGCAAGTCGGTTGGTGTTGCGTCCTTGCTCGCGTGGATGAGTCCCGCCAGAGGGTTACCGGACTCTGTTTGGCCAAAGCCAGCAGTCACAATATCGAAGCCAAACCGTTCGGCTAGCTCATCATAGTTATCTGGCAGCGGCTGCATATGGACCATCTTCAGCGGATTCTCATGATCATCCGGTTTCTCCGGCTGCTTCATGAGCCACGGCATCATCACCGACAATAGGATCGTTTTCGTCGCTCCATATTTGTCGATCCGATCCCAGAAATCGTGCGGGCTGAACCGGTCCCACAGTGCGACCTCCGATCCGGAAACGAGGGCAGAGGTAATGTCGGCGTAGACACCACCCACGTGATAGAGCGGTAGTGAGGTATGGACCACGTCGTCTTCATTCAGTGTTTGCCCGAAGAATAAGGTGTAATTCGCGAATATCCAGCGGTGGGGAAGCACTACACCCTTCGGCCGTCCCGTTGTTCCTGAGGTATACACAATAGATGCTTCGTCGCTCCACGATGTCTCAACACCAGGATTATCGGTTGCTGCGTTCTTCAGGTCAGAGAAGGACAGCTGCTCAAAATCACTGTTCAACGACGCTTCTTCCGATGTGGTGTCATGGATGACCACCGTCGGCAATGACTCCAAATCGTCGACAATGTGATTGAGGCGTTCAATATATCGGTCTTCAATAAACAGCACTTCGGGATCCGTATCGTTGAGCTGGTAGGAGAGTGCATCTCCCTTGTACTCGAAATTGATCGGCGAATACACGCCGCCAGCTTTGTGAATCCCAAACATCGCAAACAACGTTTCGAGCGGGTGGCGCATCATCACCGACACTTTCTCTTCGTGGCGGATACCGGCATCAACGAGCCCATTTCCGATCGCGTTCGCCACGTCATTCATTTCCGCAAACGTGACAGTCCGCTCCTCAGGTCCATACTGAATGAACGGCTCTGACCCGATTTGTTCGGCCCTATTTTCAAGGACCGAATTCATCGTTTGCTGATGAAGTGGCTCGTCGTCGAACTTAGCAGTGATCGCAGGGATCTCTGTATCAGGTTCCGCCATGCGTTGCGATACCAAACCAGCTGGTGATAAAACTACCGGTGCCGCTCGTCTGAGGGGGTGGAACAATTTTTATTGCCCCCCTTGACGACTCCCCTACGATGTCGCCGACAACCACGAGTGTGAGACTCTCGAATAGTGTCTCGATTCAACAAGACGCAGATGGCCGCTGCTCGGCTCATCCCCAGACGTTTGCACACGTCCAGTCCCGGGGTTGCAACCAATGACGGAGAATCTTGAGGATCGAAGACAGCTTGACACAGAAGAACTTCGGCGTCGACTCCAGGAAGCAAAGGAAGAGCTCTTAGATGAACACAGACAAGAAGCGATCAACAAGCAACACGAGGCGGGAAAGCTGAGCGCCCGTGAGCGGGTCTCTTATCTTTGTGATGAGGGAACGTTTGATGAATTTGGTCGGTTAGCAGCCCCTGCTCCTGAAACAGAGGAAACAGCTGATTGGGGTCGTGAGGATGCCCCCGCGGACGGCGTCGTGACTGGGTTGGGCGAAATTGACGGACGTCCCGTCGCCGTTGCCGCGACAGATTTCACCGTCAAGGGCGGCTCGATCGGGCACACAGGTGGCGAAAAAGTTCACCGGGTCGGAGAACTGGCCCTTCGTCGGGGCTACCCGCTGATTTTCCTACATGATGGTGGCGGCCATCGTATCCAGGAGGGACTTGACGCACGCCCATTCCCAAAGACCGGTGACTTCCAGTACCAAACGAAACTCTCGGGTTGGGCTCCCCAAATTGCCGCAATGATGGGGCCTGGGTTCGCAGCACCCACGAATTACGCTGCGTCTTGCGACTTCATTCCCATGGTCGCGGACAAGTCGACGATGGGTGTCGCGGGGCCGTCGCTCGTCCGTGCAGCCTTAGGTGTGGACATCACCAAACAAGAGCTGGGCGGGCCCGACTTCCAGACAGCCACGACAGGCATGGCAGACGTCGTCTACGAGGATGACAAAGCATGCCTGGATGGAATCAAGATGTTCCTGTCGTACCTGCCCCAGAACGCGAATAAAAACCCGCCAACTGAATCGCGATACGAGGCCCCCTCACAGGAAGCGGTGGACCAGCTGGGCCGGATTATCCCGACAAACCCCAAGGAGGGGTACGATATCTTCGACGTGATCGCCGGGATCATCGATCAGGGCTCGTTTTTCGAACTCAAGCCACGGTACGCTCGCAACATCGTGACCGGTTTCGCCCGCATGGAAGGGCAACCCGTTGGCGTCATCGCAAACAACCCACGGATCAAAGCAGGGACGATCGACGTGCCTGCATGCGATAAATCGTCACACTTCATCAGTATGTGTGACGCGTTCGGCCTGCCACTGATCTTCCTCATGGACGTCCCCGGCACGTTGCCGGGCCCTGACTCCGAAGAACAGGGAATCGCACGCCATTCCGGGAAGGTCATGTTCGAGATCAATCGCTCGACAGTGCCGAAGGTAAGCGTCGTCCTCCGGCGAGGATATGGATTCGGTGTCGTGATGATGGGGGGCGGACGCACAACGGATAACGAACTCACCGTCACGTGGCCGACGGCGGAAATCGCGGCGATGGGGATTGAGGGGGCCGTCGACATCGCCTACCGGCGTGAAATTGAAGCAGCGGATGCCCCCGACGAAAAACGCGAGGAACTCATCCAGAAGTTCATCAATCAGACCGGGGCGATCCGGGCCGTCGAGGGCTTCGGAATCGATGCCGCAATCGACCCACCCGAAACGCGAGAGTGGATCATGAATGCGCTAACACGGTCAGAAACACCCCACGAAGAGTCCTGGCCACCGAAGAAGCACGGGATCAATCCGATCTAGAGCCGATTCACTCCGCCCAAGTTGTTCCCTCTCCGTCGCCCCAATCTGCCCGCTGTAGGGCCTGTCTGAAACACTGTTTGAGACGCTTTCTATGACATGGCTCATTCCGGCTGCTCCGACCTCCACGCAGATGAGGCATGGAATAACAAAACCTTTAAGTAATGATTGGAAGTCAGTCCATATGCCGATCGTCCGGTTACGTCACTACCAATCCAGCCCGTTGACTTGTCCACTGACGCCAGCCGTTTGGACGATCGGTTACTATCCCGCCGCTTCCCGGGGGTATCCCCCGGGCAGCCACCGTTCTCGAAACGGCTTTCATCCAGTGACCCCTGTCTCCAACCCGTGGTCAATGATCACCGACTGCCTTGTCAGATCGGGTTGATATCGTGTTTCTTCGGTGGCCACGTTTCCGAGTAGTCTGCTTTGGAGTATCGGAGCGCTTGCAGCAGCCAGTCCCGAGTGTTTCGCGGGTCGAGGGCAGCGTCGACCCCAAAGTGCTCGACGGCTCGGATTGCCCCGGTTCGGTTGATGAATTTCTGGATGAGCTCCTCGCGTTTTTGCTCGGGATCGTCAGCGGCCTCGACTTCCCGTCGGTAGGCGATGTCGACGGCGCCCTCGATCCCCATCGCTGCAATCTCGGCGGTTGGCCAGACGGCCGTTAAATCATTGTATGTTGACCGGCCGCCGGCCATGAGGACATACCCGAATCCGTACCCCCGCCGGAGGGCGATGCTCAGTTTCGGTACCGTTGCGCGATTGACTTCGAATAGGACTTTTCCCGAGTGGCGAGCGATCCCTTGTCGCTCCGAATCTGGGCCAGGTAACACGCCGGGTGCGTCCATGAGGAACACCAGTGGCAGGTCGAATGCGTCACACATGCTGATGAAATGCGCTGCCTTGTCGCAGGCAGGCACGTCGAACGTCCCGGACATGATCCGCGGGTTGTTAGCGAGCACTCCAACGGGCTGTCCTTCCAACCGCGCGAAGCCCGTCACGATGTTGCGCGCATACTCTGGCTTGAGTTCGAAGAAGGATTTCCGGTCGATGATCCCCGCGACGATCTCGTAGATATCGTATCCCTTCTTTGTGTTTGTGGGGATGGTTTCCAACAGATTCTCGCGTTCTTCCTCGGTTGGAGCGGTGTACGTGCTCTGCACGGGTGGCTGTTCATTGGCATTTGACGGGAAATACGAGAGAAACGTCTTGATCGCATCGAGACAGGCCTTGTCATCCTCCAACATCCGGTCGGCCATCCCGGTTTCAACGGTCTGGAACCGCGCGCCGCCGATCTCCTCTTTGGTGAGATCCACGCCCAATGCTGCCTCGACGAGCGCCGGGCCGGCGACACCCATCGTCGACGTTCCCTCGACCATTGGGACAAAATCAGATGTTGCTGCATAGTTTGTCGACGCCGCGAATCCCGGTCCCATCATGGCGGAGATCTGCGGGACCCACCCAGACAGTTTCGACTGGAGGGTGAAGATTCCAGTTGGTCCTGTTGGATCGCCGTAGGCGTATGGTCGCGCGTCGAGGCCTTCCTGGATCCTGTGTCCGCCGCTGTCGTGTAAGAGTACAAACGGGAAGCCGCGTCTGGAGGCCAGTTCTGCGATTCGTCGTATTTTGTAGGCACCGGTATGTCCCAATGAACCGCCTTTGACGGTGAAATCCATCGCCCCAGCACCAACAGGTCGCCCGTCGACGTCACCAATCCCCGTTACGACCCCATCAGCTGGAGCATCCTCACGCTCCCAGTCATGGATTTCCGGTGTTGCGGGATGCGGAGCAGCGAGCTGCCCGAATTCCATGTATGTGCCACCATCGAACAGGTACTCGAGGCGTTCCCGGGCGGTGAGTTTTCCGTTCTCGTGTTGTTTTTTGACTTGCTTTGGACGCGCCTCGTCTGTGATGTCGCGTTTGGCGGCTTGGACCCGTTCCAACAGTGCGTCTGTATCTAGCTCGCGCCGGTCCTCGATCTTGGGGTGAGTCGAATCCTTGGTCATGATGTAGGTTCAATAGGGGCGGCCGTCAGAACTGCTCCCGGAGTTTGTATTTTTCCCGCTTGTTCGTCTCCGTGGTCGGGATCTCGTCTATGACCTTGACGTGGTCTGGGTGCATAAACTCCGGCAATCGGTCAGCAAGGTGGTCGCGCAGTCCTTGTTCGGAGAATTCGTCTTTCCGGTCGGTCTCGATTGCGACTGCGATCGCGTCCTCGCCCCCCTCTTCGGCAGGGACCGGGAACACGGCCGCTTCATTGACGAGGTCGTATGCCGTGACTGCATCCTGCACTTGGATTGAGGAGATATTCTCACCACGCCGCCTAATGACGTCGCCAATACGATCGACGAAGTAGAAATTGTCATTCTCATCTCGATACGCGGCGTCTCCTGTGTGGAACCAAAGGTTTTGCCAGGCATCCACCGTCTTTCCGGGTTTGTTATAGTACTCTTTCATCAGGATACCGGGCATTTTGGACCGGACTGCGAATTCCCCCACTTCGCCCGGGGGGAGGCGCTCATCGTGGTCGTCCAGGACGGTCGCTTCCATATACCGGTCCATCGGCTTCGACATGTATCGCCCACCCGGAGCTTCATCGACCACCGGGACACCAAGCTGTTCACACTGGCTAATCACCTCGTCGGGTCGCATTCCCTTCCGTAAGTCCGCCGGCGTCGCATGTTCCCCTTGTGCGGTGTGAATGAAGCCTCCGACGGGGATCCCTGACTCCGTCTGGCCGAAGCCCGCTAACACGAAGTCAAATGAGAACCGCTTCGCGATTTCAGCATGGTTGTCTGGCAGCGGGATCACGCTCACTTTGTTGATCGTGTTCCGGTGATCGTCTTCTTGCTCTTCTTGTTTCACGAGCCAGGTCCACATCACCGAGATGAATGTCACGCTTGTTGCACCGTACTTCTCGATGCGATCCCAGAACGAGTCAGGGCTGAACCGGTCCCAAAGGCCGACGCTCGAGCCGGCGACCAGCGCTGACGTGATATCAGCATAGACGCCACCAACGTGGTATAGCGGGAGCGACGTGTGGACCACATCCTCCTCGTTCAGTGTCTGACTGAAGATGAAGGTGTAGTTCGCAAAGATCCAGCGGTGCGGCAAGACCACGCCCTTCGGGCGCCCTGTCGTCCCGGAGGTATAGATGATGCTGGCCTCATCATCCCAGGTCAGGTCCACTTCTGGGGACGTTTTGTCGCCGGTGGTCATCGACTGGAACGTCCGTGACTCAAACGAGGCATCCAGCTGGCTGCTTGGGTGATCGGTCTCATAGACGACGATCTCCGGGTCCGTTGTGAGGTCATCAGCGATATTATTCAGCCGCTCTACATACTGGTCCTCGATGATCAGCACCTCGGGGTTCGTATCGTTGAGCTGGTATGAGAGTGCATCACCCTTGTACTCAAAGTTGATCGGACAATACACACCACCAGCTTTGTGGATTCCAAACATCGCAAACAGCGTTTGGAGCGGGTGGCGGACCATGACCGAAATTTTCGCTTGATGCGCGATGTCTAGGTCGAGGAGGGAGTTTCCGATCGCATTCGCTGTCTCATCCATTTCAGCGAATGAGACATCCCGTTCCTCAGGACCGTACCGAATGAACGGCGCGTCCCCGAGGTGTGTTGCACGATTCTCGAGAATGCTGTTCATCGTCTGCTCACTGAGCGGGCGGTCGTCAAACTCCATCGTTACCGGCTCGTGGCTCTTGCCAGCGGATCGCATGCGACTCACTGTCCCCCCACAAAATATAAATCTATGGTTATCCCCGGTCGCAGGACCATCCGACCAGCCTACAGAGAGTGTCCGTTTCGAAGTGTATAGCTCTCTTATCCGAAGACCTCTCCTGCTGCTTCGACGGTGTGGGAGGTGAACCTCCTTCTGGTCGTCCAGTCTAATCGATAATGACGAGCGGGTCGCCCATGTCGACGCTCTGGTCGGGGCCGACGGCCACTTCGGTGACGGTGCCGCCGGATTCGGCGACGATGTCGTTTTCCATCTTCATCGCTTCGAGCACCAGCAGGACGTCGCCCGCCTCGACCCCGTCGCCTTCGGCGACGTTCACGTCCAAGACGGTGCCCTGCATCTCCGCGGTGACCTGCTGGCCGGCGGCGGTCGCCGTGGACCCACCGCCGCCGCCCCCGCCGCCACTCTCGCCGGAGTCGGGGCCGGCCCGGTCCGGGCGCTGGCCGCCACCGCCCCCGCCGCTGGTGTCGACGGTGCCGAGGTCGAGCGCGGGCGCCCCGCGCTCTTCGAGGTCGACCTCGAAGCGTTTGCCGTTGACCTCGACGGTGAAGATGCGCTCGGTGACCTCTTCGTCGTCCTCGGCCGCCGACTCGATTTCTTTCCCCCACCGTTCCTGCGCTTCGTCGATGCGCTCGGGGTCGAGTTCCTCGTCGAGATATTTCGTGGTATGGTGGCCGGCGACGAAGGCATCGTCCTCGAGCATCAGCCGGTGGAACGGGATGATCGTGTGGATGCCCTCGATCTCGTACTCCGCGAGCGCGCGTTTGCCCCGCTCGATGACCTCCTGACGGTCCTCGCCGTCGACGATGAGTTTGGCGATCATCGAGTCGTAGTCGGTCACGAGGTCGTCGCCCTGCCGGAGGGCGTCGTCCATGCGGACTCCGACGCCCCCTGGGGGATCATATGTTTCTAAGGTCCCACCCGTCGCCGGCGCGAAGTCGTCGGCGGCGTTCTCGGCGTTGATCCGGAACTCCATGGCGTGGCCGTCGATCTCGACGTCGTCTTGGGCGAAGGTGACCTCCTCGTCCTGGGCGACCCGGAGTTGCCATTTGACGATGTCGATGCCGGTGATCTGTTCGGTGACACAGTGTTCGACCTGGATGCGGGTGTTGACTTCGAGGAAGTAGAAGTCGTCGCCGACGTCGAGGAGTTCGCCGTCCTCGCGGTCGCGGTCCTCGACGAGGAACTCGACAGTCCCGGCGTTGTAGTAATTGGCTTCGCGGACGCCGCGGCGGGCGGCTTCGCCGATCTCTTCCCGGAGGTCGTCAGTGAGTGCGGGCGAAGGGCCTTCCTCGATGACTTTCTGGTGGCGGCGCTGGAGTGAACAGTCGCGTTCGCCGAGGTGGCGGACGTTGCCGTGGTGGTCGGCGAGGATCTGGACCTCGATGTGGCGGGGATTTTCGAGGTAGCGCTCGAGGTAGACGGAATCATTGTCGAAGTAAGCCTCACCCTCGCGTTTGGCACTTTCGAGCTGGTCCTCTGCTTCATCGGGGTCGCGGACGACTTTCATGCCGCGGCCGCCGCCGCCACCTTCGGCCTTGATGGCGACGGGCCAGCCGTTGTCCTCGCCGAACTCGACGACTTCCTCGGGCTCCTCGACAGGGTCAGTCGTGCCGGGGACGATGGGAACGTCCGCTTGTTGCATGAT